>DATINY010000263.1:0-7008 GCA_035473755.1 Streptosporangiaceae bacterium
CTCCCCCGGCTCGGCCCGCACCAGCCCCGCCCCGGCCAGCAGCGCCAGATGCTTGGCGATCGCCTGCCGCGTGATCGGCAGCCGCCCGGCCAGGTCCGTGGCCGTCGCCGGCCCCCCCGCGGCCAGCGCGGCCAAAATGGCGCGCCGGCTCGGGTCGGCCAGCGCCACGAACACCTGCTCGGCGACCGCCTCGGCCTCAGGCGGCATCGAGGTAGGCGGCCAGCTCACCCAGCTCCTTCGTGGTCAGCGCCACCCACACCCGGGCCGGCGGGTGGGCCAGCTCCACGGTCCGCTCGATCCGGTCGGGAAATGCCATGGCAGCCTCCACACCAGTAGCAACTGATTGATTGCTACTTTATAGCAACCGTCAAGTTGCGTCAAGCGTCCTCCGTGGGCCCGGTGCCGGAGGTTGCCCGGGCCCTGGCCGTCCGGCCGGACCGCCCGCCCGCCCAATCCTGTGGGCACTCCTGTGGGCTGGCACGTGTGGTCCTTGCGGTCGCTGCTGGCGACGCTGGAATCAGCTGGATGAGACAGGAAGGCAAGGACGATGACTGAGACCCAGGCTTGGCGGGCTTCCCGGACATGCCGGGCTCACACCGGTGCGCCGGCGGTCAGCGGTGGTGAGGGCCGTCGCTACCGGGCAGGCGTCCGGCTCTGGGCGCTGCTGCATGCCCCGGCCCTGCTTCGCGGAACGGCCGGTGGCCCGGGCGACGTGACGTTCATCGAAGACGACCGTCGGCGGCTGGCTGCCCGGCGGGCGAGGTGAGGTGCTGCGCCTCCAGGCCGTGCCTGGCCAGCGTGTCCTCGATGCGCTGAGCATCTGGTGATCCGATGCGCTGGTAGATCGCGAGCGCGCCCCGCAAGGGCGCCGCGGCCTCGGCGGGGCTGCCGGGCAGGAAGCTCAGGCCGATGCCGGCCAGGGCGTCGGCTTCCTCACCGTGCGCCCCGATCTCCCGGGCGATGGCGAGGGCCTGGCCGTGGTAGCGCCGGGCCTCCTCGGCCGCCGAAGTGGCCAGCGACAGCCCACCCAGGCTGTTCAGGACCTTGCTTATGCCGTGCCGTGAGCCGAGGTCCTGGTACAGCAGGAGGACCTGGCTGAAACTGGCGGATGCGGCCTGATAGTCGCCGGTCGCCCGCTGCAGGTGGCCCAGCCCATGGAGTGCCCAGGCCTGGCCGAGCCGGTCGCCGAGGTCGCGGAACTGGGCCAGGCCCTGCTGGAGATAGGACGCCGCGGCCGGGTAATCCCCCATCGCGCGCGCCGCGAAGCCGAGCTGGCAAAGGGCATCGGCCTCGTCGAACCGGGAGCCGAGGCTCCGGAACATGGCCAGGGCCTGCCGGTGGCTGGCCACGGCAGCCGGGTAATCCCCGGTCAGCTGCTGCACCTGGCCCAGGTCGGTGAGGGAGACGGCCTCGGCGAGCGGGTCGCCGGCGGCGCGGGCCAGCGCCAGTGCCTGCCGATGGCTGGCCGCGGCGGCCTGGTAGTCCCCGGTGTCCTGGTGCACCAGGCCCAGATGGTTGAGCGCATGGGCCTGGCCGCGCTGGTCGCCGAGGTCCCGGTACAGCGCCGCGGCCTGGGCGAGAGTAGCGGTGGCGGCGGGGTAATCCCCCCTCAGCTGCTGCAGCAGCCCCAGCTCATCAAGGGTTCCGGCCTGGCCGGGCCGGTCCCCGGCGCGGTGGGCCGCGCTGAGCGCCGTCTGGTACTGGCCCGCGGCCCGATCCCAGTGACCGCGGGAACGCAGGAAACCGCCCATCGTCGTGGCTATCGCCACGGCATAACGGGGCATCGCCTCGGCGGCGAAACCGACGGCCGCGTGCAGGTTGGGCCGCTGGGCATCCAGCCAGGCGGCCGCCTCATCGGCGCTGGCTATCTTCGGCGCAGAGCCGGGCGGGTCGCCCGGCGGAGGGCGGTCACCGGCCGTGGTCCAGGTGGCGATGTACTTGCTGGCCGCCGCCGCGACGTGTGCGTAGTAGTTCACCAGCCTGGCGGCGGCGCCCGCATCGGCGGGTTCGCCCTGCGCGGCGAGCGCGCGGGAATACTGGCGCAGAAGGTCGTGCAGCAGGTAGCGGCCGGCCGCTGGCTCGCTGATCAGATGATGGTCGTAGAGCTCGTCGAGCCGGCCGCGGGCGGTTTCCACGTCGGTCTCATCGAGGGCGGCGGCGGCATAGGCGTCGATATCCGGGCCAGGCACCAGGCCGAGCCGGCGGAACAGCCGTCGCTGGTCTGCGGTCAGGTCCCGGTAGGACAGGTCGAATGCGGCGGCGACGGACAGGTTCTCGGCCCGCATGACGGCCAGCCGGTCACGCGCGGAGGCCAGATCGGCCGCCACTTCCGGGCCGCCGCGGGCGGGGTGGTGTTTCAGCTGCCGGCCAAGCATCCCGATCGCCAGCGGCAGGTACCCGCACAGCCGGGCTATCTCGGCCGTGGCGTCCGCATCCGGGCCCACGTCGGGCCGGTCGGCCAGCCTGGACAGCAGCGCCGCCGCGTCAGCCGGGTTGAGGGTATCGATGCTGAGCACCGTGGCGTCCTCGAGCGCGGTCAGCCGCCGGCGGCTGGTGATGAGAACCAGGCTCCCGGCGATGCCCGGCAGCAGCGGCCTGACCTGCTCGTGCCCGGCCGCGTCATCCAGGAGCAGCAGGATGTTCTTCCCCGCGACCTGGTCACGCCACAGGGCCGCCCGCGCCTCCAGGTCCGGCGGGATGTGCTGCGCCGCTACCCCGGCCGTCAGCAGCAGGCTGGCCAGCGCATCGGCCGGGTCAACCGGCTGCTGACCGGCGGTGTGCGCGTGCAGCGGGACAAAGAACTGCCCGTCAGGAAAGCCGCCGGCCAGCCGGTGCGCGACGTGCACCGCCAGCGTCGTCTTGCCGACCCCGGCCATCCCGTCGATCGCATAGATCCCCGCCAGCCCGCCGTCCCCGGCCGCACCGGACAGCGCCGCCAGCAGCCGGCTCAGCTCAGCCTCCCGGCCAGTGAAGCTGCCGATATCACGCGGCAGCGTCCGGGTCGCTGCCGCTACCGACCCGCCGCCCTCCGCGGGACCGCCCCCGGCCGCGAGCACATCCGCAGCGGGCGCTCGCCCCCGCGCCGCCGCCACGAACAGCACCCGCACCTGCCCGGTCAGGCTCAGCGCGTCGGCCAGCAGCAGGGCGGTGTCCTTGCGCGCGGTGCGGTTGATCCCCCGCTCCAGATCACTGACCGACCGGGGGCTGACACCGGCCGCCTCGGCCAGCTCCTCCTGCGTCAGCCGGGCTCCCGTCCGGAGCCGCCGCAGCAGGCCGGCAAAACTCAGCGCAGGCTCCGCAGTCACCAGCTACCTCTCCGCCGCCCGCCGGTCCCCCGTCACCGGGAGGCCAGCAGCCATCCCCGTTAAGACTATCGACCGCGCCGGCGGCGCTGCCTCAGATCGCCGACCAACCGCCGTCGCAGGGGAGGATCGCGCCGTTGATGTTGGCCGCGTCGCCGGAGAGCAGGAAGGTGATGGCTGAGGCCACCTGTTCCGCGGTCGCCACCGAGGGCAGGGTGGCCTCCAGGACCGGGCCCACGATGGCAGCGGCCTGCTCGGCGCGGAACGCGCCCTCGATGT
Source organism: Streptosporangiaceae bacterium (assembly GCA_035473755.1). GTDB lineage: Bacteria > Actinomycetota > Actinomycetes > Streptosporangiales > Streptosporangiaceae > UBA9676. The sequence goes on from DATINY010000263.1 coordinate 3,582, forward strand.
TAGTGATCACGCCGCCGGGCACGACGGCGTTGGCGCGGATTCCCCGGCTCTGGTAGAAGAACGCGGTGCTCTTGGTGAGCCCGTTCACCGCGTGCTTGGAGGCGGTGTAGGCCACGCCGGCGGCCGAGCCCCGCAGCGAGGCCTCGGAGGAGACGTTCACGATCGCGCCCCCGCCCGCCTCCAGCATGATCGGCAGCACCGCCCGGGTCAGCCGCATCATCGAGGTGACGTTGACGGCGAACACCCGCTCCCAGGTCTGGTCGTCGATCTCGGCCGGCGGCAGGAAACCGTCCATGATCCCCGCCACGTTGGCCAGCGCGTCCACCCGGCCGCCGGCGCTGGCGGCCACCGCCGCCACGCCGTCGCTGGTGACCACGTCGGCCGTCACCGGGATCAGCACCAGGCCCGGGTTCCCGGCGGCCAGCTCCTCCAGCCGCGCCTCAGAGATGTCGGCCGCGACCACGGTCGCGCCCTCGCGGGCCAGCCGCAGCGCGGTGGCCCGGCCGATGCCCGAGCCCGCGCCGGTGACGATCGCGGTCTTCCCGGCGAACCGGCCGGGAATGGTATCGGTGCTTTGGCTCATGACGGCGAGCTCCCCAGTCAGTGGTGCGTGCCGCGGCAGCGGGATCACGCTACGCCGCCCGGGACGCCCGGCGCCCCGGCGCGTGTGCCCGGCGATGAGCCGGCCGCCGTGCGCGGCTTGCGGCGGCGAGGGCTCCGGCCGGGCGCTGCGGGGCGTTGCGCCACCGGCCGGCCGCCAATAGCCTGGCGGCCGATGAGCGAATCGGGAACCAGGCGGCCGCTGGGCAGATCCGGCATTGACGTGCCGGCGGTCGGGGTTGGCACCAACCGGTGGAATGTCAGCGGGTCCGGCCAGGCCCGCTTGCGGGACACCCTGGCGGCGGCGCTGGACACGGGGACGGGCTTCTTCGACACCGCGGAGGTGTACAGCGGCGGCCGGTCGGAGACGGCCCTCGGCGAGGCTGCCCAGCAGGACGGGCGGCCGGTCCTGATAGCCAGCAAGTTCGCGCCGCTCCCGTACCGGGTTACCGCGGGCCAGTTCGCGTCGGCGCTGGACAAGACGCTGGAGCGGCTCGGCCGCGATTCGCTTGACCTGTACTACCTGCACTTCCCTTACTCCCCGCTCGGTGTGGGTGCCTGGATGAGGGCGATGGCCAGCGCGGTCAAGGCAGGGAAGATCCGGGCCGTGGGGATCAGCAACTGCACGGCGGCGCAGATGCGGAAGGCGGCTGACGTACTGGCCCGTTACGGCATACCGCTCGCCGCCAACCAGGTTCAGTACAGCTTGTTGCACCGCAAGCCGGAGACCAACGGCGTCCTGGACGCCTGCCGGCGGATGGATGTGGCACTGGTCGCCTACCGGCCGATCGGCGGGGGTGTCCTCGGCTCGGGCTCATCCACCGGCCCGGGCCGGTCCGCGCTGGCGGGCACGCTGCGGGACGTGGCGGCAGCCCGGGGCGCAACCGCTGCCCAGGTGGCGCTCGCCTGGCTGCTGAAGCGAGACGATCATGTGATCCCGATCCCGGGAGCGACCAGGCCCGAACACATCAGGGAGAACTCGGCCGCCCTCGCGCTGGAACTCAGAGAGGAAGAGTCCGCTGCCATCGACCGGGTATCGGCACCGGCACCGGTCAGGTAGCACCGCAGGCGCCGCACCGTGCCGGGCCGGCGATGAAATCGCTCAACCCGGGAAACGGGCGTCGGGCGCTGCTGCCCGGAGGGTGGCCTCAATGGAGGACCACGGCATGCCCGGTGGCAAGAGGATCATGACAATGTCGGCTGAGCGATCCCAGAGCTTGAGCTGCTCCCTGACCTGATCGCAGGTTCCGTAGGCGGCGAGCTGGTCGAGGACGGGCTGGGCTTGTCCGGGGACGGTCCCGTGCCGGGGACTGGGGCGCGGGTTCGCGGCGATGATGGCGCTGACCTCGCTGGCATAACCCTGGCCGGACACCGACCGCGCGTAGACACCCCCCATGGAGGCCAGGTACCAGGCGGTGCACCGGGCGGCGATATCTCTTGCCGCGCTGGGGTCTTCGTCGACGGTGGTGATGGGCCCCGCCACCACCGTGAGCGCCCGCGCCCGCGGCGCGGCGGCTTCGCGCAAGCGATTCAGCTGACCCGCCCAGAACGGGAGGCTGTCGCGGACGACCAGCGCGGGGATCCAGCCGTCGCCGAGCTCGGCGGCCACCTTGGTCGTGTGCTGGCCGAGCGCGGCGACCCAGATCGGCACCTCGGGCACGGGCGGCAAGCCAAGCCGCAGCGGACGCGCGCCGGTGGCACGGCGAAGCCGGGCGGGCTGGCCGGCGAGCAGCGAACGGACCTCGATCAGGACGTCGCGCAGCTTGCTGGCCGGGTGCTCGAACGGGGTGTCATGGAATCCCTCGGCCAGTGCGCTGGTGCTGGCGCCGAGGCCCAGCGCGTAACGCCCTCCGCAGACCTGGTGGAGGGTGGCGGCGGTCATCGCGATCGTCGCGGGGGTGCGTCCCCAGATGGACAGGATGCTGGAGGAAAGCTGGATGCGGGCGGTCCGCAATGCGATTTCAGTCAGAACGGGGGTTGAGTCGAGCCCCCATCCCTCGGGCACCGCGAAGGTCTCATATCCCAGCTCGTCGGCGAGCAGAGCGGCCCGGACGATGACATCCCGCCGGGTCTCCATCGGCGTGACCCCCACGCCGCGCCGCGAGGTCATGGCGCCTCTTCCGGGGCGAACCCGGCAGGCATCCTTGCCGCGGGTGGGACGTCGATGGCCGCAGGAACGGGCCTTGAGGCGTGAGGCATGACTTGACGCTAAGACCACCCGGCCCCGGGCAGCTATCGGGTGAACTACGGGACATTCCGCCGTTTCCCCCGCCAGCGGCTCGCCGGGCAGGCGCCTGAGTCCGTGGAATTACCGAGCCGATTCGCGATTGTCCGCCTCAGCCTGAGCGGTCGTCCGGCATCTGCTCGGCCAGCGCTGCCCGCGAGGGGGGCGGGTCGAAGGGGTCGGCGAAGTACTGGGTCTCATGGGCGACGAGGCCGCCGGAGAACTCCATGATGCTCACCGAGTAGGAGGGCACGCCGTCGTAGCTGATAATGCACTCGCTCACCCATATATCCCCGTTGCCGGTGATCCGGAGCACGGTAAAGTGCCGCTCCGCTGGATGGCCGCCGCGCTGCGCCGCGATGGTCGCGCGGCTGCGGAACCTTTCCCCCGATTGCGGGTAATCCAGGATTGCGTCCGCCGCGTATATGGCGTGCTCGGCTGCGCTGTCCCCCCGCTCGGAGGCCCGCCAATGGTCCATGATCCCTGCCCTGACCTGGGCGTCACCTTCCATGTCGCGCTCCTGAGGTAGTCGGCATCGGGCAGCTCAGTGACCGGCGGTTCGGCCGCCGTCGATGTGCAGGACCTCTCCGGTGACGAACGGCG
>DATINY010000264.1:0-5557 GCA_035473755.1 Streptosporangiaceae bacterium
CGTGAAGAGCAGGTCGTTCGCCTCGATCACGACCGGGACGTTGTACGTCTTCTTGGTGATGCCGGGATTGGCCGGGCTGACGTCGGTCGGCGACGGCACGGCCTCCTCCAGGGCGAACCGGGTCTCGTCGGAAAGCAGCCGCGGCACCTTGGCGTCGAACAGTTTGCCCGGGAACCGGGCGAAGTAGGGCAGCCCGTACGACACGAACGTGAACACGCCCGCCGGCGAGAACTGGTACGCCTCCTCGATCCGGTCCAGGGCGTGGGCGAGCTCGTCCTGATCCTCCCCGCTGGGCGCGGACATCAGCGTAGCCGTCGCGAACAGCGTGAAGACCGGCGGCATGCCCACCATGACGCCGTTGATCGTCATCGCGGGGGCGGTGAACGCGCCGATGTTGAACTGCGTCTCAGGCAGGTCCGGCCTGGCGCTCTTCACATTCGCCAGTGACGCCGAAGCCGGGCTGGCGACGCGGGCCGGGGTGACCGCCAGGCTCCGCAGCGTCTCGAGGCCGGCGAAGCCAGCCGCCAGCGCGCCGCCGGAAATCAGCATCTTGCGCCGGGAAAACCCCTTCCTGACGGACCGCGGGCCGTCGGCCTGGTGCTTCCCGGCCGGGCTGGTGCCTCCGGCCTGGCGCTTGCCTCCGGCGTGGCTGGTTCCGCCAACGCTGAGTTCGGGATCGTTGGACTCGTCCATGAGTTGAGCCTCCTGTAGCGGGGGGCGCCATTCAGGGCCAGGACTCGGGCCCGGGCGCGAGGAGGAGCGGGTAAGGCTAGATACCCCTGCTGGCACACTAGGAGCGGCCGTCACTCCTGGGTAGAGACGGACTTCCCTGAAGGGGACGGGAGACCCCTAGGGGTCCCCTCCGACGTGGGCATGGGCAGCAGGCCGAACGCGTCGGCGACGGTGAGCGCACCCGATCTGTTGCGCACGCCGAGCTTGCGGAACAGCCGCGTCTGGACGTTCTCGACGGTCTTGGGGGCGATGCCGAGCGCCCGTGCCGTCTGCCGGATCGAGTGGCCGCTGGCCAGCGACTGCAGGATGTCGCTTTCGCGCGAGGTGAGCTCGGGCAGCCCGCCGGTCCCGTTGCCCGGCTCGTCCCACCTGGCCTGCACCACGCCGATGAGCGGCCGCATCGGCATGGAATCCACCACCAGGTATCCCTGGTCCACCATCCGGAGCACGGGCAGGAAGTGGTCGTTCACCCGGTCGGCGGCGACCAGCGCGCTGGCGCCGTTGGCCAGCGCCTCGGCGAGGTCGGGGGAACCGAGGGGCTGGCTGTGCACCAGGACGGCCGGGATGCCCATCTCCACGACCAGATCCCAGTCGGACGGCGCCGGGTCGACGAGCGCGGCCACGATCGGCCCGCGGTGCCACCGGGCCCAGTGCGTGTCGGCCACCGGCCCCGGCCGCCGGATGAGCACGAACGGAAGCTTGTTCCCGAGCAGGACGACCACAACCCGGTCCAGGTCGGGGCCGGGCCGCCCGGCCACCACGGCGAGGACGCCCCCGCCTCCGTCGGCCTGGTGCCGCCGCGGCGCGGCGGCGGTTGCCCGCTCCAGCATGCCGAGCGAGGCGGCCCGGGCCACGGCATGCGCCCCGCTGCTCACGTCCAGCTTGGCGTAGACGCGGCGCTTGAGGTTCTCCACCGTGAGCGGGCTGATCCCCAGCAGTGCCGCGATCTCGGTGACGCTGTGACCGGAGCCGGTCAGGACGACGATCTCGTGCTCCCGGTCCGTCAGGCCGCCGCGCTCACGCCGGGCCTCCCGCGCGTGGTCGCCCTTCTTCCGGCGGAGCAGCGCCAGCACCGCGGTGAGGCCGCGCGATTCGGGCACGAGCGAGGAAACGCCGGCCCGGCAGGCGGCGGCAACGTCCTGTTCCGACGCATCGCGATAGGTCACGATGACGTTCAGGTCCGGGAAGCGGTGCACCAGCGCGCTCACCCGCCCGGCCATGTCGCCCAGCCGCTGCCCGGCGTCGAGGATCACAACATCGGGCCGCCGCAATTCGCAGAGGGCGAGGATGCCATCGGGTTCTGCCACCCGCCCCACCACGGCCACATCCGGCCGGACGGCGAGACAGGCGGCCAGGGCGTCGCGAAGCAACCGTCTCGGCGACTGAACTGCCACCCGTACCGTGACGCGCGTATGCATCGCTACCATCGCTGCCAGGGGTTCCGTTTTCTCCGCTCCCAGCAGTTGCTGTTTGAATCTGGAGTCTACGGCTATCGCGCCGTTAACCGCCGGGGAATCGCCCTTTGCACTGCTAGCCGACCTGGCCAGAGCGGCAGCGCGCAGACGGCGCCGGCCGCGGCGGCCCGTCCGGAAACGCTACGTGCCGGTAACTAAACTCCGCGCGGTCATCCCGCGCCGATCACCTGACGCAGGGTGACCGTGATACGTGTGTGATCCCTGAATGATGATCACGCCAGAACGTGCCCGCAGGGGGCAGCCGTGCAATAGAGCCGCGTTTGCGAATATTCGCCAATGCAAACCGGCTACAATCGCATAAGAATAGCGATCCGCCATCCCGCCCACCGGCCGGCCGCGAAGCCAGTGGCCGCGGCCGGCCTGGCCAATTTGGCCAACGGGGATGACCGGGGCAATGCGGCCATTCGCGCCCACCTCCTCGCTATCGCCCCGCTGCCGGCGATCCGTTGCGCGGTCGCGCCGGGGCCCGCGGAGGTGCACGATGAAGGATGGGACGTACCCTGCCACACTGATCGGTTATGTCCACGTGGATCTTGAAGGAAGCCGCGCCGGGTCCTGGGCTGCGGGTCGCGATCAAGGACCTCATCGATGTGGCCGGCCTGCCCACCACGGCGGGGAGCCGGGCCGTCGCGGACCAGGCCCGGCCGGCCGCCGCCGACGCGGCCTGCCTGGCGGGCCTGCGCGCCGCGATCGCCCGCGGTGAGGCGTGCCTGGCGGGCAAGGTCAACCTCCATGAGCTGGCCTACGGCATCAGCGGGATCAACCGGGCGTTCGGGACGCCGGTCAACCCGCTCGATCCCGGCCTGGTGCCGGGTGGCTCGTCCAGCGGGTCGGCGGTTGCCGTGGCCACCGAGCAGGCCGACGTGGCCTACGGCTCGGATACCGGCGGGTCCATCCGGATCCCCGCCGCATGCTGCGGGGTGGCCGGCCTGAAGACCACGTGGGGCCGTATCCCGCTGGCCGGGGTGCGGCCGCTCGCGCCGAGCCTGGACACGGTCGGGCCGATGGCGCGCGATGTGGCCGGCCTGACCGTGGGGATGGCGCTGCTCGAGCCGGGATTCACCGTGTCCGCCGGCCCGCCCGCGGTGGTCGGGCGGGTGGCGATGGCGGCCGACCCGGTCATCTCCGCGGCGGTCGACGCGGCGCTCGCCGCCACCGGGTGGCGGATCTCACCGGTGGTGCTGCGCGGGCTGGACGCCGCGATGAACGCCGCCATGACCGTGCTCGACGCCGAGGCGTGGGAGAGCAACGCGGCGCTGGCCCGGTCCGCGCCCGGCAAGATCGGCCGCGACGTGCTGCAGCGGCTGCGCGCGGCCAGTGAGACCACCCCGGCCGCGCTCGGCCGGGCCCGGCAGCAGGCACCGCTCTGGCGGGCGGCGCTGGCGGAGCTGTGGGACCGGGTCGACCTGCTCGCCCTGCCCACGCTGCTGGGCTTCCCGCCCGCGCTCGGCGACGCCCGGGCGCTGCTCCGGATCCGCGGGCTCACCTCGCCGGTGAACCTGGCGGGCCTGCCCGCGCTGGCGCTGCCAGTGCCGGCCGGCGGCCCGCTGCCGGCCAGCGTCCAGCTGATCGGGCCGCCCGGCGGCGAGGAGCGCCTGCTCGCCGCTGGGGCCGTGCTCGAGCAGGCGGTGCGCGGCTAGGGGGTGTCACTCGGCCGGCAGCAGCAGCCGGGCCGGCTGCCTGCGGTGACGGCCCCCGATCAGGCGGACGTGATGGAGGAAGCGCCAGCCCTTGCCCGTGAGCAGGAACTCGGTGGGCTCCCCCGCGTCCGCCGTCCGCCCGGGCCCGGAGGGCCCGGGCAGCGCGGCGATCCCGTTCAGCACCGCCTGCGGATCGGCCCAGTGATGCTCGCCCAGGTGGGCGTCGACGATGTCGGTGACCTCGCCGCTGCCCAGGTCGATCCCGGCCAGGTAGGGCCGGGTGATGATGTTGGCCCAGACCCGGCCGCCGGACCATTCCAGGTCGTTGAGCCCGCCGACCCGCTCGCCCTCGCAACGGACCCGGATGACCTCGAGCGGCGCCAGGGTACGCGGGTCCCGCCTGACCAGCTCGCCGCTGCCGTCGCTGGTCAGGATGTGCTCACCGGTGCTGCAGATGCCCCAGCCCTCCCGGTTGTAAGGGATGGTCTCCAGCAGGGCCAGGGTGCCCGGGTGCCAACGCAGTGCGGTCCGCTCCCGCCAGGTGAGCTGCCAGATGGTCTCACCCGCCAGGCAGATGCCCTCGGCGAACAGCTCCGGCGGCAGCGGGGCGCACGCCTCCCACTCCCCCGCGCCGAGCCGGTACCGGCGCAGCGACGACTGCCCGTACAGCCCGGTGCTCTCCCACACGGCGCCGCCGGCCAGGATCAGTCCCTGCGTGAAGCCGCGGCCCGGGTGAGGCAGGCGGCGCAGCACCTTCAGCCGGTGGAACCTCATGCCCGGCTGCGCCGGCCGGGCCGGGCCGTGGCCGCCCACCGGGCCAGGGCCGGCCGCAGCGGGCGGTCGGTGTACCCGCCGTCGGCGAGCCCGGCCCGCCGCTCGAAGATGTTGCGGGAGCCGAAGTCGCCCGTCAGCACCCAGGACACCCCGGCCGCCGTGAAGTACAGCGGCAGCATCACCAGGCCGGCGCACCAGGCGAACTGCGTCGCGTGGCGCGCCTCGTGCGCGAGCAGCGCCTCGTGCCCGAGCAGGGCGTCCCGCTCGATGCGCGTCATGATGACGTTCCCGAGCGTGAACGCGGGCGCGGGCGGCACCGGCAGCCGGTACCGCTCCCCGATCAGCAGACCGTCACGGCCGGGGCCCAGCCTGGCCCGCCCGGCGGCCGCCACCAGCAGGCCGGCCAGGGTCGACCCGTTGACCAGGTTGGCCACCAGCCGGACCCGGTAGGCGGCGCGCATCGCTACGCCCAGATGGCCCGGGTCAGGAGCCCAGCTGGTCCGGGTTCGGCCCGTTCGGCATCGGGCCGTTCGGCATCGGCCCGTTCGGCGCCGGGCCGTTCGGCGCCGGGCCGTTCGGCGTGGCCGGTGTGATCGGCGTGGCCGCCACCCCCACCGAATCCCAGATCGGCTTGGGGGCAGCCGGCATGCTCAGCGGCACCGTGCTGTGCTCACGGTGCGCAACCGCCGCGCCCCGGTGGTACTCCTCGAGCCGCTGCACGAAGGCCACATCCCCGTACGGCCTGCCGTCGATGAGCGGGCCCTGCCGGTGTTCCAGCACGGCGAGCACGTCATCACCGGTGAGGGTCTTGTGGGTCTCCAGGGCGTGGGCGAGCGCGAGCACCCCGAGGCGGTTCTCCTTAAGGATCTCCTCGGCCTTGGTGAGCAGATCGGCCAGCTGGTCCTCGATGCGGTCGGCCAGCGCGGCGCGCAACAC
>DATINY010000265.1:0-21248 GCA_035473755.1 Streptosporangiaceae bacterium
GGCAGCGTACCGCCGGTACAGGGCCCAGGCTTCGGTCAGTACCCCGTTGAGCGGGCTCATGCGGCTGATCTTATGACAGCACCGGCTTGGCCGGCCGGCCGGCACCCCGGTGTCGTTCGCCCGGCGGGCAAGCGCCGGGCCGGCCCGGCCGGGACCGCCGCGGGCGGGTCAGCTCGCCGTTCCGCCCGGTGTGTCCGGCGCCGACGTGTAGCGACCGCCATTACCGCCGGGCGCCGGCCCGCTGTGGCTGTTCTTGCCCCCCACGCCATGGTCGTGAAGGGTGGTCTCCATCTTGCTGCGCGCGGTCTTGGCCGTGCTGCGCGCGGTCTCCGTCAGCTTGGGCATCTGATCGGACAGCTTGCCCTTGGTCGTCTTGACCAGACCGGCCGCCTGGGCCTGGATGGCACCTGCCGCCTGCTGCACGGCTGGGCTGTCCTTCGCCTTGCGCGTGGCCTTGACCAGCTGCTCGTAGCGTTCCCGGCCTGCCCTGGCGCCCAGCACGAAGCCAACTCCGACGCCAACGATGAACACGAATCGGTACCGCATCCTGGCACCCCACTTCCGCGAGTAAACCTGCGGGGTCGACTTCCCCCGGATAGGTGGGCGTACTCCTAGGCCATGCCCCCGTCATCTACGCGTCACACCGAAAGCGCGCCGGTTGGCTCTGGGGGAGAGACTCGAACTCTCAACCACCCGGTTAACAGCCGGATGCTCTGCCGATTGAGCTACCCCAGATCGGGTCGATCCGAGGGTACCGTCTGGCCGCCCAGGGCGCGACTCCGCTCCCTGGCCTGGAGTCTCTGCTCGCGCAGCCGAGCGCTCTTGGCTGCGTTGGCTGCGTTGGCTGCCTTGCATGTTGCGCATCGACAGCGCCAATACAAGTAGCGATAGTAGCCGTGAGGCGGCTCAGGCCGGTCCCCGGCCGGCGTGCTTGCGGATCTTGATGTAGGCCCGCACCCGCTCTGGTGCCGGTCATCACCCGACCGTAACCAGACCGATACCCGCGGTCGATGCGGCACGCTGCGTTGGTCTGCGCGCCGGTCAACGTGCCAGCGGGGCCCGTCGGGGACGGTTGCCGACCGGACCTCTGCCCGCTTGACACCGAAGAGCTGGAAAGCATTGACATGCGGGCGCGTGGTGCGCTGAGGTTCGTGATGTGAACTGTTGTGCGGTGCTTGGCCACCCCGGCGGCACCGCTTCCGGCCTGCGCGTCACGGCTGGCCCTCCGGGCCGAACGGGGCGCTCATACGAGGAGAGGGACCACAATGAGCGCGTGGAATGCGATGACCTATGAGGGGAAGGACACCATCCTCCGGGTCGTCCGCGAAGAGGCGGAACGCATGTTCGCGATGGCCGAGGCACCGGGCGCCTGGGAGGCTCCTACCGCGTGTTCGGACTGGCAGGTCCGCGACATCATCGGTCACCTGGTCGACACCACCGAGGGTTACTTCAAGTCATTCGAGACCGCCCGGGCGGGCGGCTCCGCCGATGCGCACGGGCTGCCCGTCATGCACGAGCTGGCCGGCGACGGGGGACGGGCGTTCCGCGGCGTCCCGCAGGCCGAGATGATGGGCCGCATCCGTGCCGATCTCGACAAGATGATGGGCATTTTTGAGCCGCTCACCGCCGAGGAGTGGGGCGGCCTCATGATCCCGCATGTCTACATGGGTCCGGTGCCGGCCTTCATCTACGCCGCTGGCCAGCTGATGGACTACGGGGTGCACTCGTGGGACATCCGGGAGGGCGTCGGGCGCGCGCACGCCCTGTCCGCCGACGCGGCCGACCTGCTGGTGCCGTTCATGTTCATCATCTGGCAGTACACCATCCGGGCCAGCGCCGATCTCAGCCCGTTCACCATCGGCATCACCATCAGCGGGCGCAACGCGGGCAGCTACCGGGTCAGCATCTCCGACCAGGGCATGTCCTACGAGCCGGGCGAGGTCGACGACCTGCCCGCCGTGATCGACTTCGACGCAGGCGGCATGGTGCTCACCGCGTTCGGCCGCATCAACGGCGGCAACGCCCGCGGCGACCAGGCGCTGGCCGAGCGCTTCCTGAATCTCTTCTACCGGATCTGACCGGCCACCAGACAAAGGCCCCGGCGGTGGCCGGGGCCTGCTCGGCGCCGACGGTTACTCGCAGACCAGCGAGACGTCTCCGGTGCCCGCGTCGACCCGCTGCACCAGGGCGGCGAAAACACCCTGGGGTACCGCCAGCCGTTGTGACCCGGCGACCCACGACAGGTCCAGGTTGGTGGTCCCGTGATTGTGGAACAGGACCCCCACGGTGGCTGTGTCCTGTGCCAGCAGGCGGACGTGTGTAGCGCCATGGGGAATGGCCACCGGGGTAAGCGTCCCCGCGCCGGTCTTGAGCAGCATGGATTCCTCCACAATGAGTTGGGTGGCGGGGGCCGATAGCGAAAAGAAGTCGCTGAGCAGGACGGACTCGTCCAGGCTGCGGCCGAGCGCGGCGTCGGTCCACTGGGTACCGTCGCAGGCGTGGCCGGTCAGGCCACAGGAGCCGGGGCCGCAGATGTGCTTTCCCTGCCCGTAATGGGCTGACCAGAGCCGGATCTCGGCGCGCGAGATCCCGGCCCCGCCGAGCGTCGTCACCAGGGCGTCCATGTTGCTGACCGAGGTATACAGGCACGGCCGGTGGGCGCCGCGCGCCAGCTGCCGCTTCACCCATCCGGGCGCCTGTGCGATCGTCGCGTCCCTCGATTCGATGTCAAGGCAGTCGGCATCGCCGGACGCGAAGACGGCAATGGACAGCAGGTGAGCGCCGCTGGCCGCGAACAGCCGCTGGAGCGCCGGAAAGGTCAGAAAGGCCCCCTGGACATAACCCGCGTAGGCGTCCGCGCCGGGCGGGAGCGTGCCCACGTTGGTCGAGTCGTACATGGTGAGAGTCACGACGATCACCGTAAGGCGTCACCTGTCCCGTCGGCCCGAAAACACCCGTCGGGGCTGGTTTTATTACCCAAGTTGTTAGCGACCGCACGGGGCTGGGTCAGGAAACCGCCTCGGCGTCGTACTCGCCTGGCGGATGGCCGTCCGGGAGCCGGTGCTTGGCCACCCGGGAGGTCGGGGTACGGGGCAGGTCATCGAGTGCCTGCCAGTAGCGGGGGACCTTGTACGCCGCGAGCAGGCCCGCCACGTGCGCGCGCAGCTGCGGGAAGTCGAGCTGCGCGCCCGGCGTGGGCACCACGAACGCCTTCACATCCTCCTCGGACAGATCCGAGGGAACCCCCACCACGGCGCATTCCAGCACCGACGGATGGCTGGCGAGCGCCTCCTCCACCTCGGCGGGGGAGAGGTTCTCCCCCCGGCGCCGCAGGACCTCCTTCTTCCTGGCCACGAACGTGTACGTGCCGGCCTGGTCCACGGTGACCAGGTCACCGGTGTGCAGCCAGCCGTCGCCGGTGATGGCCTCGGCGGTCAGCTCCGGCATCCCCCAGTAGCCCGGAGTGATCACCGGGTTGCGCAGCAGCAGCTCGCCGGTCTCGCCCGGGGGCAGGTCCTCGCCGGCGTCGCCGACCACCCTCCCCTCGTTGACCACGCCGAGCCGCGGATGCTGGCGCAGGCTGCCGAGCGTCTCGTAGGGCCGGGAGCCGTGCGGCCAGATGAGCCCGTACGGGCTCTCCGACATCGCGTAGCCCACCACGATGCGCAGGCCGAACCGGCGCTCCATCTCCTCCTGCCGCTCGCGCGCCGGGGCCGGCCCGGTGTAGCAGAGCCGCAGTGGCGTGTCCGCGTCGCCCGCCCGGGCGGGCTGGCGCATGAGGATTTCCAGCATCGCCCCGATCGCGTTGAACTCGGTCGCGCCGTGCCTGCGGGCCGACTGGAGGAACGTGCTGGCCGAGAAGCGGGGCAGCAGAATCAGTCCGGCCCCGCAGGCCAGCGAGCCCATGATCGTGTAGGCGGGCGCGTTGATGTGGAACAGCGGCAGCGAGGTCATCAGCCGGTCGGCGGCGGTCAGCTCCATCCAGTACGGGAAGCCCTCACCCGCCATGGCATAGGCCCGATGGGTCTGCATGACCAGCTTCGACTTCCCCGTGGTGCCCGAGGTCGGGATCAGGACCGCGACGTCGCCATGGCTGACGCCGGCTCCCAGGGAGGGTGCCGGCGCGCCGGGCGGGCCAATGGGCCGGGCTCCCGCCCAGCCGTCGGTCAGCTCACCGGCGTCCAGGACGCCGGGCCCGGGCAGGCCGGCGATGCCCGCCTCGGTGATCAGCGGGTGCAGGCCGGCATCGGTGATGACGGCGCGGGGGCTGGTCTGGTGCGCGAGCCCGGCCAGCTCGGCCGGGGAACTGCGCGGGTTGGCGGCGACGGTGACCGCCCCGAGCGAGGCGAGGGCCAGCCAGCACAGCAGGTAGGAGGGGGTGGTCCGGAGAGTGACCATGACCAGGTCGCCGTGACGGACCCCCGCCTCGCGCAGCGCCTGCGCGGTGGCCACCGTCTGGGCCAGCGCGCCGCCGAAGCTGACGGCCCCTTCGTCGCTGCGGATCCAGATGCCGTCGCGGTCACGGCGGGCCGCCTCGGCGAGAACCTCGGGGATCGTGCGGTAGGGCGCAGTCCCGTCAGCCATGGCTATGACGATACGGCCCGGATGCCGGGCGGGCCTGCGCCAGCCATCGCTAACTGGGGCCATCCGGCTCCGGCGCGGGCTCGGGCGGCAGGCCGCGGCGCAGCACCTCAAGAACGTCATCGAGGACGTCCTCGGGGACGCGGCCGCCCGCGGTCCAGTCGGCCCAGCGCATGCCGATGAAGTTGCCGATCCCGGTGTAGATGTAGGCGATCACCTCCGGGTCGTACCTGGCGTCCACCTCGCGGGCGAGCTGGGCCCGGCGCACCCCGCGGGAGTAGCCACGCGCCAGGTGCTCGTAGTACTCGCGGAAGAGTCCCGGGTCGACGAACTCCGACTCCCGCACGATCCGGTCCATCCATGGCCGCTGCGACAGCATGTCGAAGAAGGCGCGGAAGGCGGCCCGCTCCCGGTCCCGCTGATCGTCGCCCGCCTGCTCCAGTGCCTGCCTCATCGCCAGCCGGAGGTCGGCGTTGATCTGGCGGACAACGGCGGCGAAGACCTCCGCCTTGGAGCCGAAGTGGGCGTAGAAGCTGCCGGTGGCGATCCCGGCCCGGGCGCAGATCCCCGCCACGGTCGCCTGCCGGTAGCTGCTCTCGCCGAACAGTTCCTCGGCCGCCCGCAGCAGCCGCTGCGCGGGCGGCTGATCATGGCTCACGGCGGCCCGGCGGTTCGCTGCCACGGTCACGGCGGTACCCCCCGTTCGTGACGCCGGCCGGGCGGCCGGTGCCGGGGAACGGGCTGGTGCGGCGGCCGCCTGCCGGCTGACCTGGCTGGTGCCAGGGGCCGGCCCGCCACCGGCCGGGGATCCGTCCGGTGGCGGGCCAGCACCTGTGCGCATGATAGTTGCCGCCGACGAGGCGCTTGCTTACGGCATCCCGGTGGCGGGCGCCGTCTGCTCGGATCCGGTGTACGCGGTGACCGCCCCGGTCGGGCTGGTGTCGGTGACGTAGACCGGGCCCTGCTTGACGATCGCGCCGTTCTTGATCACGCCAATGAAGGCACCGGTGACCCCGGCGTGATCGGAGGAGGAGTAGGCGTAGGGCGCCACCGCCGGGCCCTGGGGCAGCCCCGCGTTGATCGCCTTGACCAGGTCGGCCCGGGTGGGGTTCTTGCCGGCCTTCATCATGGCCTGCACGAACGCGTACCCGACCGCCTCGCCGTATAGCGCGTTGCCGTCGAAAGGCGCCTTGGCGTCATAGGTGTCGTGGACCTTCTTGAACAGCGCGATCCAGCTGTTGCCGGTGTCGCCCAGGGTGGGCAGGTAGCCGTCGGTGATGATCCCCTGCGTGAGCTGGTTGCCGTTGACCTTGGCGCCGCCCTGCTTGGCGTAGGCCTCCAGCAGCCCACCGAGGGTGGCCGGGTCGGTGCCGACGTTGCTGGCTACCAGCGTGGGGCTGAAGCCGAGCTTGAGGCTGGTCAGCTTGAACAGGGCGTTCCACGCCGGGATGGCGAACGACACCACGACCTGGGCGCCGGATGCCTTCAGCGCGGCGACCTGCGGGCCGACGTTGACGTTGGTCGTCACGTAGCTCTGCCTGCTCACGACCTGCGAATGCGGGATCTCATAGTCGAGGCCCTTCACGCCGTCCTGGCCGAACTCGTCGTTCTGATAGAAGTAGCCGATCTTCTTGCCGGCGAAATGCTGCTTGATGTAGGCGCCGAGGATTTTTCCCTCGCGGACGTAGTCGATCTGCCAGCCGAACGTCTCCGGGTACTTGGACGGGTTGTTCCAGCAGTCGCAGCCGGAGGCGACGAACACGTCGGGAACCTTGCTGGAGTTGATGAAGCTGACCGCGGCCAGGTGGGTGGGCGTGCCCAGGCCGTCGAAGATCGCGTACACGTTGTCCTGGAGGATCAGCTGGTGCACGTCGCTCACGGTCTTGGACGGGTCGTAGCCGTCGTCGAGATAGGTGTACTTGATGTGCCGGCCGTAGATGCCGCCGTGCGCGTTGACGTACTGGAAATAGGCGTTGGCGGCCGGAGCGATCTCGCTGTAGCCGGGCGCGGCGGGGCCGGTGAGCGGCTGGTGGCTGCCGATGAGGATCTGGTGCGCGGTGATGCCCGGGGCGGACGCGGTCGCGGCGCCGGAGGACGACGAGGACGAGCCCGAACTGCCGCCGCAGCCGGCGGCGATCATCGCGACGGCTGCCGCCGCGGCGACGATGGCGGGTGTGCGTATCCGGTGTGATCTGTTCATGTGTACCCGGTGTGATCTGTTCATGTAGTGCCTTCCTCCTGGTGTTCGCTGGCCGGCTGACGCCGGCGCAAGGAGTTGAAGCGGGTGTGCGGGCCTGTGGCGGCGGGCGGGTTGAGCCCGAAGAACCGGCGCAGCCCTCCCTGGATGCCGTCGGGGAAAAGGAGCATCACGGCGATGAGGACCACCCCATACGCCGCGACCGGGATGTTGGCGGCGACCGTGCTGGACAGGCCGTGGCTGGTGGCCACGTCGGTGACGTAGGTCGGTAGCAGGACGATGACGAGGCTGCCCCACAGCGCCCCGGCCAGGCTGCCCAGGCCGCCGATCACCGCGCCGGTGACCAGTGCGATCGACAGGGTGACGGTGAACGAGCCGGGGGAGACCTGGGAGGCGTAGACGGCGAGCATGGAGCCGGCCAGGCCGGCGCAGGCCGCGCTCACGATGAAGGCGAGGATCCGCAACCTGGCCACGTTGAGGCCGGCCAGGGCGGCGGCCGCCTCGTCGTCCCGGACGGCCTGCCACGAACGGCCGATCCGGCTGCGGGCGAGGTTGGCCAGCAGGACCAGGACGATCAGCGCCGTGCCGGCGTTGACCCAGGCCAGCCACCGGGTGGGCGGGAAGGCAACGCCGAGCGCGGCGGGGGCGGTGACGGAGACGGAGAGCCCCTGGTCGCCGCCGAACACGCCGGGGAACTGGGTCGCGAAGGAGGGCAGCGCGACCGCCAGCAGGAGCGTGGCGCCCGCCAGGTAGGGCCCACGCAGCCGGGCGGCGCCGGCGCCGACCGCTACCCCGGCCACCGCCGCGATCGCCGCGCTGGCCGGGAACAGGGCCCACAGCGGCCAGCCCAGGTGCATCTGCAGCAGCGCCGTTGCGTAAGCGCCGATGGCCATGAACGCGCCGTTGCCGAGCGAGATCTGGCCGCTCAGGCCGATCAGCACGGTGAGCCCGGCGATGGCGACCACGTAGACGGCTATGTCCGCGATCTGGTAGTCGCGGAACGAGCTGAGCGAGACGGACAGCACCCAGATCACCGCAGCCGCGACGATCGCGGCCCCGGCATGGCGCGCCAGCGTCATGGTCACACCTGCCTGCTGGTGCCGACGGAGAACAGGCCCGAGGGGCGGATCATGAGGATCACGATCAGCGCGGCGAGCCCGAAGATCGGCACCAGGTTGGAGCCGAGATACCCGCCGACGTAGTTGAGCGCGACGCCGAGGATGAGGCCGCCGACGACGGCGCCGACCGGGCTGTCAAGCCCGCCGATCACCGCCGCGGTGAAGCCGAGCACGAAGATGGAGTCCATGCTGGCCGGGTAGAGGAACGTGGCGGGCGAGACCAGCACCCCGGCGAGCGCGCCGATCAGCCCGGCGAGCGCCCACCCCAGGGTCAGCACCCGCCCGACCCGGACCCCGAGCAGCCGAGCCGCGTAGGCGTTGAAGGCGGCCGCCCGCAGCCGCAGCCCGGCCGAGGTATAGCGGAACAGCACGGCGAGGCCGAGCGCGGCGACGAGCACGGCACCGGCCACGAAGACGTCGTTGCGGGAAATCCCGAGTGCGACCGATCCCGCTCGCAGGCCGGTGATCGGGAAGGCGGGCGGGAAGGAGCGGTACTGGCCGCCGTAGATGATGCCGGCCAGCCCTTCCAGGAAGACGAGCAGGCCGATGGTCACCACGATCGCGTTGAGCGGCGGCTTGTTCTCCACCGGGCGGATGACCGTCCGCTCGATCACTGCGCCGAGTACCAGCCCGGCGGCCAGCGCCGCCGCGAACCCGGCCCTGTAGTTGCCGGTGTGGCCGATGACCGTGAAGGCGATGTAGGTGGTGAACATGGCCATGGCGCCCTGGGAGTAGTTGAGGATGCGGGTGCCGCGCCAGATCAGCACCAGGGAGAGCGCGATCGCCGCATAGACCATGCCGAAGCTGATGCCGCCGAGCGTGAACTGGATGAATTCCCGCACCTGTGGCAACCTCCCGAAGAACGCCTAGAACCCGAGGTAGTGCTGGCGGAGACCGACGTCGGCGGCGAGGACCGCCGCGTCCTCGGCGGCGACCACCGTGCCGAGGTTGAGCACGATCCCCCGGTCGGCGATGGCCAGCGCGCTGCGGGCGTTCTGCTCGACCAGCAGCACGGTCAGCCCGGTATCGTCGCGCAGCCGCCGGATCAGGCCCATGACCTGGGCGACGATCTTCGGCGCCAGGCCCAGCGACGGCTCGTCCAGCAGCAGTACCCGGGGGCGGGCCATCAGCGCGCGGGCGATCACCAGGATCTGCCGCTCCCCGCCGGACAGGGTGCCCGCGCTGCGGCCCCGCGCCGAGGCCAGCAGCGGGAAGCGCTGGTAGGCATCAGCCAGCGCTTCCGCGCGGCTGGTGTGGCCGTGCCGCCACAGGGCGCCGAGCCGCAGGTTCTCCTCCACCGTCAGCTCGGTGATCACGCCCTGTCCCTCCGGGACGTGCGCCAGCCCGGCGCGGGCGATCTCCTCCGGGCGGCGGCGGGTCAGATCGGCGCCATCCAGGGTGATCCGGCCCTGGCGTGGGCGGACGAAACCGGAGATCGTGGTGAGCAGGGTGGTCTTGCCCGCGCCGTTCGCGCCCAGGACGGCCGTGATCGTGCCCGGCCGCACGGACAGGGAGACGCCCTGCAGGGCGAGGACGCCGCCGTACCCGGCCACGACGTCCTCGACCGCGAGCGCCGGCTGGTCAGCCATCGGCCGGTTTACCGGGATCGTCGCCGCCGGGATCTTCGGCACCGAGGTAGGCGGCGGTGACCGCCGGGTCGGCCTGGACCTCCGCCGGCGTACCGTGCGCGATGAGCTTGCCGAAGTCGAGCACGGCGATGGCCTGGCAGACCGACATCATCAGGTCCATCCGGTGCTCGACCACGACCACCGTGGCGTCGGCCGCGAGCTGGGTGATCAGGTCCCCCAGTTCGGGGAGCTCGGCTTCGGACAGCCCGCTGGCCGGTTCGTCGAGCAGCAGCACCCGTGGCCCGGCGACGAGCGCGCGGGCGAGCGCGACCCGCTTGCGCAGGCCGTAGGCGAGCTGGTCGGGCAGCTGCCCGGCGTGGGCCGCGATGCCCACCCGGTCGAGCGCGGCGAGCGAGCGCTGCCGCAGCGCCCGCTCGTCGCGGTCGGAGCGGGCCAGGCCGAGCAGCGCCGGCCAGAACCCGGCCCGGGCGTGGCGGGTGGCGCCGGCCATCACGTTCTCCAGCACGGTGAGCCGCCGGAACAGGCCAACGCCCTGCAGCGTGCGGGCGATCCCCAGCGAGGCCAGCCGGTGCGGGGGCAGCCCGGTCAATGCCGTCCCGCCGAGGCTCACGTCCCCGGAGCCGGGCCGGACGAAGCCGCAGAGCACGTTCAGCAGGGTGGTCTTGCCGGCCCCGTTCGGGCCTATGATCCCGGTGACCTGGCGCGGGGCGGCGCTGAGTGTGACGGCATCCAGCGCGGTGAGGCCGCCGAACCGGACCGTCACGTCGCGGACCTCAAGCACGTCCGCGCGCCCGCCGGGCGGGGGCAGCACCGCCTCAGTCGATGAACCATCATTCATCGCGCTTGCCCTGCTCACGATGCCGATATAGCCACTTTGTGAACCCCAATTCAAGGCCAGGTCGGCGTGCCAGGCAAGACCCGTCTTGATTCGTAGCCGAACCGATACCGGCCCGCAACGGATGCCAAGCAAGCGGGGCGGTCCTGGGTAGCTGGCTTCACCTGGGCCGGCGGCGCGGGCCCGCGCGGATCACGATGCCCGCTGGGGTCAAGCCGGTCCGGGTTGCTCCGCCGGCGTGCCGCCGTGGCGGTTGACCAGTTCGGTGAGGGTGGCGAGCTCGGCGGCGAGGGCGGCCCGTCCCCGGCCGGTGATCCGCACCCAGGTACGCGGACGGCGCCCCCGGTAGCCCTTTTCCACCTGGACCAGGCCGGCCTCCTCCAGCACGGTCAGGTGCCGCGACAGGTTGCCGGGGGTGAGGCCGAGCGCGCCGCGCAGATAGCCGAACTCGGCCCGCGCCTCCGCGGTGATGGTGAGGATGCCGAGCCGGTGCCGCTGGTGGACCGTGTCGTCGAGCCCATTGGTCGGATGCGCGCCGGGACCGGCCGCCTGCGGGGCCGGCGCGGGCTCACCGGGCGCCAGGGGCCCGGGCCGGGCTCCGCTCACGCCGTGCTCCGCCTGGCGCGCTGCGCGAGGAACGCGCCGCACCCGCCGGCGAGCAGGACGGCGGCGGGCAGCAGGACGTTCGGCAGGACCGTCAGCTGCCAGGCGAAGGCGCTCCGGCCGGGGTTCCAGCCCAGCCTGAACGCGATGTTCTCCACGTTGTACAGGCTCGACAGCAGGGCCGCGCCGGTATAGACGAGGGCGATGACCGCCAGGGCGCGGCTGCGCTCGACCCGGGCCAGCATCCACAGGCCCGCCGCGATGATCAGGAACGCCAGCGTGCCTCTGATCCACACGTCCCCGAACGGCAGCCATATCCACGACAGCGCGGGCACCCACACGGTGAGCGGGGGGATCACCAGCACCAGCACGGTCAGCACCACGCCGGTGATCAGGTAACCGCGGGCGGGGGTCGCCACGCCCGCCCGCCGGGCATGCCAGCGGTACCAGGCCACCGTCAGCAGGTAGCCGCCGACCAGCGCGGCCGCCCAGTACCAGCCGATGTAGAAACCGCCGCCCGGGAGGAAGCCATTGAGCAGCAGCGGCCCGCGCCCCGTGGCGTAGGCACCGGAGGTGTCCCGCGGCGCCGCGGCCGCCACATACAGCGGCGCGGCTCCGCATGTGAGCAGGCCGAACAAGACCAGCGGGAACCAGTACCCGTGCCGGACCGTCCGGGCCTGGCGGCGCAGGCCGGCCAGGTCGGCGAGCAGCCGGCCCGGCCCGCCCGCCGCGTCAGCCCCGTCCGCCGGGCCGGCCCCGTCCGCCGGGCTGGCTTCCGCTGCGGCCCGTGAGCCGTCCTCCTGGCCGCCCGTTCCCGCCGGGCGCTCTCGCCGCGATTCCGGCGAGCCCCGATCATCGGCCACGGCACAGCCTCCTTCCCGGGCGCGGCTGCGGCTGCCTGGATCAGCGTTCGGCGCAGCTCGTTTAGTATCTCAATAGATTTGCATCACAAACTAGATTGCGCAAGGGAGTTTGTGGCCGGTTTGCCGGATGGGCGCTGGCTGGCCGAGGATCGCAGGGTGGGCCGGGCCGAGCATGCTGATGACGCCGCCGGGGTGCCGCCCTGGGCGCGCGGCGCCCGGGCGGTCGCGGTACTTACCGGGGCGGGGATCTCCACCGACTCCGGCATCCCGGATTTCCGCGGGCCGCAGGGCCTGTGGACCAAGAACCCGGGCGCCGAGAAGCTGTCCACCTTCCAGGCCTATGTCAGCGACCCCGCGGTGCGCCGCCGGTCCTGGCAGGCGCGGCGTGACCACCCGGCCTGGCGCGCCGAGCCCAACCGTGCTCACGTGGCGCTGGCCGGCCTGGCCCGGTCCGGGCTGGTCACCTCGGTGATCACACAGAACATCGACGGCCTGCACCAGAAGGCGGGCACGCCCGCGGACCGGGTGATCGAGCTGCACGGAACCATGTTCAGCGTGGTGTGCGTGTCGTGCGGCGACCGGTCCCCGATGGCCGGTGCCCTGGCCCGGGTCGAGGCGGGGGAGGAGGACCCGGCGTGCCCCCGGTGCGGGGGGATCCTGAAATCGGCGACCGTCATGTTCGGCCAGGCGCTGGACCCCGGTGTGCTGGCGCGGGCCGGGCAGGCCGCGGCCGCATGCGACCTGTTCCTGGCGGTTGGCAGCACGCTGACCGTGGAGCCGGCCGCCTCGCTCTGCGGGGTCGCCGCCGCCGCGGGCGCCGCCCTGGTCATCGTCAACCGCGACCCCACCCCCTACGACCCGCTGGCGGCCGAGGTCATCCGCGACCCGATCGGGGACGCCGTCCCGCGGATCGCGCGCCAGCTGCCGGGGGCGCCGCACGGCGACAACGCGCCGGGCCGGCCGTGACACCAGGATCCGGCATCAGGTGTAAGCGCGCACCCCGGACGGTGCCTGGCCTGCCAGCGAGGGCGCCGTCAGCGCGCTCGGGTGCACCAGCGGCCGGTAGCCGGCCGCGATCGCGGCCACGGTCGATGGCGGCGTCAGCACCTCAACCGTGCCCGCCGCGCTGACCCCGGCCGGGGCGGCGTAGCCGCCAAAGGACCACGGCCACACCCGGCCGGCCAGCCAGAGCCCGGCACCGCCGCCGGCCCGGATCATGACGCCATCGGGCAGCTCACCGGCGGGCGCGCGGTGGGTGAGCTGGCGGCGCCGGCGGCCGACCCGCTCGCGGTGCAGCACCGCATCCATGTCCCGTGCGGCCGGGCGGCGGTCCAGGCGCTGCGCCTCGCGCCATGCCCCGGCGAAGCCGAGGAAATCCGGGCGGCGGCAGAACGCGCACGGCCGGTGCCCGGCCGCCAGCGCGGTCGCCTCGTCGAGGAAGAACAGCGCCGTCCACCGGCCGGGCGGCATCGGGTCGCGCTGCCTGCCCCTCCACTCCAGCACGCAGCAGATCCACGCCGGTGACCGCCAGCGGGACACGCCAAGCTGGCGGCCCCGCCCGTGCAGGCAGCCACGGTTGCCCATCATCAGGCCACGGCCCGGATCGGCGACGATCTCGCCGGTCGGCATCACCCGGTTCTGCAGCGGCATGGTCCCATCCTCGCCCCGTGCTCCGACACTGCGGGCCGCCTCCCCGCGCCGGCCGGCCAGGCCCATCGCGGCCGGCGCCGGTCATCGGCTCCATTAAGGTCGCCACGTGGAACCTCACCCCATGCCGCCCGCCGAGGTGAGCGTGTCACCGGAGCTGGTGCAGCGGCTGCTGGCCGCCCAGCAGCCCGACCTCGCTCACCTGCCCGTCCGGCTGGTGGCGCACGGGTGGGACAACCTCATGTACCGGCTCGGCGACGAGCTCGCCGTCCGGCTGCCGAGGCGGGCGGCGGCGGCGGGGCTCATCGTGAACGAACAGCGGTGGCTGCCCGTGGTCGCGCCCCGGCTGCCGCTGCCGGTTCCGGCCCCGGTACGGGCCGGGCGGCCGGCGCTGGGCTACCCGTGGCCGTGGAGCGTCGTGCCTTTCCTGCCCGGGCAGCTGGCCGCCCGCGAGCCGCCGGCCGACCCGGCGGACGCCGCGGCAAGCCTGGGCGGGTTCCTGGCGGCCCTGCACGCGCCGGCCCCGCCGGACGCTCCCGCCAACCCCAACCGGGGCATCCCGCTGACGGAACGCGCCGCGGTGGTCACCGAGAATCTCAGCGTCCTGGGCGGCCTGGTCGACCGCGGGGCGGTGACGCGGGCATGGCGCGCGGCCCTGGCCGCGCCCGCGTGGGGCGGCGCGCCGGTGTGGGTGCACGGCGATCTCCACCCTGCCAACATCCTGGTGCGCCGAGGCCGCATCAGCGGAGTGATCGATTTCGGCGACATCACCGCGGGTGACCCGGCCACCGATCTGTCCGTGGCGTGGATGCTCCTGCCCGCCGGATGCCACCGGGCCTTCCGGGACGCCTACCACGCGGCGGGAGGCCCTGCGGACAGCGACGGCATCTGGGCCCGGGCGCGGGGCTGGGCGCTCGCGCTGGCGCTGGCCTGCCTGGCCAACTCGGCCGACAACCCGCTGATAGCGGCGATGGGCCGCCGCACCATGGACGCCGTGCTCGGCTGAGCAGCACGCCGTGCCCAGCGGAGGGGACGCCGCGCCGGCTAGGGGGGTGCCGGCGGCGGCGCGGGCCGGGCGGTGGCGCGGGGGGAGCGGGCGGCGGCTCACTGCAACAGCGTGATGATCACCTGGCGGGCGAGCCGCAGGGCCTGGTAGCCGACGACGGCGGCGATGACCAGGGCGATGGCGGGATCCAGCCAGGACAGGCCGGGGTCGGCCAGGATGATCGCCCCGGTGACCGCCACCCCGGCGGCCGCGGCGCTGTCGGCCATGGTGTCGAGCAGCACGGCCCGCATGTTGGCCCGGTCACCCGCGGTGTCGCCCGGTGCGCCGTCGTCGCCCCGCAGGATCAGGCCGGCGCCCAGCATCACCAGGGCAGCGGCCCCGCTGGCGAGCAGGACCGGCAGGCCGTGGACGTGGCCGGCCCCGGAGGCCAGCCGGCCGGCCGCGTCGGCGGCCACGACGGCCACCACCGCCAGCAGCGCCGTCACGTTGATCAGCGCGGCGTAGGCGGTGGCGCGGGGGAAGCCGCCGGGCCGGCGCCGGGTCGGCGCCCGGCGCGCGAGCCCGATGGCCAGCAGGCTGACCCCGATGGCGGCGGCATCAGCGAGGTAGTCGCCGCCCGCGGCCAGCACCCCGACCGAATGCGCGCCGGTCCCGGCCACCACCAGGCCCGCGACCAGGGCGAGGTTCAGCAGCAGCACGACCGTGAGCCGGGTGGTGCGGGCCACAAGCCGAGCGTATGCAGAGCGGGCGCCGGGCCCGCGCCGGGCGCGGCCCCGCTGGGCCGCACCTGATCACTCGGCCGGCGGGCCCTCCGTGCGGAGCGCGCGCCGGAACATGAACGAGCCGATGATCTCGAAGATGCCCATCACGATGAACCAGATCCCGAGCAGGGTCGCCAGGAAGTCGAGCGAGGACAGCGGGCTGGCGGTGACCACAATGCCGGCGATGATGCTGATCACGCCGAAGGCGATCCACCAGCCGCGGCCCTCACGGGACCCTCCCCCGATGCCGGCGATCAGCGCCACCACACCCTGGACGATCCAGGTGATCCCGATGAACAGGCCGATGAGCGCCCTGGTCAGGTCCAGGTGCCGGATCAGGATCACGCCCGCCACGATGAACAGCAGGCCGGCGAAGCCGAGCCAGATCCGGTGGGGCTCAGCGGAGTCGAATACCCGGATCAGGTGGAAGAGGCCGGAGATCACCAGAAGGATGCCGAGCAGGACGGCGATCACGTTGAGCGAGCCCGTCGGGTGGGCGGCGACGATGATCCCGAGTATCAGCGTCACGATCCCCATGAACAGGCTGATCTGCCACGATCTGGCCCAGACGGCGGCCGACGGTGACTGAGGCGAAGGGTCCCGGGTTTGCATAGGACCAGCATGCTCGAGTGGCCGGTGTGACGAAAGAGTCCTAGGTGTCTTTTTTCGGGCCTACCCGGCCCGGGGGTCAGCGCGCCAGCTGCCCGATGATCCGGCGGGCGTAATAGGGCTCCCACGGCTCACCGGGAGCCTCCGCCGTGTACTGCCGGTCGAGCCCGACGAGCAGGTAGGTCAGCTCGCTGCGGGCCGGCTTGGCGCCCAGCAGCGCGGGCAGCTCGGACAGGTTGACAAGCCAGTCCGCGTACCACGTGGCCCAGTCGTCATCCGCCCCGTCCACGATCCGGAAGACGCGGTGGTGGGTCTCCGCCGCCTCGTGCAAGAGCTCGCTGACCTGCTGCTGCTTCGGCTCGCTCATCCCCGCATCCCCTCCGCGCCGTGGCCCCCGGCGGGATGCCAGCCCCGTCCGCCGCAGCCGCGCGCACCTCGTAGACTGCCCGCATCGGGGAGTTTACATCGGGCTAACAGCGGGGAACCGGGCGGCAGCGGGAGATCACGCTGCGCGCCTGCCCGGTCTGCGCCCAAGCCGGGAGGAACGGCGATGCGGCGATGGAGAGCCAGGGGGGCCTGGCTGCCGAGGCTGTGGCGCCGGTGGCGCCCGGATGGCAATCCGCTGCGGCGCACGTCTGACCGCATGGAAGCCGCCCTGCTGGCCGTCCTCATCGCCGCCTTCCTCTGCGGCGCTCCACTCGCCGGGATCGCGGCCGGCCGTGCCGCCGCCGCCGGCAGCGTGCGCGCCGAACATGCCCAGCCAGGCGCGCACCGCGTGGCCGCGGTCCTGCTCCAGCAGGCGCCGGGAAAACCCCACCCCATGTTCCAGGCACCGCTGGATCCCCTGGTGCCGGCGCAGTGGAAGGCGCCGGACGGGACGCTGCGCACCGGTGAGATCTATGCCCCGGCGGGTGCCGCCGCGGGCAGCACGGTCCTCGTATGGACCGACCGCTCGGGACAGCTGACCGCTTCCCCGCTGCAGCGGGGGGATGTGGTCGAGGAGGTGGCCCTGGCGGCGTCGCTGGCCACCATGGCCGTCGCGGGCGTGCTCGCCGTGCTCGGGCTCTTCACCCGGTGGGTGCTGGACCGGCGGCGCCTCGCCGCGTGGGATGCCCGCTGGCGGGCGACCGGGCCGCAGTGGACCGGCCGGCAGTAGCGGCGGCCGGCTGCGGCGGCAAGATCTTTGTCCCCGCAGGCGGATCAATAGCCTGATCTTCATCCGCCCGGGGGGAGCCGGGAGTCCGGTTTACCACATATCATCCGGCTATCGCGTTCACGAGGCGGTGCGGGCGGATGACCGGAGCGGTACCCAGCGGAATCGACGAGATCAGCCTGCTGCCGGGCAGTCACGTGTGCGCGTTCTACCGGGGCGACAGCGACCGGGACCGGCTTCTCACCGCCTACCTCGGCACGGGCCTGAGCGCCGGGGACAAATGCATCTGCGTCGTCGACTCGCCCTATACGGCGAAGCGGCTCGAGTCCCTGCCCGGCGACCTCGGCGGGTCCGGTTCACCGGACGGGCAGCTGGATATCCATCTCCCCG
The DNA here is from genome assembly GCA_035473755.1 of Streptosporangiaceae bacterium. Taxonomy (GTDB): domain Bacteria; phylum Actinomycetota; class Actinomycetes; order Streptosporangiales; family Streptosporangiaceae; genus UBA9676. The sequence continues at coordinate 17,353 of DATINY010000265.1, forward strand.
AATCGACCTACCTGGCCGGCGGCGAGTTCACCACCAGCGACATGCTCGCGTTCTGGACGGAGAACATCGCCAAGGCGGAGATCGAGGGGTATTCGTTCTGCCGCCTGGTGGGCGAGATGACCTGGGCGCTGCGGGACGCGCCGGGGGTGGAGCACCTGGTCGGCTACGAGTCCGAGCTGAACCGGGTCACCTCCAGCAGCGCGGTCATCGTGCTGTGCCTGTACGACCTGGACCTGTTCAGCGGAGAGGTCGTGGTCAACATTGTCAAGACGCATCCGCAGGTGCTGGTGCGGGGCATCCTGGTCGAGAATCCGTACTACGTCGGGCCGGATGAGTTCCTCAGGCCGGCACAAGACTGATCTCGCCCCGCGATGACGGCCGGACAGCGGGCGCCGGGCGGCATCGCGGGCATGGCCACGCTTCCCGCCCGGACCAGGGAAGAGGCGAACCTCCGGGAGCGGCTGGGCGAGTTCCGGGCGCTGCTGGTGATCTCGCTCCTGATGACCGAATCGGTCAACGAGGACCAGATCCTGGAGCTCGCCGCCTCGTCGGCGCCCGGGCTCGGCCCGTGGCGCATCGAGGGTTACGGCTTCACCGACGGCCGGTGGCGCCCCGGCCAGGGCGTCGGTCACGCGCCCGCCGTGACCGGCGACCTGAGCGGGCAGCTGGCCGCGCTCGGCAGCCGCGGGAGCAAGGTGAACCTGCCCGGCCGCGGGTGGGCGTGGGCCTATCCGCTGCGGGGCGTCAGCGGCCTGCTCGGCCACCTGGTCGCGTCCTGCGACCGGGAGCCGTCCGACGAGGCACGGTTCCTGATCCAGGTAATCGCCCAGCAAACCGGGGTAGCCGTGTCCAACGCCCGGCTGCACGCCAGGGAGCGCGCCACCGCGGCGGAGCTCGCCGTCACGAACGCCGCGCTCGCCGAGACCGTCACCAGCCTGCAGCGCAGCATGGACATCCACGAGCGGCTCACCCGGGTGGCGGTCTCCGGCGAGGGCCAGCCGGGGATCGCCAAGGCGCTGCACGAGCTCACCGGGATGCCGGTCGCGATCGAGGACAGGTACGGCAACCTGGCCGCCTGGGCGGGCCCGGGCAAGCCGAGCCCGTACCCGAAGGAGTCCTTCGCCAAGCGCGAGCATCTGCTCCGGCGGCTGATGCGGGACAGCAAGCCGGTCCGGGACGGGGAACGGCTCATCCTGCTCGCGTCCCCGCGCAGCGACGTGATCGGCGTCCTCGCGCTGGTGGATCCCGGGCGGCGGGCCGACCACGCCGATCTGGTGGCCCTCGAGCACGGCGCGACCGTGCTCTCCATGGAGCTGGCCCGGCTGCGCGGCATCGCCGACACCGAGCTGCGCCTGCGCCGCGATCTCGTCCACGACCTGCTGGACGGGACCGACGACGCGAGCGCGCTGAGCCGGGCGGAGGCCCTTGACTATGACCTGCGGCGCCCGCACCGGGTGGTGATAGTCGAGGGCAAGGGGCGGGCCCGGGCGCACGATGCGCTGCTGAGCGCGGTACGGCGGGCGATGCGCAAGACCCGGCAGGAGGGGCTGGTCGAAAACTGGTCCGGCGACGTGGCCATCGTCACGGCGGGCCAGGCCGACTGGGAGCAGCTGCGCCGCGCGATCATGTCCGATCTCGGCGGCCAGAGCCATATCGGGGTGGGCGGGACCTGCGCCCGTCCCTCGGAACTGCCCCGGTCGCTGCGCGAGGCGGGCCTGGCGCTCCGGCTGCAGAAGACGCTGCTGCCGGGCAGCGGCGCCTGCGAGTACCCCAAGCTCGGCATCTTCCGCATGCTCGCCGCCATCCCCGACCTCACCGATGTCGAGGAGTTCGTCCGGGATTGGCTCGGCAGCCTGCTCGACTACGACGCCCGCCGCAAGGCCGAGCTGGTGCGCACGCTGACCCAGTACCTCGAGCACGGCGGCAACTACGACGCCACCGCCGCCGAGCTGTCGGTGCACAAGAGCACGCTCAAGTACCGGCTGCAGCGGATCCGCGAGCTGACGGGGGTGGAGCTGAACGACCCCGACGTCCATTTCAACCTCCAGCTCGCCACCCGGGCCTGGGGGACGCTGCAGGCCCTGCGGGACGGGGGCTGACCGACCCCCTGATCTGCCGGGGTGATGTCAGGGCGGTACTTCGTCCTGGCGTGACCTGCCCGGGGCCCAGGGCCGCTGGCGATGCTGAACACGCCAGCAATGCCAGGTGACGAAGGGCAAGCGATGATCGACGTACGGAACCCGGGCGACGGATTCAGGGCACTGCGCGCCCGCGTCAACACCCTCGGGCCGCCCGCGGCCAGCGACCGTGGCCGCGAGGGCGCCCCGCTGACCGTGGGCGAGTGGGCGCTGCTCATCGACGACATGATCGCGCGCCCGCAGGACAACACCGAGGGCCTGTGGAACGTGGCCACTCCGGACGAGGACGGCCGCGAGTACGACGCCATCTTCGTGGGCGGGGGCGCGGCCGGCCGGTTCGGGTCGGCGTTCCTGCGGGCCCGGGGTGGCCGCCAGCTCACCATCGACGCCTGGCCCTTCCTCGGCGGGTCATGCCCGCACCAGGCCTGCGTCCCGCATCACCTGTTCTCCGAATGCGCCCGCGAGCTCGACCTGGCCCGGCACATGCAGGGCCGGCTGTGGTACCCGCCGTTCGACGACAAGCGGGCCAGCATCAGGGAGATCGTCGACCTGTTCAAGGCGGGCCGCGGCTACCCGCACGCGATCATGAACTGGCAGTCCAAGGAACAGCTCGACATGGAGTTCATCCTGAACGCGCCGGCGACGATCATCGACGAGCACACGGTCGAGGTCGAGGGCGAGCGGTTCCGGGCCAGGAACCTGGTGCTGTGCACTGGGGCACAGACGACCTACCCGCAGGTGCCGGGCATCGGCACCAAGGGCGTGTACGACTTCGCCACGCTGATCGAGGACCTCGACTACGAGCCGAACCGCTGCGTCATCGTCGGCGGCTCCAAGGTGGCCCTGGAATACGGGTCGTTCTTCCAGGCCACCGGGTGCCAGACGACGATCTTGACCCGCAGCCCGCTGATGGAGACGGCCAGCCTGCACCACGTGGACGCCGGCCTGCGGGAGTACGTGGTCGCGATGATGGCCGACCGGGGCATCGAGATCGTCGAGGGCGCGGAACTGCTCGAGGTGCTCGGCAACGGCAAGGTCACCGGGGTCCGTTACCGGACGGCCGGCGGCGAGGCCAGGCAGATCGACACCGATTTCGTGTTCAACGGCACCGGGGAGCGCCCCGACCTGAGCATGTACGCGCCGCTCGGGCTGGCGACCGGCGAGCGCGGCTTCGTGATCGCGGACACGCACATGCGGACCTCGGTGCCGGGCGTCTACGCGGCGGGCGACCGGGTCGGCCCGCCGATGGAGATGTTCAAGGCGCGCAAGTGCGGGGTCGGGGCCGCCCGCAACATCATGGGCGAGGACTACGAGTTCGATTACACCGAGTACCCGGACTTCCTGCACACCACGTACGAGGTGACCTGGTGCGGCCTGTCCGAGGCGGAAGCGAAGCAGAAGTACCGCAACGTCATCAAGATCCAGATGCCGCCGGACGACGCCGACCCTGAGACGTTCGCGCTCCCGGCCGCCGAGGGCTCGATGCTGTACGCGTTCACCCGGCCGGTCCTGTCGGGCTGGCTCAAGCTGGTGATCGACGCGGACTCGCGCAAGATCCTCGGTGCGCACCACGTGGGTTACGGGGCCAAGGACGCGTTCCAGTACATCGACTACCTGATCCGGCGGCCCGAGGGCTTCACCATGGACCAGATAGCCGAGCTGAACGAGCTGTTCCTCAACCCGGAGCACTTCATCCAGCTCAGCCGGCTGCGCGCGGGCCAGGCCAGCCCGGTGAACCTGTGACGGCAGGGCAGACAC
>DATINY010000266.1:0-6377 GCA_035473755.1 Streptosporangiaceae bacterium
GGGCGCCGGGCAGGCCTGGAAGGACGCCGCCATCTTCCCGGTGATCCCCGAAAGCGCGCTGCGGGCCACGCTGGGGATCTTGGCCCGCACCGTCGCTCCCGGCAAGCCCCGCCCCACGTCCTCAACCCCATGACCAGCATCTACGAGTACTGCTATCCGCTCGAGGATGCGCGAGCCCGGTAAACGTATGGAGTGCCGAGCGGCGTGAACAACGTCCTCATCATCAGCAAGGTGATGACTCCCGGCCGGGTCACCTCGATCATCGTCAGCGAGCGTCTCGGCTTCTGAGCCGCGCCAATGCCGCCAAATACACATTCATGGACCGCATCCGCCGGGCCGGGCCTAGGTGGCGTAACGCTGTTCCGCCTCGCGCACCTGCGGCAGGCCGATGAAGTCCACGAACTCGCCGAACGTCGGCAGGTCCGCCAGAGCCGCCGCCGGGGTACCGGCGGCGGCGATCTCCCGCAGGATCGCGCGCATGGCAGCCGTGGCCGCCAGCAGCGTGCTGATCGGGAAGATGACGATCCGGTATCCCAGCTCGGTCAGCCGGGCCAGGCTGACCGGCGGGGTCTTGCCCCCCTCCGCCCAGTTGAACAGCAGCGGCACGCCGGGGAACGCGCGGGCCGCCTCCTCGACCTCCGCCTCGCTCACGAGCGCCTCGATGAACAGGACGTCCGCCCCGGCCTCGCGGTACAGGCGCGCGCGCTCCAGGGCCTGCTCCAGGCCCTCCACCGCGCGGGCGTCGGTCCGGGCGATGATCACGAACTCGGGCTGGCTGCGTGCCTCGACCGCGGCCCTGACCTTCGCCGCCATCTCCTGCGCGCCGATGACGAGCTTGCCCTCCATGTGCCCGCACTTCTTGGGGGCGACCTGGTCCTCGATATGGATCCCGGCGACCCCGGCCGCCTCGTAGGCGCCGACGGTGCGGATGACGTTCAGCGGGTTGCCGTAGCCGGTGTCGGCATCGGCGATCACCGGGATGTCCACGCAGTCGGCGATCCGCCCGGCGCTGGCGGCCATCTCGGTCATCGTCAGCAGGCCGACGTCCGGCCGCCCGATCAGCGCCGCCGATGTGCCGAACCCGGTCATGTACACGGCCGGGAACCCGGCCTCCTCGACCAGCCGCGCCGCCAGCGGGTCGAACGCCCCCGGCGCCACGATGGTCTGCCCCGACTCCAGCAGGGCCCGCAGCCGCGCCGCCCCGCCCGGCCGCCGGGTGAGCCTGCCCGTCACCGGGCACCCAGCGGGGCAGGATCAGGCCAGGTCAAACTCGCCGTCCTGGACGCCGAGGGTGAACGCCTCCCATTCGGCCGGGGTGAAGATCAGCACTGGGCCGTCGGGCCGTTTGCTGTCACGCATGGCGATCACGTGGTCGCTGCCCTCCTTCGAGCCGGGAACGAAAGCGATCTCCACGCAGGCGCCACCGTTCCCGCTGCTGAAGGACGACTTGCGCCAGACGGCGCCGGTCAGGTCCATCTCTCGATCGCCTTCCCTGCCAGATCGGCGGAGGCCCGCGGGGATAGCGCCTCCGGCTTCAGTATGTCGTACCGGCCCAGGCTCAGGACTCGGTGTCCAGCACGGGGTGGCCGGCCGGGGGGCCGATCGTGGCGGCCTCCGGGCCGTACTGGCTGACGTAGGCGGGGTGGACCTGGCGCCAGCGCTCCTCCCCGGTCCACGGCGGCGCCTGGCCGGCCAGCGCGTAGGCCAGGGTGTCCAGGCAGGTGTGCCAGCCCGCCCCGGTCCGCGCCGCCGTGCCCCGCTCCTCGATGGTGTCGGTGAGGGTGAGCAGGGTGCCGTCGCCGTCGGCCGCCAGCTCGAACCGCAGGATGTCCGTCCCCCACCGCATCTCGAGCGTCCGGGGCGGGTCGTAGACGAGCAGCTCACCGCCGAAGTTCGCCTCCGGCACGAGGTCGCTGACGAACCGCAGCCGGGCACCGGCCACCCAGTCACCGTCGGTCTCGATCCGCTGCGGGAACCAGGCATCGCGGTGCTCGGGCTCGGCCAGGGCGCGCCACACCTTGTCCCTCGGGTGAGCCAGCCTGCGCTCAAAACGAATCTGCCACCGGCCGCCGGATTCGCTGAGCTGCCCGTCGGCCTGGTCATTGACATGCACTTCCATGGGATCACCCTCCTTATCGCACGGGCACTACGGCCGGTCACCGTCGCCGGGCATGGCATCGAGATGCCGCTCCAGGGCATCGAGGCTGGTGGCCCAGAGCCGCCGGTACGGCTCGAGCCACTCGTCGATGGCCCGCAGCGGCTCGGGGCGCAGCCGGTACAGGCGGCGCTGGGCGTCCGAGCGGGCGGTCACCAGGCCGGCGTCCCGCAGCACCCGCAGGTGCTTGGACACCGCCGGCTGGCTCAGGCCGAGCACGCCGACCAGCTCCCCCACGCTGCGCTCCGAATCACGCAGCAGGTCGAGAATCGAGCGCCGGTGCGCCTCCGCCAGCACGTCGAACGGTGCAACGGTCATGAACAGCTAGTATGCCTCTACAGCTATATAGCTGTCAAGGAATATATGCTCCTGCCTCGCTGCCGCCCTCACGAGGGCCCGGGCGTTGCCCGGTAGTCCACATCGGTGACGTGCTCGTGCCAGGCGGTCTGTCCCCCCGAGATCGCGAGGTGGCACATCAGGTGGTCGGGCGCCGCGCCGTGCCAGTGCCTCTCCCCCGCCCCGACCACGACGGTGTCACCCGGCCGCACCTGGCGGACCGGGCCGGTCTCGCCCTGGACCCGGCCGACGCCCTCGATGATGTGCAGTACCTGGCCGAGCGGGTGGACGTGCCAGGCGGTCCGGGCGCCCGGCGCGAAATGCACCCGGAGCGCGCGTACCGCGCCCGGCCCGGGCATCGACGCGATCTCGTCCATCCACACCTCGCCGGTGAACCACTCGGCCGGCCCGCGGGCGCTCGGGCGCTCCGCCGCGCCTGTCACTTCCATCGCCTCTCCCTCACCGCCCGCTCTGGTCTGCCGTCGCTGACCGCCAGTCTCCCAGGTTCCCGGCGGAGCTACCTGGCGATCAGGGCCGCGATGATGTCGCGGACCTGCCCTGGCTCCAGCGCGCAGGTCGCGTCGCCGACGGACAGCTCCACTCGCTGCACGCCGGGGTCGCCGGTGGTCATGGCCTCCGGCCAGGCCCAGATCTGCTGCTCGGCGGCCAGCCGGCGGGCGGCCGCCGCGAAGCCGTCCTGCGTCGTGGCCAGCAGCAGGTGCATCATCGGGGCCTGCGGCGGGTCGGGCACGACCCGGATGCCGGGGACACCGCCAAGCGCGGCCGCGATGGCGCGGGCGTGATCGAGATACCCGGGCATCAACGGCAGCCGCCGCCGCAGGCAGCTCAGCGCCGAGGCGGCATTCGGCCAGAGGGCGAACAGCGTGCCGCCCATGCGGTGCCGCCACTCCCGCACCTCGGCGACGATGTCTGCCGGGCCGGCCACGCAGCAGCCAGGGAGCGCGCCGATGCCCTTGTAGAACGACACGTACACGGTGTCGAAGGGCGCCGCTATCTCGGCCGGCGGGCTGCCGTATCCCGCGGCCGACTCCCACAGCCGGGCGCCGTCCAGGTGCGTGGCGGCGCCACGGTCCCGGGCCCATGCGAGCTGGGCTTGCAGGTCTTCCCAGTCCGGCTGCTGACCGCCGAGGTCACGCTGCGGCAGCTCGATCAGCAGCGCCGCGGGCGGCTCGGCGATCGCAGCCAGGTCGCCGATGGTCAGCAGGCGGTCCAGGCGGCCGGCCGGGCGCCCGGTCAGGCCGTGCAGCCGCTGGTAGGCCTCCCCTTCGTGCTGCTCCAGGTGGCACATCGGGTGGAAGATGACCATCTTCCGCTGTCGCCGGTCGGCGTGTACCCGGAGCACCGACTGCTGCGCCATCGTCCCGCTGGGCAGGAACACAGCCGCGGGCTTGGCCAGCAGCCCGGCGATCTCCGTCTCCAGCTCGGCGACGGCGCCGCCGTCGCCGTAACGGTCGGTGGCGGTGCCGGCGGGGATGCTGGCCAGCAGGTCGGCGGCCGTCATCCGGCCGTGGCCGGTCAGAAAGACCGAGCACTGGTCGCTGAGCGCGGCCTGCTCGGCCGCGGGCAGCTCTTCGGCGGCGGGCATGCTCATCATGCTGACATGCCCCGGCAGCGGCCACGGCCCGGGGAGCCAGGACCCGGCAGGCGGCGCGCACGGCCCCGGGCGGGCCAGGACCCGGCAGGCGGCGCGCCCGGCCCGGGATGGGCCGGGGCCTAGGCGGCGGCCGGCCGCCGGTGCGCGGTCAGGGCGGCCGGTGGCAGGCCGGCCAGCCGGACGCACTCATGGGTCAGGTGCGCCTGATCGGCGTAGCCGGTGTCGGCGGCTAGCCGGGCCAGGTTCGGCCTGCCCGGCAGGCCTTCCCCCGAGTCGAGCCGGGCCACGAACCGCCGGAACCGCAGCACCCGCCGCAGGGTCGCCGGGCCGTAGCCGGCCGCGGCGCGGCACCGGCGCAGCAGGTGGCGCTCGCCCACGCCCAGCCGGGCGGCGACGTCGCCGGTCTGGGCCTGGGGCCGGCCCAGCAGCCGGGCGGCCTCAGTCACCAGCGGATCGGCCGGGTTGTCCAGGACCAGGCGGCGCACCTCGCCGGCCAGCAGCCGCAGCGCGGCCGCCGGGGCGAGCGCTGGCCCCAGCGACCGGGCCAGCCGGGCGCCGAAGCCGGTCCCGAGATCGGACGCGTCGACCCGCTGGTCGAGCAGGGCGGACAGCGGCAGGCCGAGGGCGGGGCCGCCCGCGCCGGGCCGCAGCCGCACTCCCGCCAGGACCGTCCCGGCCGGCAGCGCCGAGGACCAGGGCCCGGTGTCGGGGCCGGCCATGAAGGCCCCCCGGCCGCTCTGCCAGATCAGGTCGCTGCACGCGTCCGGCAGGACCAGGGTGGTCCGCCCGCCACTGGGCGCGGCGACCTGCGTCCACAGGCACGCCACCGAGCGGCCAAGCTCCGGGGGCGGCGCCCACTCCCGGTAGCCCGGCGTCCATTCCATGGGCACCAGTCTCGCACCGGCATGTCCGTTTCGTACAAGACGGCGCGGCCGGTGCCGTGCTGCGGTAGACCTCATGACGAAACCCGATCTGGATGCCGCGGCCCAGTTCCTGGCCGCGAACGGGCGGATAGCTGAGCGCCGCCGGTTCGAGCGCATGTTCGCCGGCGGAGGCCCCGGCCCCGTTCGCGATGCCGTCGCTGCCTACCGCAATGACGACGGCGGATTCGGCCACGCGCTGGAGCCGGACACCCGCTGCCCGAGCAGCCAGCCGCTGGCCATCGCATTCGCACTGGGCATCCTGCACGAGACCGGCGCGTGGGACGCCGGGCTGGCCGAGGGCGCGTGCGAGTGGCTCGCCGCCCACGCGCCGCCCGGCGGCGGGGCGGTGTTCGCCGAGCCGGCCATCGACGGCTGGCCGCACGCCCCCTGGATGGTGCCCGAGGACGGCGCGCCCGCCTCGCTCATCTCCACCGGGCTGATCGCGGGCACGCTGCACGCACGCGGGGTGCAGCACCCGTGGCTGGACGGCGCCACCAGGCTGCTCTGGTCGCGGATGGACTCCCTGGCCAGCGTCGGCCCCTACGACGTGCGGGCGGTGCTGCGCTTCCTCGATTCCGTCCCCGATCGCGACCGGGCCCACGCGGCCGTCGCCCGGCTGGGCCCGGTGATCTTCAGTGAGGGCCTGGTGGCGCTGGAGCCTGGCGCACCCGGCGAGGTGCACACGCCGCTCGACTTCGCGCCGCTGCCAGGCTCGCCCGCCCGGAGCCTGTTCGATGAGGCGGTCATCGCCGCCCACCTCGACCACCTGGCCACCGCCCAGCTCGGCGACGGCGGCTGGATGTTCAACTGGCAAGCCTGGTCACCGGCGGCCGAGCGGGAGTGGCGGGGCGCCGTCACCGTGGACGCGCTTCAGCTGTTGCGCGCCAACGGCCGCTGCTGACCGGCTGCCCTGGCGTATCAGCCCTGGGGACCGGCCGGGCAGAGCACCACGAAGGGCAGTGCGGCACCGTTGAGCACGACGACGCCGGTGTTGGCCGGGCCGGTGAGGTCAACGGTGACGAAGGTCCCCGCACTCATCGCTGCGGCGATTTCTGCCTCCAGCGCGGCCAGGTCGGCCGAAGGGGGAAGCAGGTAGCGCAGCGGCCCACTGCCGCCCGCGCCGGCCGTCGACGGCAGGTACAGGCACGATCAAGCAGCCGGAGCCGAGCCAGGGAGTAGGCACCGAGGAGGAAGCTGATCCGGGCGAAGACGGCACCAACGCCGTTGTCGTGCCGCCGCCCGACGCCGGCCACTTCGATGACCTCCTTCGTCAGATGGTCGACGAGGGCAACCTGGTGGTGTTTCTCGGATCACGCCTCGCCGCCGGGCAGGTCGGTGCACTGGAAGG
>DATINY010000267.1:0-16232 GCA_035473755.1 Streptosporangiaceae bacterium
CGTCAGGTTCCAGTACGAATCCCACAACGCAGCCGGACAGTGGTTCCGCAGTTACGGCAACGAGCTGTGGGAGTTCGACAAAGACGGATACATGCAGCGCCGGGAAGCCAGCATCAACGACGTGCCCATAGCCGAGGCCGACCGGCGCATCCTCGGGCCCCGCCCGGAAGCCGGGCGAGGCCAGACGTTCCCGCTCCGCTAGGGAAGTCCGCCGGCAAGGGTGGCGCGCCGGCCGGTTCCTGACCAGACCCCGGCGCCGGCCGCCGGGGCGGGTCCGGCCGCCTGGCGCCCTGTCTCCGGCCGCCCGCCGCCCCGGGCCGAGGTCAGCCCGGTGGCGCGCCAGTCCAGCGCAGGGTCAGCCGGTCGAGCGTGTAGCCAAAGGCATTGACCGTCGGCTGGATGAAGTTGTCCCTGATGGTCTGGGCGGCCACCGCTTCGGCCGTCTTGATCAGCGGCCCCGTCACCTGCGGGGCGTGCTGCGATTTGTAGAAGGCGATGCTCTGCGCCTGGGCATACAGGACCGACTCCGGGAACTGCGGCCGCAGCAGGACACCGCAGCCGAACCCCGGGTAGGTCCAGCTGTGCTGCGTTTGCACTGGTTTTGACGGGATGTTGTCAATCGCGATGTCGTGCACCGACTGCGGCAGCTGCGGCCGGGGCAGGACCATCGTGACAGTTACATGACCGGGCTTGCCGCCCTCGGGTCGGCTGAGGACCTGGAGCTGGTAATGGCCCTGGCCCGGCGCCCACCAGGCCGGGCCGGGATTGAGGTCCACGGTCGCCGACGCATGGGCCACCGCGTAGAAGGTGCTGGCGTACCAGCATGGCCATGGGCCGATGTTCTTGGACACCTTGTGCGTGAACAAAAAGTTGAAGGTGGCCTCGCCGAGCGCCGGCTTGGAGATTCCCTGGATCTTCTGCAGCACCCAGGGACCCAGATCGGTGTTGGTGGTCGTGCCCGCGGTGATGGTCTGCCATGGCCATGCGAGTTTGACGGCCGGCAGGTGAGCATTGATGCCGACCAGGTGAAACGCAGCCGACAGCGCCATCAGCGCCACCGACGCTATTGCCCGGCGGAAAATCAGGCCTATCACGACCAGGGCAGCGGCCCACTTGACTCCGAGCGGGATCCGGCGGTGGCGCGGGCCACGGCCGCCCCGCCTCCCGCCGGGCCGGCCGCCGGGACCGGCGGGAAGCTCCGGCCAGGGTGGCCGCGCCCCGGCACCGCCTGGCATCTCCCGCCAGGGTGGCAGCGCCCCCGGACGACTGGGCCAGCCGTCGGTGCCAACCGACCCGTTCGGGCCCGGATAGCCGGTGCCGGGCTCAGCTGCGCCATCCGGATCATCAGCCCGGTACCACGCTCCCACCCGCTCGCCCGGCCTTCCCGCGCTGAGCGTGCCCAGCAGAAGGAGCAGCAAACGAATCACGAGGCCCACCTCCTTTGCCTGCTTGCCGCGGTCGGCTAGACCGTCGCCGGATAATTGAGGGAGAGCACGATCGGCACGGCCCCGAACGGCTTGCGGAACCGGCTTCCTGGCCTATCCGGCGTATTAGGGTCGGCTATTTTCGGCCAGCGCATCCGCGTGTGCTGCGGGGTGAGGCCGGCTACTGAGTACGGGAACTCCATGGCGGACGTGCGGTGCAGCCTCAGCAGTCCGCCCCACCGGAACGCCGCGAAGGCGTTGGCCAGATCGCGGACCGAGAGCGGCGCGGGCACGGTGAGGTCGATGCCATAGACCGTTTCGGCCAGCTCCACGAGGTCTTCGGCGCACTGCTCCAGCGCCTCCGATTTCGTGTGGTAGCTCGTGCCGTCCCGGTTCACGGTGCCGAGTTTCTCGCCGTGGACCGGCGAGTACCGGGCCCTCGCCTCGCATTGCATCCAGTCGCAGGCGGCCAGCAGCTCCCACCTGATGCCGCTGTAGCTGGCGACATCCTCGTAGAGAGGCTCCGCCCGGAGCAGTGGCACCCGGGCCGTGCTGACAAAGGCGTTCCTGACCGCCGGCGGCATGTGCGGGTGATAGCGCCCGGCTGGCTTGTAGGAGTGCCCGGTGCCGGTCCTTCTGGCTCGCCGTCTCGCTGGGCCGGACCTCCGCCCGGCGTACACGGTCAGCGCGGCCGGCGTAGCCACCAGCGGCACCGCCGCAGCCGCCTGGGCCGCCGAGACGGGCACCTGTCCCGGCGCCTCACCTCCGGCCGGCGTAGCTGCGGCGACCGGCAGTCCCGGCACCACCGGCGACGGCGGGGACGAGGGCTGCGCCGATGGCGCCGATCCGGCTGGTGCCGCTGATGGGGCCGCGCCCGCAGGCGCGGCCGGTGCCGGCCTTGCCGACGGGGCCGGCCCGGCAGGCGCCGCGGTCGGGCCTGGCGCCCCCGACGCGGCGCGTGACGGTGTTCGGGATGGCATTGACCCTGACGGCATTGACCCTGACGGCATTGACCCTGACGGCATCGACCCGGACGACGCTGACCGGGATGGCGCCGCCGGGGATGGCGTCGCAGCCGGCCGGGCAGCCGCTGCCGGAGCCGCCGCCGTCGGCCTTGCTGACGGCGTCCGCGTGGTTGGCACCGATGACGGCCTGCCGGTCGGCACCTGGCCAGATGGCGCCGCTGACGGCGTCGGCCCGGCCGATGCCCCGGCCGGCGGAGCGGTCGAGGGACCTGCGCTCGGCGCAGGCCCGGTCGGCGCCGCGACCGGGCCCGGCGCGGGACTTTGCGTCCCCGTCCCGTTGCCCCGCGCCGGCCCGCCGCTTGGCGTGGGCGCAGGCGTGGGCATGCTGGCCGGTGCGGTTGGTCCCGGCACGGGCATCCCGGGAATGATGGCCGCCACCGGGCTGGTGGCCCCCACCGGGCTGGTGGCCCCCACCGGGCTGGCGGTCCCCACCGGGGATGTGGGTGCCGCCTTGGCGGCCGGTGAGGCGACGTCGTACCGGTACAGGTCGTATTGGCGCATCAGGCCGATCAGCTTTGTGCCGTAACTCGGGTCGGTGGCGTAGATCCCGGTGAGCGCCTGTGCGAACGCGTTCGGATTCTGCCGGTCGGCCATGGACGTGCGGTAGTAGCCGCTGGTGGCGAGCAGCTTGCCGTGATCGTCGATGCTTTCTGCGGTGTTGTTGTAGACGCGGAACGAGCTGGTGCTCGGCACCAGCTGGCCGTTCTGGTACTCATGCGTGGCCAGCGGAACGCTGCCCGCCGGGCCCGTGCCCTTGATGCCGAACAGGTTGTGGTCCCTGGTCGCCAGCGTGCTCTGTCCCCAGCCCGACTCGTCGATGGCCTGGGCGATGGTGACCGAGGCCGGGACGCCGTACTTGCGCTGCGCGGCGATGGCTCCCGGCGCTACCTCGCCGATGAACGCCTGCTGGCTGCTGGTGTCATGCGCTGGCGCGGGGGCGGGCACCGGGTTGTGTCGCTTGTAGTGTGCGGCCGCTGGTGGTGCCGTCTGGCCGTGCGACAGCCGGTGAGCCATGATCGGCAGCCCGGGGATGACGGTCGTGTCGGCCGTGGCGCCGGCGGGCCCGGCGGCCATGGCGGGCGCGGCGGCCACGGGCAGGTCGGCCGGAGCAGCTGGGCGGGAGCTGGCCGCCTGGCGCTTGGCGCCCTCCCCCTTCTTACTGGCCTGCTGGCCCGCTGGCGCGGCGCTGGCACCCGCCACCACCTTGTCCGCCACGGCGGGCGTGCCGTTGTTGACGAAGCCCACGACGCCCTGGCTGGCGAGCGGGCCGGGATACTCGTGGGCGTTGACGGAAAAGTTGGGCACCGAGTCGCCGCCGATGGTGGACAGGACCCCGCCGGCGTAGTTGGTGACCACCTCGACGTGGCCATTGAAGACCACCCAGTCGCCGGGGAGCGGCTGGTAACCGTCGCCGAGCGTGTGCCAGCGGTGATGGGACTCCGCGTCCTGGACGATGGACGTGACGCCGAGCGAGCCCGGGTTGGGGTTCACGCGGGCATCGACCCAGTCATGCAGGGGCCACGGATAGGACGAGCCGCCGGTGACCCAGCTGTGCTGGCCGGTGACGTGGGCGCCGAGCTCCAGCGTGAGGCTGGCAAATGCCGCGCAGGACTCACCATGGTTGGTGCCGTCGATGCTGTCGTGCTGCCAGATGATCGCTGCCATCTCGGCCGGCGTCTTGCTCTCGGCCATCCGGCGGTAGTAGTTCGCGACATTGACGATGGCCGACCGCAGCGCTCCATCATCCGCCACCGTGGGGCGGGCGGACTGCTCCAGGGCCATCAGGTGCACCGGCAGGCTCGTCGGCGCTGTCAGGTCGGCGGCAGGCTTGGGAACGAAGGAGAATCCGGTGACCGCCCCGCCCGCTCCGAGGCTCACCAGCGCAGTCGCCTGCTGCCACCAGGGCTTGCTGGTGGAAGGCATGAGCTCACCTCGTTTCTGACTGCGCTGGGGCGGGGAGTATCGGACAGAACACCCAGATGGTGCTAAATCACGCTAACGGTCGTGTATTGGACAGGCGCTTGAGGATCGCCTGGACCTCCGGATCGCCCGGGTTTTGCGCGTTCTCGAACAGCACGGCCGCGTCCTGGGCCGCCTTCGGTGAGGCGCCGACGACCCACTTCTGGTAGACGTCCGCGACGAGAGCGGCCTGCCCGGCCGGGCTCGATACCGGCCGGGCGCACAGGCTGGGGAATCCGCTGCGCCTGGTCAGCGCCTTCGATCCGGTGTAGCGGGCGCAGTTGCCGGGGTCGCTGAGCAGGCCGGGCTGGACGACGGACCTGCCGTTGGCGCCGATGGACGTCGCGCCGCCGATGATGTTGTTGATGGCCCGGGCCGCCACCTGGATGCTGTCGGTCGGGCTCGCTGGGCTGTACGGGTGATGCAGGTTCAGGGACCACGCCACGACGTTGCCCTGCGCCGGGGTGATCGGCTCGAGGCCCTGCCGGCCCGTCTTGGCCTCAACGTATGCCGGGTTGTTGCCGCTGGTCAGCAGCGCGAAAACCCACAGGATCTGCTGCGTGCCGGCCGCGCAGGCGAAGTTGACCTGGCCGGGTTCGGATTTCACGTCGGGATTCCGGCAGGCGACCCCGGCCTGCCGCTCGACGGCGGCCACCCCGGCCGGCCAGGAGGCTCCGCCGCTGACCAGCACCGTCACGCCGACGGTGGCGACCACCGCGGCGATGGCGGTGCCGGCCACGGCCATGCGGGTTCGCGTGAACCGGAAGTAGCGGGCGCTGCGGCGGCCCCGGCTGAGCAGCCTCTCCGTACGGTCATCAGCGGGGTGCGTCGTCCCGTTGGCATGCGCCCGGCCGTTGCGCGGTGCCCCAAAGGGGGCGTGCAGGACCGCCGTCCGGCTGGAGTCATGCTCGCGGCCCACGTCCTCGAACGCGCAATGCCGCCGGTCGGCCAGCTTGCCCGGCAGCCACTGCTTGCCCGGGGACGTCTGGGCCAGCAGCTCGTCCTCGAGCAAGCGCGCGTCGGCGAGCCTCCGCTCCAGTTCCGCGGTCTCCTGCTGCAGGTCGGCGAGGCGCTGGCTATGAGGTTGGCTGTATCCGAAGTGTGACTTCACTTTCTCACCCCTAGCGTGCGGCCTCGGCCAGGCTTCTCCTGCCTTGTCGGGGACGGGTGTGGCCTGCCTGTGAGGCAGCTGATCGAGGGCTGGGACCGCACGCGGGGCGCGTGCGACCGCCGGCGCTGGCCGTGCATGGACGCCAGCCCTCAGCTATCCTGGCGGCACGCAGCATCCAGGTTGTGCTGCGTGTCATGTCGGGTCATCTCGCAGCCCACCGGCCTGCTGCGGCCGGGCCCGGAGGTGCCGGATATCCGCCGGAACATACCCAGCCGGCCGACGCCCAGCGGTACGAGTGACCTGAGCCATGCCCATAATTAGAACACATGTGCGAGCCCTCTGTGAAGGGGATTCGGTTAGAACATGCGTTCGTTTTTGGCCCACGATGCCGTCGTGCACCAGCCGCTCGGAGCCGGCCGCCGGTGGGCCTGTCCGGTGCGAGAGCCGGGCTCGGGCCTGCCGGAACTTCATTCTCCTGGGTGGGCCCGGGGCCCAATCGCCGCTGGGATAGCGTAGGACCTCGGCCATCTTGATCGCTCAACGTGGAGTCCCTCATGCAGCTGAGTGCGCGCAACCAGATCCCGGCCCGGGTCACTGGAATCAACGCCGGTGAGGCAATAGCCAATGTCGAGCTCGCGGCGAACGGCGTGCGGCTGGTCGCATCGATCACCGTGGAGGCGGTTCGCCAGCTGGGCCTGACCGAGGGGAGCAACGTCACCGCCGTGATCAAGGCGTCGGACGTGATTCTCGCCACCGACTGACGATTCTCCCGGGGCGCCCGCGGCCCCCGTGGCTGACGTGAATGATGGCTTCGGTGGTTCCCATGTCCGATGGCGTTGCGGCGATCGATCGACCTCTCATGCGCCGTTATGCGGCCTGAAGGCGCCTCCTGGCCCGGCTGGCGCCGGTCGTGCTGGCCGGGCGCCCTTTCCCGGCGGACGCCCCTGGGAGCTGACCGGCCCGCGGGCCTGCCGTCGAACCGGCGCCGGTCAGCGGGTGAACAGGGAATGTCCGAGGGGTTCTGATTGGATATTCCTTGGGGGCCGGCTCATGCCTGCGATCCAGGTAGCTGGCCCGGGGACGGAGGCCCATGGTCAACCTGGCGCTGTCCTGGCAGGAGGCCGGGATCTCGGCAGCCTGCCTGGCCCTGGCCGCGGTGGCGGCCGGGCGCTCCCGGCGCCCGGCGCTGGCGACCGCCGCCGGATTCGCGCGGGAGACGGCGGTCGTGCTGGCGCTGTTCGGCTTGTGGCAGCTGGCCGGCTCGTTCGTGCTGATGGGCCCCGAGCGCGCGGTCGACCGTGGGCAGTGGATCTGGCATGCGGAGCGGGTGGTCCACCTGCCGAGCGAGACCACCGTGCAGGCGGCGTTCCTGCCTCATCCGCTGGTCGTGCAGGCGCTCAACCTCTACTACGCCGGGCTCCACTTCGTGGTGGTCATCGGCTGCCTGATCTGGGTGTACGTCTGGCATCGGCGGCAGTACCCGCAGGTGCGGACGACGCTGGTGCTGTTCACCGCGACGGCCCTGCTCGTCCAGTTCATCCCGGTGGCACCGCCGAGGATGCTCCCGGGCGACGGCATGATCGACACCGCGCTGCGCTACGGCCAGTCGGTCTACGGCTCGGTGGCCGGGTTCAACGCCGATCAGCTCTCGGCGATGCCGTCGGTGCATGTCGGGTGGGCGCTGCTGACGGCCCTGGTGATCGTTGAGGTGTCGCGGAGCCGCTGGCGGTGGCTCGCGCTGGCCTACCCGCTGCTGACCATGCTGGCCGTGGTCGTCACCGCGAACCACTACTGGCTGGACGGGATCGCCGCGGCGCTACTGCTCGCTTGGGCGCTTGTTGTTCAGCGGGCTTCACGCGCGTTGTACCGGCGCCTCCGTGGCCGGCGCCGGGCGGATCAGCCCGAGGATGTCCGCGCGCCCGTCTTCACCCCGGCCAGCACCTCCTCGGCGCGATGGCAGGCAACCTGGCGCCCCGGCCGCACCTCCCGCAGCGCGGGGACCTCGGTAGCGCAACGGCCGATGGCGAGCGGGCAGCGCGGGTGAAAGACGCAGCCCGGCGGCGGGCGGGCCGCGTCGGGCGGCTCACCCGGCAGGATCAGCCGGGACCGCCGCGCGGCCATGTCAACCTCGGGCACGGCCGAGCGTAGGGCCTGGGTGTAGGGGTGGGCGGGGACGCTGAGGAGCTCGGTAGTCGGGCCGCTCTCCACCACCCGCCCCAGATATAGCACCGCCGTCTGCTCGCACAGCTCGCTCACGATGCCGAGGTTGTGCGTGATGAGCAGGTAGGCCAGGTTCCGGCCGGCGCGCAGATCGGCGATCAGCCTCAGGATCCGGGCCTGGGCCTTCACGTCGATGGCGCTGGTGGGCTCGTCCAGCACCAGCAGCCGGGGCTGGACGCTGAGCGCCCGGGCGATCGCGATCCGCTGGCGCTGCCCGCCGGACAGCTGATGCGGGTATCTGCTCACCAGCTCCGGATCGAGCCCGACCTCGGCCAGCAGCTCACGGGCCCGTCCCGCGGCCAGCCGGCGGGTCACGATCCGGTGCGCGATCAGCGGCTCGGTCACCGACGCGCCGATCCGCATGCGCGGATCAAGGCTGTTGTCGGGATCCTGGAACACGATCTGGGCCGCGCGCCGGTAACGCTTCAGCGCGGATCCGCGCAGCGCGGCAACGTCTTTTCCTTCAAAACGGATCTGCCCGCCGGCCATCGCCACCAGCCGGACCACTGCCCGGCCGATGGTGGACTTGCCCGAGCCGCTCTCGCCGACCAGCCCGAGGCCGAACGGCCCGGCGGCGAGCCGCAGGCTCACCCCATCGACCGCCCGGACCGGGCCGAACCGGACGGCCAGATCGGTGACGTCGAGCAACGGTGGGCCGGCCCCGGCCGTCTCCTGCGGCTTGGGGGTCTCGGCCCGTGTGGCGTCCCCCGGCCGGGCCGTACCGGCGCGGGCCGTCTCCTCCGGCTTGGCGTCCACCGTCCTGGTGGCGTCCGCCGGCCTGGGAGGCATGCCGGGGGCGGCGCCCTCCGGTTCGGGTGCCGCCGCGCGCGCGGTGCCGTCGGGCCCCGGCGGCACTGCCGGGCCGGCTCCCTCCGGCGACGTCACTGTCCGGCCCCCGCGGCGAGCCGGGGCACCGATGCCAGCAGTTCGGCCGTGTAGGGGCTGGCCGGCGCCGTGATGACCTGGCTGGTGGGGCCCTGTTCGACGATGCTTCCGTGCTGCATGATCGCGACCCGGTCGCACAGCTCCGCGACGACCGCCAGGTCGTGGCTGATGAACAGGACCGACATGCGCTCGCGGTCGCGCAGCTCGCGCAGGAGCTCCAGCACCTCGGCCTGGACGGTCACGTCGAGCGCGCTGGTCGGCTCGTCGGCGAGCAGGACCTCGGCGTGCAGCGCCAGGGCGAGCGCGATCGCCACCCGCTGGAGCTGGCCGCCGGACAGCTGGGACGGATACCGGTCCAGCAGTCCCGGCGGCAGCAGCACCTGGCGCATGGCCCGTTCCGCCGCCTCGGCCGCCTCCGCCCTGGTCATCCCGTGCAGCCGCAGCGCCCGGTGCACGATGCTCCCGACCCGGTACACCGGGCTGAACGCCAGCGCCGGGCTCTGGAAGATGGCCGCGATCCGGCGCCCGCGCACCTCGCG
This sequence comes from Streptosporangiaceae bacterium, assembly GCA_035473755.1. Lineage (GTDB taxonomy): Bacteria > Actinomycetota > Actinomycetes > Streptosporangiales > Streptosporangiaceae > UBA9676. The sequence goes on from DATINY010000267.1 coordinate 9,164, forward strand.
CATCTCGCGGTGCGACAGCCCGGTCAGTTCGGCCCCGTCCAGCCGGATGCTGCCGCTGACCGTGGCGCCGACCGTGTGGGCGAGGCCGAGCACGGCGAGCGTGGTCACGGACTTGCCGGACCCGCTGTCACCGGCCAGGCCGACGATCTCCGCCTCGCCGACGGCCAGCTCGGCCAGGTCGACGACGCGCCGCTCCCCGAAGCTCACCTGAAGGTTGGTGATCGACAGCCTCATCGCAGGAAGATCCGCTTCGGGTCCATCAGGTCGCGCAGCCCGTCGCCGAGCAGGGTGAAGGCGAACGCGGTCACCAGGATGGCGATCCCCGGGAACGTAACCACCCACCAGGAGGTCAGGAAGTAATCCTGGCCCTCCGCGACCATCAGCCCCCAGTCGGGCGTCGGGTCCTGCGCGCCCAGCCCGAGGAACGACAGCGCCGACACGGTCAGGATCACGCCGCCGACATCGAGCGAGACCTGGACGATCAGGGGCGTGATGGAGTTCGGCAGGATGTGGCGGAAGATGATCCGCCAGCGCGAGATGCCCAGCGCCCGGCAGCTGTCTATGTAGGGGCGCCCGGCGACCGAGGCCGCCTGGCCGCGGATGAGCCGGGTGTACCAGGGCCACCAGGTGAGCGCGATCACGATGATCACAGTAGTGATGCTGGCCGGCAGCACCGCAGCCAGCGCCAGCGCGAGCAGCAGCGGCGGGAAGGCGAGGAAGATGTCGGTCACGCGCATGATCGTCTCGTCCAGCCAGCCGCCGAAGTAACCGGCGGCCACCCCGAGGGGGATGCCGACCGCGCACGAGATGGCCAGCACGATCACGGCGATCAGCGGCGAGATCCTCGCCCCGTACAGCACCCGGGAGTAGATGTCCCGGCCGACGTTGTCGGTACCGAACCAGTGCTGCGCCGACGGGGGGTGCAGCACCAGGAACGGGTGGGTCGCCGAGCCCGCGTCAGCGGGAAAGGGCGCGAGCAGCGGCGCCAGCAGGGCGATGACGACGATCAGCGCGGACATCAGCGCCCCGACCACCATCAGCGGGTTCGCACCGAGCCCGCGCCGCAGGGCCTGGCCGCGGGGGAGCCTAGCATCCGCGGCGGGCAGGGTACTGGGCGCCTCGATCATCGCAGCCGGATCCTGGGATCGATGGCGGCCTGGAAGATGTCGACGGCCAGGTTGGCGACCACGTACACCAGGGCGATGAACAGGGTCACCCCGAGGATGGCGGGCGTGTCGAGACTGGTGATCGAGGCGGTGGTGTAGCTGCCGAGGCCGGGCCAGTCGAAGATCGCCTCGACCAGGAAGGTGTTGACGAGCGAATAGGCGAACACCAGGGCGACCGTCGCCGCGACCGGGTTCCAGGCGAGCTTCATGGCGAAACGGCCGAACACGGCGCGCTCGCTGAACCCTAGCGAGCGGACCATCTGCACGTGGGAATCGCCGATCGTGTCCAGGACCTGGGCCCGGATCATGCGGGTGAGCAGGCCCGCCGGGTAGGCGGCGATGACCACGGCGGGCAGCAGCAGATGGCCGAGGATGCTGCCGAACATCGGCCAGTTCCCGGTGAGCGGCGCGTCGATCAGGCCGAACCCGGTCAGCCGGGTGAGGGGGTGGGTGAACAGCAGGCTGGGGGAGTATTCACCGGCGACCGGCAGCAGGTGCAGCCGCTGGGCGAAGACCAGCTGGAGGATGAGCGCCATCCAGAAGATCGGCATTGACACCCCGAGGATGGAGCCGGCCCTGATCACATGGTCGCTGGCCCGGCCGGGCCAGCGGGCGGAGATGAGGCCGAGCGGCACGGCCACCACCAGCGCGATGATCATGGCGGCGGTGACCAGTTCGAGCGAGGCCGGGGCAACGACCGCGAGGTCGGACAGCACCGGCCGGTGGGTATGGATCGCGATGCCCCAGTTCCCGGTGAGGATGCCGCCGAAATAGGACAGCAACTGGACGGCGGGCGGCCGGTCCAGCCCGAGGTAGCGGCGCGCGGCCGCGACCTGGGCCGCCGAGGCGTGCGGGCCTGCCCATGTCGCCGCCGGGTCGCCTGGCACCAGGTGGGCGATCGCGAACGTCAGGACGATGACGCCTGCGACCACCAACCCGGCCAGGGCGACCCGGCGTGCGACATAGACGATCAACCGGTCGGCTTGAGGTTGTACACGAAGACGACGTTGGCGTAGGCCGGGTTGGCCACGAACCCGGTGAACGAGGTCCGCATCGCGTACTGGTAGTTCACGTTGTACAGGGCCTGGAGCGGCGCCTGCTGCAGGATCTCGACCTGCATCGCGTGGTAGAGCTGGCTCCCGGCCGCCGGGTTGGTCGCGGTCAGCTCGTCCACCTTGTTGATCTGCTTGTCCAGGGACGGGTTGGAGTAGTAGGAGATGTTGTAGTAGGGCGGGTGCTCGGTCAGCAGCAGGTTGGTGAACCAGGTGGACGGGTCGGGCATGTCCGGCCACCAGTACTCGAGGAAGATGCTCTGGCGGTTGGCCTCGTTTGATGACTTGGCCTTGGCCCACTGGGTTGGCCAGGCCAGCGACTGGGTGCTCAGGTTGATGTTCAGCCTGGCCAGGCTGGACTTGAGCAGCGTCGCGACCACCTGCTCGTTCGAGTCACCCTGCGTGTAGGTCAGGGACAGGTTCAGCGCCTTGCCGCCGGGCCCGTACCCGGCCTGCTTCAGCATCTGCGTCGCCTTGGCCGGGTCGTAGGTGTAGTTCGGCAGGTTGGTGGAGTGCCCGAACAGCCCGTCGGGGATGAGGCCGCTGGACGGGACGGCCGCCCCGTGCAGGGCCGCGATGATCCCCGGGTAGTCGATCCCGTAGGAGATGGCCTGCCGCAGGTTCAGGCTCAGCGTCTTGGAGTTGATCTGGGCCAGCAGGTTCTGCCAGGACGGGGCGCTCACCGTCCGGATTCCCTGATTGCCCTTGAACGACTGCCACACCGACGGGCTGACCTGCTCGACGAAGCTGACCTGTCCCGACCGCAGCAGCTGGGCGGAGGTGGAGTCCTGGCTCACGACCCGGAACACCAGCTTCTTATAGTGCGGGCCGCTCCAGCCGCCCCAGTAACCCGGGTAGGCCTTGAGGATCACCTCGAACTCCTGGCCCTTGTTCCACGTCTGCACGGTGTAGGGGCCGGTACCCGCGTCATGCGGGGTGTTGAACCACTTCGTCAGCGCGGAACTGCTGGCCGTGCTGCCCGCCGCCTGAGTGTCGTAGATATAGGCGGAGTAGGCGGCGGAGGTCGCCACGTCTATGGGCGCGGGGTAGCTCAGGTGGAAGACCAGCGTGTACTGGTTGGGGGTGCTCATGCTCTTGACGGGGGTGAAAACGTAGGCCGCTCCGCCGCCCAGCTTGATCGTCCGCTGCAGCGCGGCCTTCGCCGCCTGCGCGGTCATCAGCCGGCCGGTGTGGAAGTGCACCCCGTGGCGGAGGTGGAAGGTCCAGGTCAGCCCATCGGCCGACTTCGACCAGCTGGTCGCGAGCAGCGGATCGGTCTTGTGTGTCACCGAGTTGTACCGCGTGAGCGTCTCGTACATGTTGTTCATGGCGATGATGGCGTCTGAGTATTCCGTCGCCGGATCCCAGCCATCGTCCATGACCGTGGCGGTCGTGTCGTAGGTAAACACTTGGCTGGCGGTGCTGGTGGGCTGAGGGCTGCCCGAGTTCGACGAGCCGCCGCAGGCGGCCAGCAGCAGGGCCAGCGCAGAGCCGGACGCGAACAGCAGCCCGGCGCGGTGGGGCTTCATGGATGCCTCCGTGGTCCTTGTCGGTGACTGGGCCGTCGGCGCGGTCGGTCAGGGGGCCGTCGCTGTCGGGCTGGTGGGGTCGGATTGGTCGGCTCGGCCGGCCATGCGGGCCTGCCGGGCCAGGTCAGCGTGAAGATGCTGCTCCGTGCTGCCGCCGAGGGTGCCGACGGCCTTGGCGCGGATCCGGAGCGATGGCGAGGTGAGGTAGGCCAGCGGGATCTCTTCCTGCTCGACGATTTGCACCGTGCCGGGGTCGGCGCCCGCCGCGATCGCGCGCTCGCGCGCCTCGTCGCGCGCCTCGTCGAGGGCCGCCCGGCGCCCGGCTTCCCCGACGTGGAAGATCCGGTCCACCTGGCCGCTGACCGAGGCGATGGCGGCCCCCACGGCGTTGGCCGTATCGAAGTGCTCGGGCCGGATGACCTCGCTGATCCCGGGGATGCGGTCGGGGACGAGGATGCTGCCGCCGCCCACGGCGACCAGCGCCCGATCCTCCTTGGATGTCTTCACCCGGTCGATCGCCTCGGCGAGCATGACGTCGGCGCGGGCCAGCGCCTCGCCGAGCAGCTCCCGGTGCCGGCCCTTCGGCCTCACGTCGCCCAGCGTGGTCCGTCCGGCCGCGACGGCGCTGTCGGTCAGGGTGGGCGTCGGCCCGCCGAAGATGAGGGCTTCCCGCTGGAGCAGGTAACCAACGCTGCGCGGCCCGATCCGGGCGCCCTGCGGGCCGCTGGAGATGACGCTGCCGCCGCCCAGCGCGATGGTGACCAGGTCAGGCATCCGGAAGTTGGTCCGGATGCCACCGATCTCCACTCCCTGGGACGACTCCCGGGGGAAGCCGTTGACCAGCACGCCGACGTCGGTGGACGTGCCGCCGACGTCGATCACAAGCGAGTCGGAGCTGCCGGTGAGGAACGCCGCCCCGCGGACGCTGTTGGCCGGCCCGCTGCCGATGGTGAGCACGGGGTACCGCAGCGCATGGTCGAGGCCCATCAGGGTGCCGTCGTTCTGCGCGAAGAACCTGGTCGGCTCCAGGCGGTGCGCCGCGAGCGCGGCCCGCATCGCTTCGGCCACGTTGCGGGCGACCCCGGCCAGCGCCCCGTTGAGTATGGTGGCGTTCTCCCGCTCCAGCAGGCCGATCGTGCCGATCTCGTGGCTGAGCGAGACGTGGATCTCGCCAAGTTCGCGCTTGATGATCTCGGCCGCCAGCAGTTCGTGCCGCGGCGAGACCGGGGCGAACACGCTGGTGACGACGATGCCCTGGGCGGCGCCGCCGACCTCGCCGAGAAACCGGGCGATGGCGTCGGTGTCCAGGGGAGACATGTCCCGGCCGTCGAACTCGATGCCGCCATCGACGATCGTCGTCCCGACCGAGATGGTGTCGGTGAGGTCACGGGGCCACCCGAACATCGGCCGGACGCTGAGGGTGGCCGGGCCGCCAATCCTGATTACCGCCACCCGCCGCAGGTTCCGGCGCTCGAGCACCGCGTTGGTCGCGTGGGTCGTGCCCAGCATGACGTGGCTGATCCGCCGCGGGTCTGCCCCTGGCGCGTGCAGGACGGTGTCGATCGCTCTGGTGATTCCGCCGGTGATGTCGGGCGTGCAGGGCACTTTGGCCTTGGCGATGACCCGGTCGGCGGGATCCATGATCACCGCGTCGGTATTGGTGCCGCCGACGTCGATGCCGAGGCGGTGCTCAGGCGCGGGCATGGGCGAGCTCCTCCACGGGCCGGTAATCGAATTCGTAGTCGAACGCCCGCGGCCCGGCCACGGCTATCCCGCGCTCGGTTCGCCAGACCGGATCGCAGGCGAATGCGATCACCGTTACCCGCTGGCCGTACCTGATCGACTCGGTGGCGATCGCGTCGGCGGTCTCGCTGTCCAGCACCGTGATCAGGTCGGGCACCGAGGCGAGCACGCGCCCGCGTTCCAGCGCCACCAGGTTCTCGTTCTGCAGCTCCAGCCGGATCAGCCGGTCGGCGTCCTTGCGGAGGCCCTCGACCACGACGCTGCCGCGGGTGAACCCACTGGTGGTGTGCCGCTCGACGTCCAGCACCTTGCCACTGACCAGCTGGAACGCGCCAAGCTCGGCGATCAGGGCGGCCACTGGGCTGCCCTTCGCTCCCGCGAGCGCCTCACCGATCTTGATCGCCTTCGATACCGAGTTCCGCACGGTGGACCCGCGCGCCTCGGCCGCGGTGAGCGAGAACTCAGCCGAGGACGCCGCCCCGCCGAACTCGACCGCGGCCGCCCGGGCCAGGCGCTCCATCCAGTCGCCGGAGATCGTCCGGAAGACCGCCAGGTTGCCGCGTTCGTCGGTCAGCACCGCCGGGCTCGCCGAGATGCCAGCCAGATGCATGGTGACCTGCGGGACCTCGGGGAACGCGCGGCCGATCCCGTCGGCATCCACCACCGGCAGCCCCATCCGCGCGGCCCAGGTGATGGGCAGCAGGCCGTTCCCGCCGCCGATCTCTATGGCCATCAGCGCCGCCACCTGGCGCCCGGTCACGAACTGCAGATGCTCCCGGAGCCGTACGCCCTCGTCCCCGTTCTCAAATTTTTCCAGGATGACCGTGGTGGCACCGATCCCGGCGCACGGCATGATCAGCGCGTCATCGGGCAATTCGTCCAAATCGACCAGGGGAACCGGGCCGAAGTCCTCGGTTGCCTGCAATACCTGCAGCAGTGTCACGTATGCATCGCCCCCGCCACCTGCGCCAAGGATGGCGCATCCCCGGGACAGGGCCCGCAGTGAGTCAGGGTCGAGCAGTCTCTTCATGGTCACCGGTTATTTGGCTGTCATGAGATTCAGGTGTTTTTGACGGTCCACACCTGAAGGCCGAACATCGCACAGGATACCTGGCGACTTTTGACACGAGCGCCAGCATTCGCCAAGGCGGACGTGGACGCGGACCGCCGGTGCCGGGCGGCGTTAACGGCGCCGACCACGGGGCCGTCGGCCCCCAGCACCGGCGTACGGCGGCTCGGAGCGCCGGGCGGTCGGCCGGAGGTGGACCTGCCGCCACCTCGGTGACGCCGGGCGGGCCCCGGTTCCGGGCAGCTTCTGGGGTGGATGGGTTTCCCGTGGCTTGTGGGGCTGGGTTCTATTCAGACGGGACCACCAGCCCGGCGGCGCCGGGCGGGCGGCAGGGATGTGCGGGCGGGACGGAGGATCGGCGCAGTGGCAAATCATCAAAACGTGCCGAAGGGGCCAAGCTGGTTACCGGGGGACCTCCGCCAGGCGGATCTGGTCACGAAGGTCGACGGTGCTCTTGCCGCGTACCACCTTGGGTGGGCTCGACCTGGGGCGCCGTGCGTAAAGCAGGCC
>DATINY010000268.1:0-2643 GCA_035473755.1 Streptosporangiaceae bacterium
CGCAGGTGCTCGCGCTTGGCGACCACGCCGTCGATCCGCGCCTCGAACAGATCCTCGATGCCGACGGCGTGGAGGATGTCGCGGCAGTTGGCGCTGGACGACACGACCGCGGAGCGCAGGCCCGCGTCCCGGACCGCGTGGACGTAGCGGACCGAGCTGTCGTAGGCCTCCACCCCGTCCGTGCGTATCCGCCGCAGCAGGATCTCGTTCTTACGGGTGCCAAGGCCGTGGACCGTTTCCGCGCCCGGGGGATCGTCATCACCGCCCTCGGGCAGCTCAATTCCGCGGGACGCGAGGAATGAGCGGGTCCCGTCGGCCCGGGGCTTGCCGTCGACGTACTCGTCGTAGTCCTTGACCGGGTCGAACGGCACGAACGGCTCACCCGTCCGCCGGGACCGGTCCCGCAGGTAGCTGTCGAACATCTCTTTCCACGCCGCGTTGTGTACTTTCGCCGTCTTGGTGATGACGCCGTCGAGATCGAAAAGGCAGCCGCGGGTGCCATCCGGTAGACCCAGCACGTATCAAGCGTACGAGAATTCGCCCCTGTCACGCTCGTGCCGGCGCGCGATTTCACTGCCCGTCAACATCTGCGCGCGTTGGGGCGGCGGAGCCGGCCCGGGCCGTGGTGGCCCGGATGCTGGTTCCGCCGCCTCCGGCCGGGGCCGCTCAGGGCGTGCTCGGGGCCGCCAGGAACGCGAAGAAGGCGCGGATGTCCTGGACGAGCAGATCGGGCGTTTCGAGCGCGGCGAAGTGGCCGCCGGTGTCGAAGTCGCTCCAGTGCACGATGTTGTTGGCGCGCTCGGCGTAGCGGCGGATGGCGATGTCCTCGGCGAAGACCGCCACGCCGGTCGGCACCGGAGACGGCGTCGGCCAGTCGCCCGAGTGCATGCTCTCGTAGTACAGGTTCGCCGTTGAGCCCGCGGTGCCGGTGAACCAGTACACGCTGACGTCGGCCAGTATCTCGTCCCGCGCGATCGCGTCCTCGGGCAGCGCAAGGCCGGTATTCGTCCATTCCTTGAACTTCTCGACGATCCACGCCAGCTGCCCGGCCGGCGAGTCGGTCAGTGCGTAGGACAGCGTCTGCGGGCGGGTGGACTGGATCTGGAAGTAGCCGTTGCCCTCGGCCAGGTAGCCCTGCAGCCGCTGGGCGCGCTCCTTTTCCACCGGGCTGAAGGTCGCCAGGTCCTGCTCGGGGATGTCCCCGAACGGGATGAAACCCATGGTCGCCGCGTTGACGTGGACGCCGATCACGTGATCGGGATCGACCCGGCCGAGGTCGGGCGCGACGAAGGCGCCGAAGTCGCCGCCCTGGGCGCCGTAGCGCTCGTACCCGAGGCGGGCCATCAATTCGGCGAGCGCGCCGGCGATCCGCCGGCTGCCCCAGCCGGGCTCGGTGACGGGGCCGGAGAACCCGAAGCCGGGCAGTGACGGGATGACCAGGTCAAACGCCGGGGCCGAGCCGCCACGGTGCGAGCGGGGGTCGCTGAGCGGCCCGATGACATGCAGGAATTCCACCACCGACCCCGGCCAGCCGTGCAGCAGGAGCAGCGGCGTGGCGTCCGGCTCGGGCGACTTCACGTGCAGGAAGTGGATCTTCTGGCCGTCGATCCGGGTCGTGTACTGCGGGTAGGAGTTCAGGCGCGCCTCCTGGGCCCGCCAGTCGAAGCCGTCCCGCCAGTACTCCGCCAGCTCGCGCAGGTAGCCGACCGGCACGCCGCGCTCCCAGCCCGCCCCCGGAGCGCTGTGGTCCCACGCGGCACCCGGCAGGCTGGACGGCCACCGGGTCCGGGCCAGGCGGTTGGCCAGGTCATCCAGGTCCGCCTGCGGGATGCTGATCCGGAACTCCTCGATCTGGTTCGTGGTCGGGTTCGTCATTGCCAAGTCCTCCGCGACTCACTAATCTGAACGAACTGTTCCGTTCAAGAATAGCAGAACGGAATGATCTGTTCAAGTAGAACGAGGGTGGTTATGGCGAGTGGAGCGCCCCCGCTGCGCGGCCGGCAGGCACAGGCGGCGCAGAACGACGAGCTCATCCTGCAAGCGGCCCGGGAGGTGTTCCTCGCCGACCCCACCGCCCCGATCTCCGCGGTAGCCGAGCGGGCCGGGGTGGGCATCGGCGCCCTCTACCACCGGTACGCCGGCAAGGAGGACCTGCTGCGCACCCTGTGCCGGAACGGGCAGGAGATCTACCTCACCGAGATCAAGCGGGCGCTGGCCTCCGATGACGAGCCCTGGGAGGCCTTCACCAGCTTCCTGCGCCGCATCGTCGCCGCCAACACCCACGGGCTGACCGTGCGGCTCGCCGGGACGTTCGTCCCGACCGCCGAGCAGCTGGCCTTGGCCGAGGAGATGCAGGCGCTGGCCATCGAACTGTTCGAGCGGGTCCGCGCCACCGGCCTGCTTCGGGACGACGTCACCTACCTGGACGTCGAGTTCCTGCTGGAGTTCCTGGCCAGCGTCAAGCTCGGCGATGCCGGCCGCACCGCCGAGCTCCGGCAGCGCCACCTGGCGGTCGTCATCGACGGGCTGCGCGCCCCCGGGCGCACGCCCCTGCCCGGCCAGCCCCCCACCTGGGACGAGCAGACCCAGCGCTGGCTGACCCACTGACCGGCACCCGCATGCCCGGACGGTCCGGTGCACGCC
>DATINY010000269.1:0-3428 GCA_035473755.1 Streptosporangiaceae bacterium
CGGCTTGGCCCGGGCGGGCTGAACGGGGTGCCTACGCGGTGCCACCCGCCGCCGTCGATCTCGTCCGCGCGTGGGCCGATGGGGCGACTGCCTGGCTGACCGGATCGGGCCGTGTGGCCGCTGGCGGTGATTCCTGCGGGCGCGCCAGGTGGTAGGTCACGTGCGGCTGCAGGGGATGGCCAGGGGGCATTCTCGGGTGGGCGAACCTGGCCACCTCGGTCATCCCCAGACGGCGCATGACGGCCTGGGACGGCTGGTTGAGCACCGCGGTCATGGACCAGATCTCGTCCAGGCCAGCGCCGTCGAAGGCGACCCCGAGCGCGGCCCGCGCGGCTTCGGTGGCATAGCCGTGGTGCCAGGCGCGCCTGGCCAGCCGCCAGCCGATCTCGACGCCGCCGGCGCCGGGCACATCGTCGGGCATGGGATTGAGCCCGGTGCAGCCGATGAACTCGCCGGTCGCGGCGACCTCGAGCGCCCACAGGCCATATCCGAGCCGGTCGAAGCAGGACTCAATGCGGTCGAGCAGCGCGTCGCTGGCCGCCCGGCTGATCGGTGCCGGGAAAAACCGCATCGTCTGCGGGTCGCCATTGAGGGCGGCGAACGGCTCGCGATCGGAGTCGCGCCAGCGCCGCATCAGCAGCCGTGCGGTCGAGAGGGTGTCGAACCGTCCGGCCGGGCTCATGCTGGTCCTCCCGGCGGCGCCCAACGTGGCCAGTCCAGGGTCGCGCCACCGGCACACGCGGTCAAATGACGGTCATGGAGCCCCGCTGGCTCAGGCGCGCTCATAGTCCGTGCTGCTCTTCGGCCTGCGCTAGCCTCCACGCGAGTTCATCGAGATCGCGGGCGCTGATGAGTTCACGCCGGGTGAGGTGGCGTGGCGGCATCGCCCAGTACTCACCGGTGAACCGGCCACGCCAGATCAGCCACCGCGGATATTGGCGTTGGAGCTGCTCGAGTCCGGCGTCATCGCCGACCCCGCTGTCGCCGGCACTCACGCCGAGAACCAGCCGGGTGTGAACATGACGTCATCTGCCCATGCCCAGTGCACAGATTGAGAACGCCAATATGCCCGCAGGAGTTACCGGCGCTGAGGCGGCCCACCCGGCACGCCGCCGTGCCGCGGCCATTGTCGCCGGGCCGCCGCCGGCCCGGCGTGGGGTGTGCGGGCAGGCGGGTACCGTCGGCTCGTGAGATATGCCTCTGGGCATGACCCAGCGCGTAAGGGCCCGCGGGTCACTGTGTTCCTCGGTATCTGGGCGGTGGCGCTTGGCCTGGCCGTGGGCCTGGCGGGATGTTCGGGCGGTGCCGCTCACCGGCCGGCCGCCGACGCGGGGCGGGTAAGCAGGGCCGCGGTTCCGCCGGGTGGCGGTTTGAGCCCCGCGCAGGCCCGGGCGGCCTATGACCTGGCACCACTCCTGCGGGCAGGTATCGATGGCAAGGGCCAGACGATCGCGGTTGTCGACCCGTTCGGATCGCCGACCATCGCGCATGACGTGGCCATCTTCGACAAGCGGTTCGACCTGCCGCCGCTATCGCTGCGGGTGATCCAGCCGGCCGGCGCGGTGCCCCGCTACGGGCCGACGGCGGCGCGGACAGGCGCCGCCGGCGAGACGACGCTGGACGTGGAGTGGGCGCACACGATGGCACCGGGGGCAACGATCCTGCTGGTCGAGACACCAATCGCGGAGATTGAAGGGCGAAGCGGCTTCCCGCAGATCATCAAGGCTGAGAAGTATGTCATCCGGCATCATCTCGCCACCGTGATCAGCCAGAGCTTCGGGGCGACCGAGCCGACCTTCCGGTCCAGATCCGCGATCCGGGCGCTGCGCGGGGCGTACCTGCTGGCCGCCAGGCCTGCCTACCGCGTCACAGTAGTCGCATCCACTGGCGACTCTGGTGCGGCCGGGCAGACCTACAGCACGCGGAGCTACTTCACAACGCCCCAAGTATCGTGGCCGGCCAGCGACCCGATGGTGACCGCGGTAGGCGGCACCCAGCTCGCCCCGGCCGGCGACCCCACCCCGCGCGGGCCGGGCCTGGCCTGGTCCGGCAGCGGCGGCGGCCGCTCAGCCATCTTCACCCGGCCCGGCTATCAAAGCGGCGTGGCGGACGTCGTCGGCCAGCACCGCGGCATCCCCGACATCTCGATGGACGCGTCCTGCGCCAGCGCCGCGGCGATCTACGGCAACAACGGCGGCTATCCGGCTCAGCCGTCGAGCTGGTCCACAGCCTGCGGCACCAGCCTCGCCGCACCGATGTTTGCCGGGATCGTGGCCCTCGCCGCTCAGGAGGCCGGCCATACGCTCGGCGCGATCAACCCGGCGCTCTACCGGATGGCGGCCGGCCATGCCCCCGGCATCGTGGACGTCGTGCACGGAAACAACACCTTCACTTTCTCAAGCCATGGCCAGACCCACGTCGTGCCCGGCTTCCACGCCCAGCGCGGATACGACCTCATCTCCGGCCTCGGCACAATCGACGCCGCGCAATTCGTCCCCGAACTCGCCAAGGCCGCCGGCTGACCCTTTCGGTCGACGAGCTCCCCCAGCCAGGGCAAGGAGGCCTCACGACCGGGACATTCGCTAGTGCTTGCGACGTTCATGTTCGGTGATCTTGGCAGCAAGATCGTCCGCTGTGGTGGCCCGGACGATGACGGGCGGGCTGGTCCGCAGCCTGCGCGCGTAGAGCAGCCCGGACACGCCCCGCCAGGCCTGCCAGCCGGGGAATCGGCCTCGCAGCACGGCGAGCGGGTCCGCGGCGGCGGGCCGACCGGGATCATGCGTCATAGCCGCCTCCTAGCCCGGGCGGTCCAGTGCGCTTCGGTGTGCCGCACCGGAGCGAGACCGTTTCGTTCGTCATTGGCAACCTATATGCGTTAGGACGCGGTGTATAGCGGTATGCCGCATCTCATACATCTGGGCAGCGTAAGGCCGCTATACGCTGCTCTCCATGATCACGAAGGTACCGCCGTTCGACCCCGGGGCAGGCCCCCCGGGCTACCTTTACATGGCGGTCGCCGATCACATCGCGGCCAGGATCGCGGCCGGTGAGCTCCCCCCGGGCGCACGGCTGCCCGGCGAGCGCGACCTCGCGGCCGAGTACCACTGCGCGCTGGGCACCGCGCGGCGGGCAGTGGAGGAACTACGCCAGCGCGGCCTGGTGATCACACTGCCCGCGAAAGGAACATTCGTCGTCGGCCATTGATCGTTCCCATCCGGTAATCTGCCCGGCTTGATTGCGCGTCCCCTAACTGTCCAGGGCGCTCCAGCAACAGGACGGTGATATCGAGGTGGGGGCCGAGATGCGCAAGGTGAGCTGGGAGCGGGCGCGCCTGTTTCCTATTTCCGGTATCGGCGGCGCGGACGAGCAGGAACGCCGGGCCACGTCGGCATTGCTGGCGGTGGTGGAGTCAGTCCGGGAGTTCGGCC
>DATINY010000270.1:0-7051 GCA_035473755.1 Streptosporangiaceae bacterium
CAGCGAGGCCCTCGTCCTGCACCTCAACCTCCGCGAGAGCTACGGCGGCCGCCGCTTCGCGCTCGAGACCGACTCCGCCGCCGCCGGCGTCGTCGAGTCAACCGTCCTCGAACTGAACATGGCAGGCATCAAGGCCACCGGGCAGGTCCGCCCCGCACTGATCGACCGGGCCGCCGACGAGATCATCGCCGACGCCACCGAATGGGGCGCCGACCTCATCGTGCTCGGCTTCCCCCGCCGCGGCGGACTCACCACCCGGCTGTTCGGCAGCGTCACCCTCAGCGTCCTCCAGCACGCGCCATGCCCGGTGCTGGTGGCTTCTCCCACCCGGCAGGGAGCGCCTGCAGCACGTTGACGAGAGTGTTCCCGGGCAGCAGCCCCGCCGCTGTGGCCCGAGAGGGAGTGCCTGTGGGCCGGCTCGCCTGGTGCGACGCCGGCCCTCGGATTTCCATGACCTGCCCTCATAGCACGCGCTAGCCCATCACCGCCGCCCCCGCCTGTATCAAGGGCAGCACCGGCCGCTCCGCTTCAGTGGCGACACTGTCGACGTTGAGGCGGGGGGGAGACGTGCCGACCGTTGCTAGCACGGCCGCGACCGGCGGCGCCGTGGCCGGAAGGCCGCCCGCCGGCCGGGACGGGGTTCAGCCAGAGACCAGCGGATGGTGGCAGGCGTGGCGGGCCCGGTTCGGGCTCGCCGAGGTGTGCGGCACGGCCGGGGCGGTCGCTGGTTTCGCCGCCGGGTACCTGCCCGCCGGATCGGTGCTCGCCGCCGCCGCCGTGGCGACGGTCTGCGAGGTCATCGCCTTTTACGGCTGTGTCGGGACGAAGGCGGCACTGGCGGCCCGCCGGGCAACGGCCCATCTGGCGGGATGGCGCAGGCTGGCCGCGGGCGCGTGGCATGCGGCGAGAGAGCAGCTCGCCTCCTGCGCGGTAGCGGAGGCCCTGGACGACTTCCTGATCCGTCCCGGCTGCCTGGCCGGGGCCGCATGGCTGCTGCGGCCGCTGCCGGGCGGGGTGTGGCTCGGGTTCGTCGTGGGCAAGGCCGCCGCCGACGTCGCCTGGTATGGCATGGAGGCCTCGGCGCGCTGGGGCGTGATCCGCTCGGCCGCGGGCAGGCAGCCGACGGCCCCGTACCGGCTCGGCGGCACGCCGTTACCGGTATAGCGGGGAGGGGCTGCTGGCCGCCCGGCGGCGGCCTTCCTCGACCCAGTGCGGGATCAGGCTGAGGTCGGCCCCCGCTTCGATGCAGAGCTGGGCGGCCTGCAGATGCCGCGCCTCATCCGGGCCGCCTTCGTGAGTGCCGATGGCCAGGCCGGCGCTCTCGGCCAGCAGGTCGGCCCGGCCCCGGGCCACCTGGCTCAGCGTCGCGGCGGCTTCTTGCTGCTCGGCCCCGGACAGTTGCTGGCCGCGGGCGAGGCGGCGCGCCACGCCGGTGATCTCGGCTAGCAGGGCTTTGTCCCGTTTTGATGACGCCATCGGGCCATGTTAGAAGATGTGTTCGATAAAAATCAAGAAGCTGGTGCCATGTGACCGACTCTGCCTGGTCACCCATCCAGCCATGATCCCGCTCCCGCGCCGTGCGCCACGAGGGGGATCCGTCAGGCTCGTTTGGACACGTAAACGGTGATGGCGCCGAAGACGAGCACCATGACCCCGTAGATCCCCATCGGGGCGGCGGCGGCGATGCCGAACGCGCTGGCCGCGATGCCCGCCGCCACCGCGAAGTCCCGCATCGTGGTGGGCAGGATCATGGCGGTGCGCTGCCCTCGCGGCGCCCCGCGTGCGAGCAGCCATCCCAGCCCGCCGGCGCCGGCCAGGAAAACGAGCAGGGCCACGGCGACCCGGCCGTCGCTGGCGTGAAGCCGCAGTTCGCTGGAGCTCTCCCAGAGCAGCAGCAGCAGGCTGGCCATCCCCAGAACCTCGATCAGTGAGCGGTCACGCCCGCCGAACGGATCGAGGGTGCGCATCGCGCAGCCCGCGATCAGGGGCAGGGCCACGACAAGGGCCAGCGTGGCCAGGAGCCCGAGTTGCGAGACGGCGGAGTGGGCGCCGAGCAGCCCCAGGATCGGCCCGGCCAGGAGGACGGTCAGCAACGTGGAGGCGATCAGCAGGCCCACCGCCACCACCACCTCGCCGCCGGCCATGCCGGTGAGTGCCACCGATGCCACCTCCACCGGGGCGACGCCCGCCGCCAGCACCCCGCCCTGCAGCGCCGGCCCGCTGACGAGCCTGCTGGCCAGCCAGGCCAGCAGCGGCAGGATGACGGTGCTGGCCGCCAGCACGAGCGCCATCCGCCCGGCGGCCGCGCGCATTCCCCCGATGTCGGCGAAGGTGACCGACGAGCCGGTGCAGAACACCAGCACCGCCAGGGTGATCAAGATCGCTCCGCCCGCGTCCAGGCGCCGCCCGGGCTCGGGAAGCGCGACGCCGAGCCCGGCGATGATCAGAACCAGGGGCAGCAGGAACCGGTCGAGAAATCCGGACACCCCCGCCAGCCGAGGCTGCAGGCCGATCACGCCGTCGCTGCTCGCCACGTCCTCACCTCCTGAGTGGATGCACCGACTACGCGTTTACCGGGCCCCCGGCACGGGCGCCTCCTCACCGGCGCGACCAGTTTGCGGCCAAATCCGGCACGGAGCAGCCGAAACCCTGAGACCGGACCGCCGGCCCGGATGACGGCATGGCCGGCCAGCCCGGCCAGGCCCCGGTTTGCCCCATGTCCCAGACCGGGCGGCCCGTGTTAGCCTCCTCGCAACCAGGCGCTGATCAGGTGCGATGACAGGACGGGACGTAAGCGGATGTGCGGGATCGCCGGTCTCCAGCTGAAGAATCCGGATCTGTATCCCCGGCTTGGCGAGCTCGTCGTCCCCATGCTCGACGTGCTCGCCTCGCGCGGGCCGGACTCGACCGGGGTGGCGGTCTACCGCCGCGATGCGCCGCCGGGCGAGCAGAAGTACTCGCTGTGCGCACCCGAGCCGGGCTACGACTGGGCCGGCTATGTCTCCGCGCTGGAGGCCGCGGCCGGTGTGGTGCCGGTGGAGTTCCGCGCGCGCGGCCGCGACGGGGTGATAGTGACCTCGATCGGCCCGGACCGCGGGCCGGAACTGCTGGCCGGCATCGATCCGTCGGTCCGGCTCTTCGGCTACGGCGCGGCCATCGAGGTGTACAAGGACGTCGGCCCGGCGGCCGAGGTGTGCGCCCGCTACGGCGTGGCCGGCATGGGCGGCTACCAGGCGATCGGCCACACCAGGATGGCGACCGAGTCGGCGGTGACCACCGAGCACTCGCACCCGTTCGCCGTCTCACCCGATCTGGCGCTGGTACACAACGGGTCGTTCTCGAACTACGCCAGCGTGCGCAGGCAGCTCGCCGCCGGCGGCGTGCGCTTCGACACCGACAACGACTCCGAGGTCGCCGCGCGTTACATCGCCCGGGAGATGGCCGCCGGGGCGGATCTCAGCGAGGCGCTGCGCGGCGTCATGAAGGTCTTCGACGGCTTTTTCACGCTGCTGGTGGCCGCCGAGCAGTCGATCGCGATCGTGCGTGACTCGTTCGCCTGCAAGCCGATGGTGGTGGCCGAGACGGCCGACTACGTCGCGGTGGCGTCGGAGTACGTCGCCCTGGCCGACCTGCCCGGCGTGGACAAGGCCCAGGTGTTCGAGCCGATGCCGGAGGAGATCTACACATGGCAGGCGTAACGGCGGTCGAGCTCAGCTGCGCGGAGCTGCCGGTCCGCGAGCTGAACGCGGCGCTGCGCGGACTGCCGGACGGCACCGTCGTCCGCATCACCGAGCCGCGCGGGCGGCACAACCTCGCCGTCGGCCTGACCGGCCGGATCGACATCACCATCGCGGGCAACGCCGGGTACTACATCGCGGGCCTGTCCGATGGCCCGGAGGTCACCGTCGAGGGTTTCGTCGGCTGGTCGGTGGGCGAGAACCTGATGTCGGGGACGGTGCGGGTGCGCGGCAACGCGTCCGAATGCGCGGGCGCCTCGGCGCGCGGCGGCCTCATCGTGATCGACGGGGACGCATCCTCCCGGGCCGGGATCTCCCTCAAGGGGGGCGAGATCGCGATCGCCGGCGATGCCGGGCACATGAGCGGGTTCATGGCCCAGGCCGGGACCATCCTGATCGGCGGGGACGCGGCCGATTCGCTCGGCGACTCGCTCTACGAGGCCGTGATCTACGTCGGCGGGAAGATCCGGTCGCTCGGCGCCGACGCGCGGGTGGAGGAACTCGGCGCGGACGACGTGCGGCGGGTCCGGGAGCTGGCGCACGCCGCCGGCTTCAGCCACATCTCCGCCGAGGACGTGACCAGGGTCGCGTCCGCCAAGCAGCTGTACAACTTCGACTCGCTGAAGGACCAGAAATACTGATGGAGCCAGAACTGCCGGAGACGCCCGGGCCGCTCCCGCCGGGCAATGGCCGCCCGCTGCCGTGGACAGGCACCGAGCGGAGTTCCAGCTTCCCGCCCGAGGTAATCGGCCAGATCCACGAGATGGCCGAAGTCGGCAGGTACGAGATACGCGGCTGGGGCGCCAAACGGCAGATGCCGACGTTCGATGACCTGGTGTTCCTGACCGCCTCCCTGTCCCGGTACCCGCTGGAGGGCTACCGGGAGCGCTGCGACACCACCACCGTGCTCGGCACCCGGTGCGCCAGCAGCCCGATTGAGCTGGCGATCCCGATCACGATCGCGGGGATGAGCTTCGGCGCCCTGTCCGCGCACGCCAAGGAGGCGCTGGGCCGGGCGGCAACCGCGGTGGGTACCTCCACCACCACCGGTGATGGCGGCATGACCCCCGAGGAACGCCAGGCGTCCCGCCTGCTGGTCTACCAGTGCCTGCCGTCCCGGTACGGGTTCAACCTGGCCGACCTGAAGGCCGCCGACGCCATCGAGGTCGTGATCGGGCAGGGCGCCAAACCTGGTGGCGGCGGCATGCTGCTCGGCCAGAAGGTCAGTAAGCGGGTCGCGGACATGCGGACGCTGCCGCCCGGCATCGACCAGCGATCCGCGTCCCGGCACCCCGACTGGACCGGCCCGGACGACCTGCGGATCAAGATCGAGGAGCTGCGCGAGGCCACCAGCTGGGAGAAGCCCGTCTACGTCAAGCTCGGTGCGACCCGGGTCGACCACGACGTCAAGCTGGCCGTCGCGGCGGGTGCCGACGTGGTGGTGGTCGACGGCATGCAGGGCGGGACCGGGGCCACGCAGACCGTGTTCATCGAGCATGCCGGGATTCCGACCCTGCCGGCCGTGCGCATCGCCGCCGAGGCCCTGCGGGAGATCGGCAAGCAGGACGAGGTGCAGCTGGTGGTTTCCGGCGGCATCCGGTCCGGCGCCGACGTGGCGAAGGCGCTGGCGCTCGGCGCCGACGCGGTCTCGATCGGCGTGCCCGCGCTGATCGCGCTCGGCTGCAACCGGCCCACCTACCGCGAGGGCGGGCACGACCACGACGCCACCGCCGGCTACGCCGCGATCGGCACCGCGCCCGGGTACTGCCATCACTGCCACACTGGCCTGTGCCCGGTGGGCGTGACCACGCAGGATCCCGAGCTTGAGCGCCGCCTGGACCCGGAGACCGGCGCGCGGTGGATGACGAACTACCTGAAGGCGCTCACCATGGAGCTCACCGCGATCGCCCGGGCCTGCGGCAAATCCAACGTCCACCACCTCGAGCCCGACGACCTGGTGGCGCTGACCATCGAGGCCGCGGCCATGGCCAAGGTGCCGCTGGCAGGCACCGACTGGATACCTGGAACGCGGGACGGCCGGTCGTGAGCGCGCACTCCGCCGGAATTTCCGGCCGAAGGACCCTGGAGTGGCAGACGTTTCGCGCGCATCGTGGAGAGACAGGAATGGTCTAAGGGAGACCATCCGCTAGCGAATGAGGTTGGCTGATGTACGACAGACTGCTGGTCGCCGTGGACCACTCAGAGACCTCTCCCCGCGTGATTGCCGCGGCCAAGGAGCTGGCCCTGCTGTCCAAGGGCAAGGTGTGGGTGCTGCACCTCCTGGAGAAGGAGGTCATCGCCCAGATGGGGGACGTGCCGAGCGAGTCCGACCAGGAGGCGGCCCAGCCGGTCCGGGACGGGGTCGACGCGCTGAAGCAGGCGGGCGTTGACGCCGAGGGGGAGATACGGCCGACCACGTTCGGGCACGCGGCGCGTGAGATCCTCGCGGACGCCAAGGAGCACGACGCCGACGTCATCATCATGGGCTCCCGGGGCCGGAGCGACTTTGCCGGGGCCATCCTCGGCAGTACCGCGCACAAGGTGATCCACCTGGCCGACCGGCCGGTGCTGGTGATCCGCTGACGCGGCGGCGCGGGCGCACATGACCCGGGCGCTGGTGCTGCAGCACATCCGGTGCGAGCCGCCGGGGCTCTTCTCCGGCATGCTTAACGAGCGCGGCGTGGCGATTGACACGATCGAGCTCGACGAGGGTGGCGAGCTGCCCGACCGGCATGAGATCGACCTCGTCGTGGCGATGGGCGGGCCGATGAGCGTGCACGACGAGGCCGAGCATCCCTGGCTGGCCGGGGAGAAGCGGTGGATCGCGGCCGCGGTGCGTGCGGGCGTGCCCTATTTCGGTGTCTGCCTCGGCGCCCAGCTGCTCGCGGCCAGCCTGGGCGCACCGGTCCACACGGGGGAGACCCCGGAGGTCGGGGTGCTGCCCGTCGAGGTGGCCGCCGCCGCGCGGAGCGACCCGGTGCTCGGCGTGCTCGGCGACGACTTCCCGGCCCTGCAGTGGCACGGCGACACGTTCGGCATCCCGGCCGGGGCGGTCCACCTGGCCCGGTCGGCGGCCTACCCCCATCAGGCGTTCCGGTTCGGTGAGACGGCTTACGCCGTCCAGTTCCATGTCGAGGTGACCGGGGAGATGCTCGCCGAGTGGGGGCACGTGCCCGCCTACCAGAAGTCCGCCGAGGCGGTGCTGGGCACCTCCGGATTCGAGATCCTGGCGACCGGGTTCGCGGCTGCCCAGGCTTCGATGGCGCGGTCCGCGTCGCTCATGTTCACCGGCTGGCTCGACCAGGCCGGGCGGG
>DATINY010000271.1:0-1942 GCA_035473755.1 Streptosporangiaceae bacterium
CCGCATCATGTGCCACAGCTGTCACGGCGTCCGTGATTGCGTGTCGCTGCACCCCTCATAGGCCGCGTCGGTTTTTAAGTTGGCGGGTTCGGGCGTGTCGGGGGCGGGCGGGGGTCGCGTTCTCGAGGGCGGCGGGTGGGGTTGGGGCACCGGGATGGTGATCCCGGTTGCTGAGGCGTGCTCGCGCAGGTCGCGGAGGGTGGATATGCGGGGTCTGCCGGTGGTGATGGTGAGGCCGTGCTGTTCCAGGACGGGGCGGGCGTAGCGGGTGGCGTCGCCGATGGTGGCGTGGTGGACGCCGAGGAGGGTGCCGATCAGGGCGCAGGACATGCCGGCGTTGTAGCGGCAGGCGGCGGCGGTGAGGATGGCGGGCAGGGCGAGCCGGGCCAGGCTGGCGTTGCTGTTGCCGCCGCGGCGGATGCGGCCGCGGCCGCGTTCGAGGGTGAGGCGGTGCTCGCGGGCGGCGTCCCAGGCCAGGGCGAGCTCGCCGGCCAGCGCGTCCGGGTCGCCGATGCCGGCCAGGGCGGCCAGGGCGCGGACGAGGGCGGGATCGGGCCCGGCCCGCCCGGGTCCGGGTCCGGGTTCTGGTTCTGGGGCGGGCCGGGGAGCGGGCAAGATGGTGTAGTTCCAGTCGCGGTGCGGGCCGTGCCGGACCACGACGCGGTCCTGGAGATAGCGCAGCCGGCCGGCGCTGATCTTGGCCCCTTCGGGGTATGCGGCGTCATCGCGGACGGCGGTGCACTTCAGGCCCTGGCTGGTGACGGTGGCGGCGATGCCGGCCACGGCGTCGTCCGCGGTCATCAGCGGGCGGGCGCGCCAGGTGCGGGTGATGTGGCAGAACAGCTGGTGCTCGATCCGGTTCCACTTGCTGGTGCCGGGCGGGAAGTGCACGACGCTGATCTTCAGCCCGGTCTCGGCGGCCAGGACGGCGAGCTGGTCCTTCCACAGCCGGCACCGGTAGCCGTTCGAACCGCCGGCATCGGCGGTGACCAGCAGCCGGGTGGCGCCCGGGTAGCGCAGCGCGCCTTCCCGCTGCCACCACAGGCGCAGCGCGTTCACCGCGAACGCGGCGGTGTCACAGCTCGTGCCCACGGACACGAACCCGCGGTTGGCGGCGATGTCGTAAACCCCGTAGGGGGTGATCTTGCCCAGCTCCTGGTCGGGGAAGTCGTGGTCGCGGACCTTGACCGGGTCCCCGGCCGGCCGCCACGCGCGGCCGTCGCGGTGATACGGGCCGAGCTGCTCTTTCTTCTTGGCGTCCGCGCTGACCACCGGGTACCCGGCCGCCCGGAACGCCCGGATCATCGCATTGACGTGCCGGAACTGCCCGTCCCGGTCCGGGTGCTGCCGCCCCTCCAGGACCTTGGCCATCGCCTGCAGGCTGTAGCCCTCCTGGCGCAGCATCCGCGCGATCGCGTCCTTCCCGCACCGGAACCCCCGCGCGGCCAGCTGCCGGCACAGGTCCCGCAGCGACAGCGAGCACCAGGTGATCTCCGAGACCGGGTCCCCGCGGGTGGCCTCCTCCAGCACGCCCCCCAGCGCCTGCCTTAACCCCGGCTGCGCGTCCTCCGCCTTTGGCCGGCCCGCGCCCGGCCGCCGCGACCGGCCCCGCGCCAGCGTCGCCAGCGCATCCGGGTCCGCGGCCTGCACCGCCCCGGCAGCCACCGTGACCTGCGACGCGCCCGAGGCCCGCGCCACCGCCGCGATCCCGCCGCGCCCCAGCGCCCGCGCCTCGGTCCCCGGGTACACCCGCCACTGGCGCTCATCCAGCAGCTCCCGCATCACCGCGAACTTCGCCGCCAGCCCCGCCTCAGCATCCTCCGCAATCGCCACCTATCACACTCTGGCACCAAAGTCATGCACCAGACACACAAACCACAACTAAATAACCGACGCGGCCCAGGGCAGCACGGATTGCACTCATTATTCGCCGACGTCGGCC
>DATINY010000272.1:0-21519 GCA_035473755.1 Streptosporangiaceae bacterium
CGCGGGCAGGGGTGGGATCATCCTTCATAGCCGCCTCCTCGTTAGGCGGTCAGGCCCCGGTTTGGTTTGCAAGCACCGGCCGGGGCCGCTCTGTACCGTCATTGCGAACCTACGCCATACGTTGGCCAACGTCTACCAACGTTGGGACAGGATGGCCGTTGTATCTGGTCGGCTAGCTTGACGACATGGACGTGCCGGAGATCAACCCGCGGGGCGCTGAGCCGCCGCACCGGCAGATCGCGGCATGGCTGCGCGGCAGGATCGAGGCAGGCGAGTTCCGGCCGGGTGAGGACCCGCTGCCGTCCGAGAAAGAACTTGTGCAGCTATTCGGGGTGGCCCGGGACACCGCACGTCGCGCCGTGCAGGTGCTCCGCGACGAGGGCCTGGTGGTGACGGTTCCCCAGCGCGGGACCTACGTCGTTGAGCGCGGTTGAGTCCGCATCTAGTCCGCAGGATGGCCGTCTCTGCCCAACGTCAGCCAACGCCACCAAACGGAGAGTTGCCAGATCAGAGCCGCTACCCGGGACATTGCCGCAGGTCACGGCCGATGGCTCCCGAGTTCGAGCTGTACTTCGACGTTTAACGAGGTCAGCACTGAACCGCGGCTGCGGTGACAGTCACCCAGCCGCGGTACCTCAGCTGCGCAGCCTCGGCACCAGCGCCTCCGCGTTGGCCGCGTACACCTGGTGCAGCACATCCTCGGCGAGGCCCAGCCCGGAGATCTTCCAGCGCCCCATCGGCGGCGGATCCTCCAGGCCATGATCAAAGGCCTCATCGAGGGTCTGCAGGAAGCGGAAGTAGATCCCGTACACCCGGGTGTCGAACGGGATCTCGTCGGTGCCGAACAGGACCCGGCCAGGGTGGCGCGAGATCAGCTCGCCGGTGGCCCGCGGCTGCCGGCCGAGCTCGGCGATGCGGGCCGCCGTGTCGACGTGGAAGTTCGGGTAGGTGTCCAGCATCCGCCCGACCCAGGCCAGGTTCTCGGCGTAGCAGCCGACGTGCACGCCCACGAACGTGGTGTCCGGGTGAGCCGCCACGAGCCTCTCCAGGCTGTCGATCAGCCGCTCGAACGACGGGAACCGCGGGCCGGAAAACGACCAGTCCGGCCGGCTGAGCAGTTGCTCCAGCCGCTCATTGCGCGAGTCGACCGGATCGAAGAAGGCGACCGGGTCCGCGGTGTGAATGAAGATCGGCAGCCGGAGCTCACCGGCCGCCGCCCAGGCCGGGGCCAGGCGCCGGTCGTCGGGCAGCACCAGCTCGCCGTGGCCATCGCGCAGGTGCAGGCCCAGGTCCTTCCAGACCTTCACGCCGGCCGCGCCCGCGTCGGCGCATCTGCGCAGCCCGGCCGCGAGCCGCTCCCCGAACCCCGGCGCGGACAGCTCCCGCCAGTCCAGGTGACAGCAGGTGGCGAACCGGCCAGGGTAAGCGTGGTCGTAACGGGCCAGGTTGCCGGCCAGTTCCGCCCCCCAGCGGCCGTCGAGGTTGACGACGCCGCGGATGTTGCACTGGTCCATCTCGGCCACGAGCCGCGGGACGTCCTTCACCATCCAGGACCCGTCCGGGGTGAGCCACCGGCCCAGGTGCGCGTGGGAGTCGATCGCCGGGACGGCGGCGCCCGGCACGTGGTGCTCCGGCACGACCAGCCGCGGCCGGGGCCGGTAGTTCCGCAGCGGCAGGTCGCGCATCCGCTCGGCGTCCGCGTCGCTATCCCCGCCACCGGCCGTCATGGAGTCGATGATGTACGCGCCGTACTTCGGCGTCTAGGCGGAGCCCGGCCGCTCCCCCCGCCCCGGCTCGGCGAGAATGGGCGTATGCGCGGCCGTATGCCCCATGCGCCCGGCCGGGCATGACCCTTCCGCGACGGGACAGGAGACCGCCATGACCGTAGAGACACTCGAGGACATGGGCGAGCTGGCCCAGCAGCTGCGGGTCGATTCGATCCGGTGCAGCACCGCCGCCGGGTCCGGTCATCCGACGTCGAGCATGTCGGCCGCCGATGTGATGGCGGTGCTGCTGGCCCGGTATCTCCGCTACGACTGGCGGCAGCCGGACAACCCGGCCAACGACCACCTGATCTTCTCCAAGGGGCATGCCTCCCCCCTGCTCTACTCCATGTTCAAGGCGGCGGGCGTCGTCTCGGACGAGGAGCTGGTCAACACGTACCGGCGGTTCGGCTCACCGCTGGAGGGCCACCCGACCCCGGTGCTGCCGTGGGTGGACGTCGCCACCGGATCGCTCGGCCAGGGGCTGCCCGACGGGGTCGGGGTGGCCCTGGCCGGCCGCTATCTCGATGAGCTGCCGTACCGGGTGTGGGTGCTGTGCGGCGACAGCGAGATGGCGGAAGGATCGATGTGGGAGGCGTTCGACAAGGCGGCCTACTACCAC
The DNA here is from genome assembly GCA_035473755.1 of Streptosporangiaceae bacterium. Taxonomy (GTDB): domain Bacteria; phylum Actinomycetota; class Actinomycetes; order Streptosporangiales; family Streptosporangiaceae; genus UBA9676. The sequence goes on from DATINY010000272.1 coordinate 2,386, forward strand.
CTGGACAACCTGACCGCGATCGTCGACGTGAACCGTCTCGGCCAGCGCGGCCCGACCGAGCTGGGCTGGGATCTGGACGCATATACCAAACGGATTGAGGCGTTCGGCTGTCGTGCCATCCCCATCGACGGGCACGACCTCGGGGAGATCGACAAGGCGCTCGCCTCCGTGGGCGGCGCGGGCCAGCCCACGGTGATCCTCGCCCGGACCCGCAAGGGCCGCGGGTTCTCCGAGGTCGAGGACCGCGAGGGCTGGCACGGCAGGCCGCTGCCCGCGGAGATGGCCGAGCGGGCCATCGTCGAGCTGGGCGGGGAGCGGCACCTCACGGTCAGCGGATCGCGGCCCGACGGCGGGTCCCCCCGGGCCTGGCCCAGCGGCAAGGTGAGCCTGCCCCGCTACGAGCTGGGCGCCAAGGTCGCCACCCGGCTGGCCTTCGGCGAGGCGCTGGCCGCGGTCGGCGCCCGCGGCGATGTCGTCGCCCTCGACGGGGAGGTGGGCAACTCCACCCACGCCGAGGAGTTCGCCAAGGCGCATCCCGAGCGCTACTTCGAGATGTTCATCGCCGAGCAGCAGCTCGTCGCGGCCGCCGTCGGCATGTCCGTGCGCGGGTACGTCCCCTTCGCCGCCACCTTCGCCGCGTTCTTCACCCGCGCCTACGACTTCGTCCGGATGTCGGCCATCTCCGCGGCGAACATCCGGCTGTGCGGCTCCCACGCCGGGACCGAGATCGGTGCCGACGGCCCATCGCAGATGGCCCTGGAAGACCTCGCGATGATGCGGGCCGTGCACGGCTCCACGGTCCTGTACCCGAGCGACGCGACGTCCGCCGCTTACCTGGTGCGGGAGATGGCCGGCCGCGACGGCATCGTCTACATGCGCACCACCCGTGGCGCGTACCCCGTGTTGTACGGGCCGGACGAGGAGTTCCCGGTCGGCGGGGCCAAGGTCGTCCGGTCCAGCCCCGGCGACCAGGTGACGCTGATCGGCGCCGGGGTGACCCTGCACGGCTGCCTGGCCGCGGCGGACCAGCTCGGCAGCGACGGGATCAGCGCCCGCGTCCTGGACCTGTACTCGCTGAAGCCGATCGACACCCAGGCGCTCCTCGACGCGGCGGCCGCGACCGGCGGCCGGCTGGTCGTGGCCGAGGACCACTACCCGGAGGGCGGCATCGGCGGCGCGGTGCTCGAAGCGTTCAGCAACGCGGGTCACCCGGCCCAGATCGCCCATCTCGCGGTCCGCGGCCTGCCCGGCTCCGGGACCCCCGACGAGCTCATGGAAGCCGCCGGGATCTCCGCCGGCCACATCGTCCAGGCCGCGCGCGACCTCCTCGGCGCCTGACGCCCGCCGCGAACCAGGATCCACCCATGGCCCGGCGCACGCGTGCGGTGGAACGAGACGCGGCCGGCCCGGGGCCGGCCGCGTCGGCCTGGGCGCCGCTGCGCATCCGGCTGTTCCGGACTCTGTGGATCGCCTCGCTGGTCAGCAACGTGGGCACCTGGATGCAGACCGTGGGCGCCCAGTGGCTGGTGGTCCACGACGCTCACGCGGCCATCCTGGTCTCGCTCGTCCAGACCGCCTACACGCTGCCCGCCGTCCTGTTCGCGCTGGTGGGCGGCGTGCTGGCCGACATATTCGACCGGGTCAGGCTGCTCGTCGCGGTCCTGGCCGGCATGACCGCCACCGGTGTGGCGCTCACCGTGCTGACCGCGGCGCACCGGATGCCACCGGCCCTGCTGCTGATGTTCACCTTCGTACTGGGCACCGGCGCCATCCTGGTCGCGCCCGCCTACCAGTCGCTGGTGCCCGACATGGTCCCGCGCGAGCAGCTGCCGGCCGCCGCGGCTCTCAGCTCGATCAACATCAACCTGGCCCGCGCCATCGGCCCGGCGATCGCCGGGCTGCTCGTCGCCCAGATCGGGGTGGCCGCCGTGTTCGCCCTGAACACGGCGACGTTCCTGCTCTTCGCGGTCGTGGTGGCGCTCCATCCCCGGCTGGGCGGGACTCCGCAGTCTTCGGAGCGGTTCCTGCCCGGGCTGCGGGCCGGGGGCAGGTACGTGCGCAACGCGCCCGTCGTGCGGCGCATCCTGCTGCGGGCGGCTCTGTTCCTGATACCGGGCACCTGCCTGTGGGCGCTGCTGCCGCTGATCGCCACCACCCGGCTCGGCCTGGGTGCGGGGGGTTACGGCGTGCTGCTGGCCGCCCTGGGGGCCGGCGCCGTCGGCGGCGCGTTCGTCCTGCCCCAGGTCCGGGCGAGGCTGTCGGCCAATGCCATGGTGGCCGCCGCGAGCCTGCTCTACGCGGCCGCGCTGGCCGTGACCGTGCTGTCGCGCAACCTCGTGTTCACCCTCGTGGTGCTGCTGGTGGCCGGGGTGGCCTGGATAGCCTTCCTGGCCAACGTCAACGCCGCCCTGCAGCTCTTCCTCCCGCGCTGGGTACGCGCCCGGGGCCTGGCGGTCTACCAGATGGTCCTGTTCGGGGGCCAGGCGGCCGGTGCCCTCATCTGGGGCGCCGTGGCCGGGGCCACCGGGCTGGTGCCCGCGTTCCTGATCTCGGCCGTGATCATGGCCGGCGGCGCGGCGACGATCTGGTTCTGGCCCTTCCACCAGATCGCGAACATGGACCGGAGCCTGGTGCGCTGGCCGGAGCCGCAGCTGCTCCTCAGCGCCGACGACAGTGGCGGCCCGGTCCTGGTCCGGATCACCTACACCATCGCCGCCGACCAGGAGCAACAGTTCCTGCAGGCCATGGGGCGGCTGCGCCGGTCGCGGCTCCGGACCGGGGCCACCGACTGGTCCCTCTACCGGGACGGCCAGAACCCGCGCCTGTTCGTCGAGCTGTTCGCCGTCCCGAGCTGGGAAGAACACCTCAGGCAGCACCGGGAGCGGCAGACCGGCACCGACCTCGAATACCACGACGACGCCGCGGCTCTGTCGGACCCGCCGCCACGGACCGACCACTACCTGGCCGCCGCGGTCCCGGAGTAACCAGCGCCTGACCCCCACGGCCATCACCGCGCCGTATGGCGGCTGGACGCACACCCTCCACACGGCCATCACCGCGCCACCACGGCGACTGCATCTACGCCGGCTTGCCTGGTACCCGACCAGCCAGCGCCCTGGCCGGGCGAGGTGTGTCCCGGCCAGCGGCCCAGGAGCGATGGAGCTGAGATTGAGACGCTGTGCCGCCCGGTCCCCGACGGGGCAGCAGGTCCGCGGCATGAAGAGGCGGCTGACGCTCGGGGCGGGCATGCTCGCGGCACTCGTACTGTTCCCGCTGCTGCTGGCCCCCTCCCCGGCCAGCGCCAGCACGCTGTCCGATTGCCTGGCCCGGCAGCACGTCTGCGCCACCGATGACGGACGCAGTCTGATCTCCGAGGGCCAGCAGTCCCAGCTGGAGAGGCAGATCGGCGGCGACGGCATCTACCTGGTGGTCGCCCCATCCGGGTCAGCGGGCTACAGCAGCTCGATGAACCAGATCATCAGCATGCTGAGCGAGCACCCGGAGTTCACCGTCGGCTTCCTGGACAGCCGGCTGAAGCACTTCGGCGCCTATAACAAGGGGATGCTGCCGTCCGGCGGTGCGGCCGATATCGCAACACAAGTGGTTGAGCAGCATCGGGCGGACCAGAACGTCTTCGCGGCATTGACCGATTTCGTCAATGACGTGCAGGACCGGGCCGGCTCAGGCTCGGACGGCGCTGGGGCCAGCGCGCCTTCCCACACGCTGCGTAACGTGGCGATCGGTGTCAGCGTCCTTCTCGCGCTGGGCGTGCTCGGCTTCTTCCTGATCGGCCGCCCCGTCCGCCAGCGCCGGCAGCGGGAGCTCAAGGAGGCCAAGCTGGCCGCCCAGGACGACCTGATCGCGCTCAGCACCGGGGTCACGGACCACGACGCCGACGCCGCCATCCGGGACAACCCGGAGGCGGCGGAGGAGCAGGCCGCGGCGCTGAGCGCCTACGAGCGGGGGACGGCGGCCCTCGACGCCGCCCGGCGCCCCCGGGACATGGGCGCGGTCAGCCGGGCCATCGCCGAGGGCCAGTACCACCTGGCCAGCGCCGAAGCCCTCGCGGCCGGCCAGCCGCGGCCCGACCGGCGCCCATCGTGCTTCTTCGACCCGCGGCACGGCATGTCGGTGACCGACGCCTACTGGACGCCCCCGGACGGCGGGCCCGGCCGCTCGGTCCCGGTCTGCTCCGCCTGCCAGCACAAACTCGAGCGGGGCATCGAGCCCGAGATGCGCAAGGTCGAGGCCGACGGCGGCCCGGTCAGCTACGTCAACGCCGGCTTCGCCCCGGCCTACTGGGGCGGGTTCGGTCTCGCCCCCGGCCTGTTCACCGGGTTTCTGCTGGGACAGGCGCTGGCCCCCAACGCCTTCTTCGGCGGCTACCCCGGTGACGGCTATCCCGGTGACGGCGATTCCGGCGGCGGGGACTTCGGGGGCGGCGACTTCGGCGGCTTTGGGGGCGGGGACTTCGGCGGCGGAGACTTCTAGCTCATGGTGGGCCGAAGATCCGTCGCCGCGATGGCGGTGTGCGCCGGCCTGGTCTGTGGCGCCTGCGCCACGGACGGGGGCCCACCGCCCTACGGCAGCGCACCGACGCCGAGCGGTACCGTGCTGCCCGCGCCGGGCAACCCGTTCGGCACGCTCGTCTGGACCTACGGGCACCGCAATGTTGAGGGCATGGCCTGGGACGGCGCGGGGCGGATGTACGCCACCGAGTTCGGCCAGGACCGCTTCGACGAGATCAACCGGATCGAGAAGGGGCGCAACTACGGCTGGCCGCTCATCGAGGGCGCCGACGGCGACGGGAGGTACGCCTATCCCGCGCTCACCTGGCCGACGGACCAGGCATCGCCGTCGGGAGCCGCGATCGCGGGCGGCAGCCTCTGGGTAGCGGCGCTTCGCGGCGAGCGGCTGTGGCAGATTCCGCTGGGCCGCTCCGGTGAGCTGGGCGTGCCAGTGGCGCATCTCACCGGCGACTACGGCCGGCTGCGGGCCGTCGTGCGCGCGCCAGACGGCTCGCTGTGGTGCACCACGAGCAACCGGGACGGCCGCGGGAGCCCGGGATCCGGCGACGACAAGATCCTGGTGGTACCCCTCCGCTGACCGATGCCGGTCCCGTCCGGCTGACCCGGGCGGCCCCGGCCCTTCCCGGCGCTGGGTCAGTGCTTGTGAGCACGGAAGAGGAGCTCGCGTGGTGCGTCGAACTCCCTGGCGGTCACGACCTGCGGCACTCGTGGCTCGGCGACGACGTGCGTGCTTGCCATCACGGCTTCCTCTCCGGTTAGTTCGCGGCACGCTGCAGGTGATCGTCCCCGCGAGGGGCAGACCGTCAGGCGGCGGGCTTGCCGCCTTCCGCTGTCGCGGCCGGCCGGCGCGGTGGAATGCTGTCCCCGTGGGCGGGCGTGGCGGCGCTGGTGCCTGCCGTGTCCAGGTGTGTACGGGGCTGCGGCGCCCCGACCGGGCGTGCCATGGCTTCATGCGCATGCAGCAGCTCCTCATTGACGTGGCGGAGCGTGCCGATCATGCGGCGGATGGCCGTCCTCCCCCAGCTGGAGCGGTCCCGTTGCCGCGGTGGTGCTGTCATCCTCATCACCTCATCGAACTGAACGGCCCAGGTGCCCGGCCGTGCTTCCTGGCTAGCCGGCCGGCGTGGACCCACGCTGCAGAGGCGATGGAGGAGGGGTGGAGAACGCTCACGCGGCCCTGCGCTCGGGCGCATTCGTCTCGCCAGGCTCATGGCCGGGCGTCGCCGCGTCCTGCGCGCGTCCCGGCGGCTGCTCACCGGCCTCAAGCACCATGGCGGCCCAGACCGTCAGCACGATCATGACGACGACGGCCATGAAGCCGACATAGAACCAGGCGGTTTGGCCCATGCCGCTGCACCTCCTCCCCCGCGTGCCCCGCCCGGCCGTCGGCTGGGCTGCCGGGCTGCTGCGGCTACAGCTCACCGGCCCGGGGAGTCACGGCGATGAAGCTCACGTGGTGGCGGTATGGAGTCGCTGGCCTCACACCCGGCGTGAAACCGGCTGACGCTCAGGATCGAGCGCCGCCTGATCCGGTCTCCGCACCGGACGCGGCGCATTCGCGGCAGCGAGCATCTGGTCCCCAGAAACCAGCATTGACTGACACATTGCTCGGTGCGACCTTGTAGATGTCAGCAGCCAGCCGCGCGGGGCGGTCCTGCGCTGCAGGGGGCGTGATGGCAATACCGCCGAAGGTGCCAGCGGGCTGGTACGACGATCCGTCTGCCCGGCATGAACGCCGCTACTGGGACGGGACGGACTGGACGGCCCATGTGTCCGATGGCGGGATCGCGGCGACCGACCAGCCCGGGGCCCGGCCGCTCATGCCAGAGCACCCGGCTGAGCCACCGCCGGGCCCGCCAGAGCACCTGGCTGAGCGGCCGCCGGCCGCCGGCCCGCCCGCTGCCGCCGCGGCGCCGCGCAGACGGCGGGCCCGGGCGGTGCCCGTGATCGCGGTCGCGGCCCTCGTGGTGCTGGGCCTGCTCGCCGGCCTGCTGATCTGGGCCCCGTGGAAGAGCCCCCCGCTGCTGCGGCCGGCCGGGCTCACGGCGGGACCGTCCACCACCAGCTCGGTGACATTCCGCTGGTCGCGCCCGGCGACCGGGCCGCCGCCCGACAGGTACGTGATCCTGCACGACGGCCAGGTGGCCGGCTCGGTCCCCGGAACCGTCACCTCCTACCGGGGCACCGGGCTCGCCCCCGCCACCGCGTACCGGTACCGCGTGGCGGCGGAGCGGGGCGGCCAGCGCTCGGCACTGTCGCCGGTCATCGTGCTGACCACCGCCACCCCGCCCCTCTCGGCGGCCCGGCTGCAGGGGGCGTGGACCGTCAGTATCAAGATCACCCAGGGCGCGTCGGGTCTCACCGGCCCCCGCCGCTGGGATGAGACCTGGCAGGCCACCCCCAAGTGCGCGGCCGGGCCATGCGACGTGCGGCTCTCCGGGGGCCTCAACGGGTACACCTTCAAGACCACGCTGACCCGCGCGGGCGCCGCCTACCGGGGGAAGATCGCCGGCAACGTGTTCCCGTGTGGATCAAGGTCCAAGTCGTTCCCCATCCGGTCCACGGTGGGGATCCGGGTCACCGTCGCCACGGCGCGGGTGGACAACCGGGAGTGGACGGCCGGGTCCTGGGCCGGCCGCATGGTGATCACCGCCCCTTACACCGCATCCGGCAACTTCTACTGCTCCGCCTCCCGCCAGGTGGCCTCGCTCACCGGGAACCCCTGACCCGCCTGGCCGGCCCGGAAACGGGGAATGCCAGTGAGATGGGACGTGGACACAGCTACATCGTGGTTGGCGCGGGCGCGCTGGGCAGCGCGGCGGCATACTGGCTCACCCGGTCCGGGGCGACCGATGTCCTGGTGCTGGAGCAGTACGGGCTGGGACACAGCCTCGGCGCGTCAGAGGACCACTCTCGCATCATCAGGCACGCCTACCACTCGAGTGTGTACACAGCGCTGACGCAGGCCGCCTATGACGCGTGGGCGGAAATCGAGGGCGAGACGGGGCTCCAGCTGGTCTTCAAGACCGGCGGCCTTGACCTGGCCGTCGCCGGCACGGCCGGGGAGGCCGACCTGGGCCACTACCGGGGCTCGCTGGCGCCCTTCGGCATTCCGTCCGAGGATCTGGACGCCGCCGAGATCCGGCGCCGGTGGCCCGCCTGGCGGATCGGCGATGATGTGGTGGGCCTCTACCAGCAAGACGGCGGGATCCTCGACATCCGCCGGGCGAACGCCGCGCAGATCGCGCTGGCCCGCCGCGGCGGGGCGGAGTTCCGGCCGCACACGACGGTGCGGGGGATCTCACAGCGCGCGCACGGGGTCACCCTCACCACCGATGACGGCACTCTTGACGCTGACCATGTCATCTTGTGCGTGGCGTCCTGGCTGCCGGCCCTGCTCGGCGACCTGGGCCTCAACTGGCGGATAACACTCAGCCAGGAGCAGGTGAGCTACTTCGCCACACCCAATGTGCGCGACTTCACCCCGGACCGCTTCCCGATGTGGATCTGGCACGGGGAGCACCTGTTCTATGGCTTCCCCGTCTACGGCGAGGTGGCGGTCAAAGCGGCCCGGGACATGACCGGCCGGTTCGTCACCCAGGAAACGCGCTCGTCCGAGCCCGACCCGCGCGAGACAGAGATCATCGCGTCCTTCCTCCGCGAGTGGCTGCCCGGCGCCATCGGACCGGAGCTCCTGAGCAAGACCTGCGTCTACGACATGCCGCCCGACCGCGACTTCATCATCGACCACGTACCGGGCCACCCGGGGATCACGGTCGGCATCGGGTCGGGTCATGCGGCCAAGTTCGCGAGCCTGCTGGGGAAGATCCTGGCCGATCTGGCCACGGACGGCCGGACGTCCTACCCGATCGAGGCCTTCCGCGCGGACCGGCCCGCGCTCACCGACCCTGGGTTCGAGCCGGAATTCCGCCTGGCCGGCTCGGGCGTCACCGCGTAGTGACGACGTCCTCGGCCCGCGCGGTCGGGGCCTGCCCCCGGTTGGGGGGCAGGAGCAGCCCTGGCACCGGGCTGCCGTCCACGTCGACGGGCAGGAGCAGGTCCGGCACCGGGCTGCCGTCCACGTCCAGGAGCCAGCGCGCCGTCAGCCGCGTCATCGCCCGGCCGCCGTATCCGGCGGGCACGCCGATCCGGGCGGGGACGGGTGCCGGGGCCTCGATGGCGAGCGGCTGGCGGTCTGGGATGGCGGTCCGGGCCGCGGCCCCTACGGCCGGCCGGGACCGGGCAGGCTGGATCCGGCCCCGCGCCAGCGGCGAGCGCCGGGAAACCGGCCGGGCCGTCACGCCCCGCGTCCGGTAGAGCTGGACCACCAGCAAGACGCTCCCGGCGGCGGCCACGCCGATCAGGGTCACCAGGACGGCGGTAAGGATGGAACTGATGACGGCGGCAGCCATGCTCACGAGGGCAACGGCCCCCAGCACGACCACCGCCAGGCCGAGTCCGGCTGAGGCGGCGCCGCCGCCGGAGGACGCTGATCCGGGCTTGCACATGGTGGTTCCCTTCCGCGCTTGGTGGCCGCCGGTTACCTGTGGTCTTACCCAGCGTGGCGGGGAAGGACCGGGAGGAGGCGGCAGCGGATGATCCTCGCCAGCATGAACCTGCACGGCGGCCGCCGGGCCGACGGCACGCCGTTCGATGTGGCCGCCGCGTGCCGGCAGCTGCGGGCCGACGTGATCGTGCTGCAGGAGGCCTGGTGGCCGGCTGGCCGGCCGGATCCGGTGACCGAGGCGGCGCACGCGCTCGGCCACCACATCCTCCGCGCCGACCTGGTAACCGCCACCGACCTGCGCAGCCTCGGCATAGCGGCGGAGGCCGGCCGCGGCCAGTGGGGCCTGGCGGTGCTCACGGCGCTGCCGGTGACCGGCTATGAGGTGGCAGACCTCGGCCCGACCCCGGCCGAGAAGATGAGCCGCGCCGCCCAGCTCGTGACGGTCACCACCCCCGACGGGGCCAGCCTGCGGGTCGTCAACACCCACCTGACCTGCCGCCTCTTCAGCCCCGTGCAGCTGTTAAGGCTGACGCGCCGGCTGGTGGCGAGCGCGGCGCCGACCGTGATCGCCGGGGACCTCAACATGCCTGGGCCGGTCAGCGGGCTGGCGGTCGGCTACTCGCCCGCGGTGCGGGGCCGGACCTACCCGGCCCACCGGCCGCTGCTGCAGCTGGACCAGATGCTCACCAGCCCGGCCGTCCGGGCCGGCGACGGAAGGGTGCTGCCCCCGGCCGGCTCGGACCACCTGCCGATCAGGGCGTGCCTGCGGGTGGTGTGACCTGGGTGGCCTGGGCCGCCGGTGTTAACATACGCCGGTGGCCACCGAGGGTGCTGATCAGCCGCTCACCGACGAGCAGCTGGCCGGCCGTACCGTAGCCGGAGACTGGCTGGCGGACCGGCTGGACCAGATGGCCGCCGCCGACCTCCCGCAAGGGCAGCAGATCGAGGCGGCGCTGCGCCAGTTCGCCGCGCTGGACCGGGCCGTATACCAGGCGATCGCCTCGGTGCCTACTCCCGCGCTGGATGTGGCGTTCCGGCGCCTGTCCCGCGCCGCGGACAAGTCCAAGCTCTGGCTGGCCATCGCGGCCGGCCTCGCCGTGGTCGGGGGCCCGACCGGGCGGCGGGCGGCCGCCCGGGGGGTGCTGTCCATCGGGGCCACGTCCGCGTTCGTCAACATCGGCGTCAAGTCCCTCTGGCCGCGGCGGCGGCCGGACCGGGCCGGCGCGGGGGTGCCCGGCGAGCGGCAGGTCAAGATGCCGGGCTCGACGTCGTTCCCGTCGGGGCACTCGGCATCGGCGTTCGCGTTCGCGACCGCCGTCGGCCATGACCTGCCCGCGCTGGCGCTCGGGCTGAACTTCCTGGCGGCGGCGGTGGCGTACTCACGGGTCCACACGGGCGTCCACTATCCGGGTGACGCCGTCGTCGGCGCGGTCATCGGCGCCAGCACCGCCACCACCGTCAGCGCCGTCATGGACAGTTTCACCGGTTCGTAACCGCGGGATCAGTGTGGTTCCAGCGACGCCTGTGCCATGATCATGCCGCCGGGCCGCCGGGGCCCGGCCGGCGGGAACGGCGGGGCAATAATGGTGCTGGCGATCCACGTGAGCGGGCGGGGATGACGGCATGACCACGCTGCCGGGCGAGACCGGGGCCGGGGGCAAACCGGCCAGCAGCGCCGGCGACGGCGGGCCGCTCGCGGTGCACGTGCGCGGGCTGGTGAAGGCCTATTCCGGTGTGCGGGCCGTGAACGGCATCGACCTGGACATCCGACGGGGCGAGATCTTCGCCCTGCTCGGGCCCAACGGGGCGGGAAAGACCACCACGGTCGAGATCCTGGAGGGGTACCGCACCCGCGACGGCGGCGAGGTGGCCGTGCTCGGGTACGACCCCGGCCGGCAGCGGGGCCCGCTGAAACGCAGGATCGGCATCGTGCTCCAGTCCACCGGCGTGGAGCCCTACCTGACGGTCGCCGAGACGATCCGGATGTACGCCGGCTTCTACCCCGATCCCCGGCCGGTGGACGAGGTGATCGGCCTGGTCGGGCTGGAGGAGAAGCGGAACTCGCGGGTGAACAAGCTGTCCGGGGGGCAGCAGCGGCGGCTGGACGTGGCGATCGCCCTGGCCGGCAACCCGGAACTGTTCTTCCTCGACGAGCCGACCACCGGGTTCGACCCCTCGGCCCGGCGCGAATTCTGGGAGGTGATCAAGAACCTGGCCACGCTCGGCAAGACCGTCCTGCTGACCACGCACTACATGGACGAGGCGCAGTATCTGGCCAACCGGGTGGCGGTGATCTCGGCCGGCCGCATCGTGGCCGAGGGCGACCCGGCCACGCTCGCCAACCGGGAACTGGCCCGGGCCCGGATCCGGTACCGCGTGCCCGAGGGCGCCACTCCCCCGGCCGGCCTGACCGGGCCGACCGCCGCCGACGGGTTCACCGAGTTCAGCCCCGACGACGTCACCGTGGCGCTGCACCAGCTCACCGGGTGGGCGCTCGACCACAAGATCAGCCTGGACGGGCTCGAGGTGAGCAGGCCGTCCCTGGAGGACGTCTACCTGTCGCTGACCGGTGCGCCGGCCAGCGGGGAGAACGGGGGCACGGCATGAGCGCGGTGACGATGACCGCCTCGCAGGTCCGTTACGTCAATAAGTCGTTCTGGCGGAACCCGGCGTCGGCGTTCTTCACCTTCGCGTTCCCGCTCATGTTCCTGGTGATCTTCACCTCGCTGCTCGGCCACTACACGGTGCACATCGGCACCCGGTCGGTGAACTCGGCCACCTACTACGTGGCCTCGATGGCGTCCTTCGCGGTTATCACCGCCTGCTACAACAACATCGCGATCCAGACCACGTTCCAGCGCGACGCCGGGGTGCTCAAGCGGACCAACGGGACGCCGCTGCCCAGCGGGTCGTTCCTCGGCGCCCGGGTGGTGCACGCCCTGTTCATCTCGGTGATCCTGGTGGTGATCACCGCCGCGTTCGGCCGGGTCTTCTACAGCGCCGACATCCCGACCGGGCTCACGCTGCTGCGGTTCCTGGTCGTGCTGGTGGTGGGCGCCGCGGCGTTCTGCGCGCTCGGGCTCGCAACCACGGCCGTGATCCCCAACGCCGACGCCTCGGCCGCGATCGTCAACGCCATCATCCTGCCGCTGCTGTTCCTGTCCGGCATCTTCATCCCGTTCGGCAACAACACGCCGAGCTGGATCCTCTGGATCGCCCGGATCTTCCCGGTCAAGCACTTCGCCGACGGGATGCAGGCCGGCTTCCTCGGGACGGCCTTCCACTGGACCGACGTGCTGGTGGTCGCCGCCTGGGGACTGGCCGGGCTGGCGCTAGCCATGCGCTTCTTCAGCTGGGAACCCCGCAAAGCCTGACCGCGGTCCAGCGCGGGCACCCGCGGCCGTTCGCCGGGAGCGCACAGGCGGCAGCGCCCGTCCGGGCATTACAGACCGGCATGCTGCCGTTTAGGGTGTTAACGGCGGCAAGGAAGGCGCCGGCGAGGAGAGCGAACGAGATGATCACGCGAATCCGGCTGGGCCACACTCACCTGTCACGCTCGGTCGAGCCCGGGCCACCCAAGGAGCCGCCGAAGCCCACGCCCCCGCCACCGCCGACCTGGCGACGCTGGCTGCTGCCGATCGGGATGCTCATCCTGCTGGGCCTGCTGTTCTGGCCGAGCCTGCTGCGCAGCAGTCCCACGACGAAGTACACGTTCACCACCTTCCAGAACAAGGTGACCAGCGGGGACGTGAAGTCGGTCTCGATCGACAGCAACGGGGCGGTGACCGGGAAGCTCAGCAACGGCAGCGAGTTCACCAGCCAGCTCCCGACCGCGCTCGACCGGTCCCAGATCACCCAGCAGCTGAACTCCCAGCACGTCCAGATCACCGCCACCCAGGCGGGAGGGGGCCTGCTGGAGACGCTGCTGCCCAGTCTGATCTGGCTGATCCTCATCGTCGGCCTGTTCGTGTGGACCGGCCGGGCCGCGCAGCGGCAGCTGTCCGGCATCGGCGGGTTCGGCCGGTCGAAGGCCAAGGTCATCGAGGCGGAGCGGCCCACCACGCGGTTCACCGATGTGGCCGGCTACGAGGGGGTCAAGCAGGAGATCAGCGAGGTCGTGGACTTCCTGCGCGATCCGCAGCGGTACGCGGCGGCGGGCGCCACGGGCCCGCGCGGTGTGCTGATGGTCGGCCCGCCCGGCACCGGGAAGACGCTCATCGCCCGCGCGGTCGCCGGGGAGGCACAGGTGCCGTTCCTGTCGGTGACCGGGTCGGCGTTCGTGGAGCTGTTCGTCGGGGTCGGCGCGTCCCGGGTCCGGGACCTGTTCGCGGACGCGCGCCGGCGCGCCCCGTCCATCATCTTCATCGACGAGATCGACGCCATCGGGGGCCGCCGGGGCGGGGCCGCCATCGGCGGCAACGATGAGCGTGAGCAGACGCTGAACCAGCTACTGTCGGAGATGGACGGTTTCGACCAGACCGCGGGGGTGGTGGTGATCGCGGCCACCAACCGGCCCGAGTCGCTCGACCCGGCCCTGCTGCGGCCCGGGCGGTTCGACCGGCAGGTGATCGTGCCGCTGCCCAACCAGACCGAGCGCGCCGCGATCCTGGCCGTGCACGCCAAGGGGAAGAAGCTGGCCCCGGACGTGGACCTGACCGTGACCGCCCGGGGCACCCCGGGGTTCTCCGGCGCCGACCTGGCCAACCTCATCAACGAGGCGGCGATCAACGCGATCCGGGACAACCGGACCACGATCACCGCCGCCGACTTCGACGCGGCCCGGGACCGGATCCTGCTCGGCGCCAGGGAGGCCACCAACGTCCTGCTGCCCGAGGAGAAGCAGTCGGTGGCCGTGCACGAGTCCGGGCACGCGCTGGTGGCGGCGCTGTCCCCGAACGCGGACCCGGTGGCGAAGGTGACCATCCTGCCTGCGGGCATGGCGCTCGGCGCTACCCACCAGCTGCCCGAGGCCGAACGTCACCTCTACAGCGAGGCCTACCTGAACGACCTGCTCGCGGTGCGGCTCGGCGGTCGGGCTGCCGAGCTGGTCGTGTTCGGGCACGGCTCCACCGGCGCCTCGAACGACCTGGCCGAGGCCACCAACCTGGCCATCCGGATGGTGCGTGAGTTCGGCCTCTCCCCCGCGCTGGGCCCGGTCGGCTACTCCGACCAGAGTGGCCAGTACCTCGGCGGCCCGGTCCAGGACGGGTTGCGCCGGCCCTTCTCGGAGGAGACCCAGCGGGTCGTGGACCAGGAGGTCTCCCGGCTGCTGCGGGAGGCCGAGGAGCGGGCGGTGGCCATGCTCAACGACCATCGCGACGAGCTGGACTGGCTGGCGGCACGGCTGGTCGAGAAGGAGACCGTGGACGGCAAAGTCGTCCTGGAGGTCCTTCACGACAAGAAGCAGCTCGTCTCCCAGGCCAGCGGGTCCGCCCCGGGCGGCGCCAGCGGCCCCGCCTCCAGTGGCGCCAGCGGGTCCGCCCCCGGCGGCGCCAACGGCCCCGCCAGCCCCGGCTGACGGGCCGGCGCCGGCCGCTGGGGCCACAGGACGTTACAACCTCGGCCGGCCCGGGCAGGTGCCGTCCATGACTGTGCTGAGAGCTGTCGCGCGCCCCATGCTGGCGTCGATCTTCGTCATCCAGGGCTTTGACACCATGCTCCATCCCGAACGGGTGGCCCCACGGGCGGAGCCGGTGGTAGCCCCGCTCACCGAGCTCGTGCCGGGCGTGTCGGCCACGACCGAGGACGCGGTGCGCCTCAACGGCGCCGTCCAGTTCGCGGCCGGCTCGCTGCTGGCGCTGGACATATTCCCGCGGCTGTCGGCGCTGGCGATCGCGGCCACGCTGGTGCCCACCACGGCCGCCGGCCACCGGTTCTGGGAGGTCGAGGACGAGAAGGAACGCGCACAACAGCGCATCCAGTTCCTCAAGAACCTCTCCATCTTCGGCGGCCTGCTGATCGCCGCGGCCGACACCGGCGGGCACCCCTCGCTGGCCTGGCGCAGCCGCTACGCGGTTCGTTCCGCACGCCGTGACGTCGCGCTCGCCACCCGGGCGGCCAAGGTGTCCGGCCGGGCCGGCGCCAGGGCGGGCCGGGCCAGCGCCAGGGCAAGCCAGGCCAGCGCCAGGATCAGCCGGGCCAAGGCCAGGGCGAGCCGGGTCAGCAGCCGGGGGCAAGCCCGAGGAGTCGCCAGCCGCCCGTAACGGCGGGTCACTATTAGCCGCGGATGAAGCCGAGGGAGCGGGCCCGGCTGACCGCCTCGTCCCGGCTGTGGACGCCGAGTCTCTTATACAGACGTGCCGCTCGCTCCTTGGCTGCTGATCGGGAGATGCCCAGCTTGTCGGCGATGACGGAGAAGGGGAGTGGTTTGGGGAGATACCGCAGAATCTGGGCCTCGGCCATGGTGATCGACGCCGCCCTGACCCGTTCCTGGGCCTCGCCGGTGGCTTCGGCTGCCACCTCGTCGGCGGCGGCGACGGTGGCGAGGGATTCCGCCAGGGACGCGGCGGTCACTTCGTCGGCAGCTTCCACAGCAGCGGCATCTTCGGCTACGGCGTCGGCGGCGGCCTGGTCGGCGGCGGCCACGATCAGGCCGGCCGTGGTCAGCGCTGAGACCGCCTCATGGGCGGCCGCCTCCTCCACTAGCCCAGCCGTGATCAGCGCCCGGACGGCGGCAGCGGCGGCGGCGGACTGGATCCGCTCCGAAGCGGCCACCGCCGCGGCCGCTTCGGCTTCGGCCGCCATCGCCGCGAGCAAGGCGTCGGCCTCATCGGCCTGGGCCTGGGCGATCACCGCAGATGCCTCTTCCATGGCGGCGACCTCGGCCCCCACCACAAGCCCGGTCTCTGAGGTCAGGAAGCCCTCGCCGATCAGCGTGCCGCCGGTCTCGGCGATTGCGTCAAAAAGCTGGGCGGCCCAGTGGTGCTCCACGAGCAAGAAGGCCAGGGCGGTCCCCGGCTGGAGAGAATCGGCCAGCGCCTGCGCATCGGCCGGGTCAAAGGCTGGGCCGCCAGCCGGCGCCAGCACGGCGGGACCGCCGTCCGCAACGGGAACGACCGCCGTCAGGAGCGAGCCGAAATCCTCGTCATCACCGGTGGCCAGCCGTTCGATGGTGCCGTCCTGGCTTTTAGCCACGAAGAGCATGTCCAGCAGACGAAGAACTCCCCGGCCGCGGAGACGGTCGACCTCGGCCAGGATCCGGTCCTCGGCACCGGCGTCGCGGCTGAAGCTCAAGGCGATCACCTGGAGCGGTGCGGTCATCGTTGCCTCCTTTGTTCTGGCCCGTAATGTCGCCGACCGTACCACCGACCGGCGTCACCACCAGCGGTGCATCCGCACCTCTGCGGGCAGGGCCACCCGGAAGGAAGACAACCACCCCCCCATCACCGACATGGGCTAGGGTCGTCCCCGGCGACCACGAGCCCGGCGGCAATTGAGGACGTTCGCCCGCAGTGCGGCCGGGAATTATGCGCTCTCGCGCGCGTTAACATGTGTGGTAGCCGAGAACCGAGCCTGCTGTCCGAAGCGACTTTCCCCCTGCTGTGGTCGCTAGTCCACCCACCGGCGGCTCAGGGCTCGTGTAAACGGCCTGCCGGGCCTGCCTGCGTCGATCGTCGAAGATCCGCAAGTCGGCTCGGTGTTCAAAGCACCAGGCCCTCTGCTCGGGACGTTTCTCGTCCTGGCGGTGGGACTGTGCTGCATGCTGCCGTGGCCATCGTGTCCCGGCATTCCAGAGGAGAAGTCTGTGGCTCGACCAGGCCAGCGCCAGGCGGGCGCTCGCCGTAGCGCCCCGCGGAAGCAGCGACGCGTCCACCACCGCGGCGATGTCGTCCCGGCGCTCGCCCGAACCGTCCGTGAGGTCGAGGAGGCCGCCCGGCGCGGCCGGGTGACGCCTGCCGTGCGCACGAAGTTCCAGGCCGCCGCGCTGCTGCTGCGGGACGAGCGTGCCCGCGTCCGGGCGGCGGCCGGAAGCGACAGTCACCGGGCCGAGCAGCTCAAGCGTCTGGACGGCGTCGCGGCCATCCTCGCGACGACCGCCGTCCAGGACCCTGGGCTACTGGCGCTGCTCGCCGAGGGCTCCGGCGTCTCCGACGCTGCCCGGTCGCTCAAGCGGGAGATGCTGCGGGACTTCGGCATCGAGCCGGCGCCCGAAGAGATCGCGCCTGCGCAGACCGCTACAGCTTCCACCGACACGAAGCGGCGGGTTGTGCCGCAGTCGGTGGTCTCCCGGCAACTGGCGAACCCCTTTCTCGCTCCCGACTCCTCCGCCGTTGCGCGGCGCACCTCCCGTCCGCGCCGCCTGGCCGGCTGGGAACTGCTCGGCCCGCTGCTGAGTTCCTTCGAGCGTGCCGACGGAGGAGCCCCGGCGTGCATGGCGCTCCCGGCGCCAACGGCACGGTTCACCCCGGCGGGCCTGGAACTGATGCCGCACCAGGGGCAGCTGGTCGCCGCGGCCGCGGCCGGCCACCGGACATTCCTGCTCGCCGATGAGCCGGGTCTGGGCAAGACGGCCCAGGCGCTGCTCGCCGCGGAGGCAGCCAACGCCCACCCGCTGCTCGTCGTCGTGCCGAACGTCGTCAAAACCAACTGGGCCCGTGAGGCGGCCCGCTGGACTCCCCACCGCCCGGCCACCGTGGTGCAGGGCGACGGCAAGGCTGTCGACGGATTCGCCGATATCGTCGTGCTCAACTACGAGGTTCTCGACCGCCACATGGGCTGGCTCGGTGACTTCGGCTTCCGCGGCATGGTCGTGGACGAGGCTCATTTCATGAAGAACAAGACCTCCCAGCGCTCGCAGAACGTCCTCGCGCTCTCCGGCCGCATCCGGTCCGGTACGGACCGGCCCCTGCTGATGGCGCTGACCGGCACCCCACTGATCAACGACATCGAGGACTTCCGGGCGATCTGGCAGTTCCTCGGCTGGATCGACGACAGCAAGCCCCTCGAGGAGCTAATGGACGCGCTTGAGGGCACCGGCCTGACGCCCGCCGACCGGGGCTTCTACCCCGCGGCGCGCCGGTGCGTGATCGACCTGGGCATCGTGCGCCGGCGCAAGCTCGACGTGGCCGCCGACATCCCCGCCCGCCGTATCGCCGACCTCCCTGTTGAGCTGGACGAACGAGCTGGCCGGTCGATCCGGGCGTCGATGGTCTGCGCGGCGATGATGCGCCACGCGGTCACCGGTTCGGCCTGCCCGATACGGTGGCTGCGGTCGATGGCCTGGGTCTGCTCCGCGTCGGTCCAGGACAGCTCGGCCAGCACGATGTTCGAGGCGACCTGCAGATTCAGGCCGACGCCAGCCGCGGTCAGCGAGCACACCGCGACCGCGACGTCCGGGTCGTTCACGAAGGCGTCGATGTTCGCCTGCCGCGCCGTGGGCGTCTGGCCGCCACGGATCGACGAGAAGCGCACCCCCTGCCGGGCGAAGATCTCTTCGGCGGCGTCCATCACGTCGACGTGCTTGGCGAAGAAGACGACCTTGCCGGCGCTGCGGGCCAGCTGACCCGCGTAGTCCGCGGCCAGTTCGGCCTTCGCCTGGCCGATGCGCCGCATCATGGTGAACACGTTCTCGCCGGACTGCGCGGCCGTCGCCTCCTTCAGCTCCGACCGGGCCACCCGGCGGACCAGGTCGTGGTCGATGCCCTCCGCGCCGACGTCAGAGGATCGGTTCGCGAGCGCGGTCTTGTACCGCGCCACCATCCGGCCAGCGAGGGCCCGTTCTGCCGCCCGGATCGACCGGCCAGCTCGTTCGTCCAGCTCAACAGGGAGGTCGGCGATACGGCGGGCGGGGATGTCGGCGGCCACGTCGAGCTTGCGCCGGCGCACGATGCCGAGGTCGATCACGCACTGGCGCGCCGCGGCATGGAAGCTTCGGTCGGCGGGCGTCAGGCCGGTGTCCTCGAGCGCGTCTGTCAGCTCTTTGAGGGGCTTGCTATCGTCGATCCAGCCGAGGAACTGCCAGATCGCCCGGAAGTCGTCGATGTCGTTGATCAGCGGGGTGCCGGTCAGCGCCATCAGCAGGGGCCGGTCCGTACGGGACCGGATGCGGCTGGAGAGCGCGAGGACGTGCTGGGAACGCTGCGAGGTCTTGTTCTTGAT
>DATINY010000273.1:0-4526 GCA_035473755.1 Streptosporangiaceae bacterium
CGTCTACATCCTGATGAACGCCGCCTGCATCGGCTTTTTCGCCCGCCCCGGCCACCGCTTCAACCCGTGGCTGCACGCGGTCATCCCGGTGCTCGGCATCATCGCGTTCGTCCCCGCCTGGCTCACCTCCGCGGGCATCGACGTGCTCCCGGGCAACTTCATCACCCCGCTGCCGACGCCTTATTCCTACATGGGCCCGGGCGTGGCCGGGTTCATGATCCTCGGCGTGATCTACCTGATCTACCTGTACCGGCGCCACCCGGGCCGGGTGGTCGAAGTCGGGCTGGTCCACCTCGACCCGATGGAGGAGTACGAGGCCACGGATGACTGACCCGCGAGTCATCACGCTCCGGCCGGAGCCCGGCCAGTACGCCTGGACGTTCGGCGGCGCGGCGCCGCTGGCGCGCGTCACGCCGCCCGCCATCCTGGAGGTGTTCACCGAGGACTGCTTCGCGGGCAAGGTACGCGGGGAGAACGACTTGGTCTCGCAGGTGTGCGAGTTCCCCTACCTGAACCCGCAGACCGGTCCGTTCTACATCGAGGGGGCGGAGCCGGGCGACACGCTGGCCGTGCACTTCATCTCGATAGAGCCCGCCCGGGACTGGGGCGCGTCCACCACCGTGCCGCTGTTCGGCGCGCTGTCGGCCACCCACGTCACCGCGCTGCTGCACGAGCCGCTGCCGGAACTGGTCTGGATGTGGCAGTTCGACCGGGAGCGGGGCACCTGCCGGTTCACCGCCCGGAAGAGTGACTACACGGTGGACCTGCCGATGAATCCCATGCACGGCACGGTCGGGGTCGCGCCGGCCAACCTGGAGGTGCGCAGCGCACTGGTACCCGACGCGTTCGGCGGCAACATGGACACCCCCGAGATGCGGGCGGGGGTCACGTGTTACCTGGGGGTCAACGTGGAGGGCGCGCTGTTCTCGCTCGGCGACGGCCACGCCCGCCAGGGCGAGGGCGAGACCTGCGGGGTGGCGGTGGAGTGCGCCATGAACACCGTACTGGCGGTCGACCTGATCAAGGGCAGGCCGTGCGCCTGGCCCCGGCTGGAGTCGGACGTCCACATCATGACCGCCGGGTCCGCTCGCCCGCTGGAGGACGCGTTCCGGATCGCCCAGCTCGACCTGGTGCAGTGGCTCGGCACCGACTACGGGCTCGACCCGCTCGACGCCTACCAGCTGATCACCCAGGCGGTGGAGTCCCCGCTGGCCAACGTCTGCGACCCGAACTACACCAGCGTGGCGAAGATGAACAAGCAGTACCTGCCGTCGGCGCCCGCGATGGACGGCGCGCATGCCCGGCTCAGCGATCTCGCCGCCACATACCGGGGCGGCTGAGCGTTGGCCGGACATTGGCGTCAGCCGGGTAATCGCTGAACGACCTGTGGTGGGCCGGTCGGCGGGCCCGCGGTGAGGCGCGCGGCGGCCCGACGGTGAGGCGTGATGGGCCGACGGGGAGGCGGGCGGCGCGGAGGCCGGTGAGGCCGGGGCCGGTGGAGCTGGTGAGGGCGCAGTGGGCGATGGGGCCGGACGGGCAATGGGCGCGCGGAACGGCGTCCCGGCGATCACACGGGGGCGGTAACCCCCTCGCGCCAGCAGCGGCGGGGGGGTGCCCCGCTGAGGGCGCGAATCACCTGCATCACGACCGGGTCATGCGGGACGGAACCGGGATGTTCCCGTCCCTGCCCGATCAGGC
Source organism: Streptosporangiaceae bacterium (assembly GCA_035473755.1). Lineage (GTDB taxonomy): Bacteria > Actinomycetota > Actinomycetes > Streptosporangiales > Streptosporangiaceae > UBA9676. The sequence goes on from DATINY010000273.1 coordinate 1,699, forward strand.
CGCGCACTCGCGGCACACCAGCAGTTTGCCGCGTTCCTCCGCGAGCTGGCTGCGGTGGTGCACCAGGAAGCAGCGCGAACAGGTGAACTCATCAGCCTGGCGAGGAATCACCCGGAACGACAGTTCCTCGTTGGACAGGTCCGCGCCGGGCAGCTCCAGCGACTCCGCGACGTCATCAGGGTCGACGTCGATCGTGCTGGAGGACTTGTCCATCCGGCGCGCCTGCAGCTCCTGCAGGCTGTCCTCCGTCATTTCCTCGTCGGTCTTGCGCGGGCTGTCGTAGTCAGTGGCCATCTGGGTCCTGCACCCCCTCCATCTTCATGCGCCTCCGTGTAACGCTCCGGGCCCCCCAGTTGTGCCCGAATCCGGCGGGGAATTCTGCCACGTCCGGACGCCGGGCACACGTAAGGCTGAAGAAGCCGTGTCGCGGGCGTGTTCCCCGGCGATCGCCGGCACGCGATGCCCGGGATTGGCCCGTAGACGAAGTTCCCCCGATGGACGCTGTTAACCAGCAAAAGTGCGTAGGGTACGAACGGTACCTCCGGCCAGCCCTGAACCCAGCCGTCCCACCGGGAAAGACCCCGCATGCCCAACGTCATGCCGCTGCAGGCCGACGACCCCCGACGCGTGGGCCACTACCGGTTCACCGGCAGGATCGACAGCCGGCCCGGGCCGGACGGAAGCGCTCCGCGGGTGTTCATGGCCAAGATGGTCGACGACGGCGAGGTCATTGTCACGCTGCTCGGTGGGGAACGGGTAGCGGACGCGGCCGCCAGGGACCGGTTTACCGCAGAGGCGCGGGTGGCCCGCCGGGTCGCCCCGTTCTGCGCGGCGCGGATCCTGGACGCGGGGGTCGAGGCCCACGTCCCCTACCTGGTCACCGAGTACATCCCCGGGTCCACTCTGATCGAGACCGTCTGGCGGGAAGGGCCGCTGACGGGCCCGGGCCTGGACGCGGTGGCGGTCGGCACCGCGACCGGGCTGATGGCGATCCACCAGACCGGGCTCGTCCACGGGTCGCTCGGCCCGGACCGGGTGGTGCTCGGCCGGGACGGGCCGTGTCTGACCAATTTCGGCATTACCCCGCCCTACGGCGCGGCTACGCCCGCCGCTGACCTGCTGGCCTGGGCGAACACCGTCCTGTTCGCCGCGCTGGGCCGCCCGCCGGTGGGGCCGCAGGATCTGGCGGCGCTGCACGAGGACCTGCGCGAGGTCGTGGCCGCCTGCCTGGCACCGGACCCGGCCGCTCGTCCGGTGGCCCGGGCCGTGCTGACCAGGCTCCTTAGCGGGCACGACCTGTCGGCTGGGCTCCTCACCGAGGGGGCCAGGCAGGCCAAGCTGGCCGCCAGGTTGCCGGAAATCGGCCCGGCCCACCGCCCGCCCGCGCCGGCCCGGTCCCGCTCCGGCGTCGTCTTGTGGAGCGTGGCCTGCGCGGTGTGCGTGCTGGCGATCGCGGCGGCGGCGGTCTTCATCTTCGTCCGCCCGCATCGGGGCTCGTCCGGTCAGGCGGGCGGGGCGACGGCCGGCACCTCTCAGGCGGGCGCGACCAGGCTGCCCACGCCCCTGCTCTCGGCCCGGGCTCCCACCACGCTGACGGGCAACTGGTCGGGGCAGGTTCACCAGACCGGCCCGGTGCTGACGGTGATCGTGCGGATCTCCCTCCCGGCCGGCTCGGCCACGGGCACCATCACCTACCCGCAGCTCAGCTGCTCGGGCCGGCTGGCCATCGTCGCGGTCGCGAAGCGCAAGGTCACCCTGGACCAGACCATCGCCAGCGGACGGGCGAACTGCCCCGACGGCGTCATCACGCTGGTCTCCCGGCCCACTGGGACCGTTGCCTTCACGTTCCTGCGGGCGAACGGCACCAACCCGACCGGCACCCTGACCCGCAGCGCCCAGACCTAGGCGGGGCCGGCCGGCACCGGGCCGGGGTCATCCCGGTCCGGGTGCAGGCTCGCGAGCAGGCCGTGCAGCTCGCCGAACAGCACCGGCTCGGCCGCGATGGCCAGCTCCGGGCTGGCCGGCTTTCCCGCCAGCCCGCCCAGCCGGGCCCCAGCCTCGGTGGCGATGAGGCCGCCCGCGGCGTAGTCCCAGTAGTTCACGCCGCGCTCGTAGAACGCGTCCACGCGGCCCGCCGCTACCGAGCACAGGTCCACCGCGCAGGAGCCGCCCCGGCGGATGTCACGCACCCGGGGCAGCACCGCCGCGACCACCTCGCCCTGGACCTTGCGCCGGCCCGCCTCGTACCCGAACCCGGTCGCCACCAGCGCCTGCGCCAGCGTTACCCCGGTGTTGCAGCGCAGCCGGACGGGCGGTGCGTCTCCTGCCTGCAGCCAGGCGCCGCCGCCGGCGACGGCGGTGAAGACCTCACCGTGGGCCGGCGCCGCTACCACCCCCGCCACCAGCGTGCCGTCGACCTCGGCGGCGATGCTGACCGCCCAGTCCGCCAGCCCGTACAGGTAGTTGACGGTCCCATCCAGTGGGTCGATGATCCACCGCACCCGGCCGTGCCCCGACTCCCCGCCCTCCTCGCCGAGAACCGCGTCACCCGGCCGCCGCGACCGCAGCCGGTCGGTGATCAGCGCCTCCGACGCCCGGTCCATCTCGGTGACCACGTCGGTCGGGCTCGACTTGGTGCCGGCCACCTCCGGCCGGCCCGACCGGCCCGGCGGCCGACCGGCGGCCAGCAGCCGGCCCGCCTCCACGGCGGCGGCGCGGGCCAGGCCGAGCAGTGTCGCGGGGGCGTCGTCCGTCACGCGCTGCCCCCGCCGGCCAGCTGGCCGGGGCGGGGCTGCCGCTGGCCGGGCGCATGGCGGCCGGTGCCGGCC
>DATINY010000274.1:0-3196 GCA_035473755.1 Streptosporangiaceae bacterium
GAGCTGATGGGCAGGATCGACGAGATACTCGGCCCGGTGATCGAGCGGGACCCGGCGCGCACCGCCAGCCCCGCCCGGGACTGACCGCCGCCCGGTCTCAGTCCTCCGGGTGCAGGCTCATCGGGCCGTATTCGGCCCGGCCCTCCTCCAGCAGCGTCACCTGGTCCACGCCCGCCTCCAGCAGCCCGCGCCAGCTCTCGCCGAGCCAGGTCTCCGCATCGCTCTGGCTGGCGAAGGTCTCCTTCGGCAGGTCCCGGGCCGTGGCCGGCGTCCCGTCCATCTTCTCGAACCGCCATGTCCACGCCATGTCCCGGTGCCCTCCTCCGTGCGCTTTGGCAACCTCTCGTGCCCCGGGCGACCCAGGGTATGCCCGCGGTCGCCGGACTGGCACATCCCGGCCATCCGCCGACGGCTTTCGCCGTGGTGAGCCCATTGTTAGCACTGCCGTCACCGGTGCGGGCGCGGATGCCGCAAGCCCGCCAATGTGGGGATTCAGTGCGGAACGCCACGAGCCGGACTCGCCCACCGTGTTAGGTTTTAATCCGCCAGCCCTGCGCCCAGCGCGGGTGTGGCCGCGTCAGCGACCCCAGTCCATGACCAAGGTGGTGAATCATGACGCGCGTTGTCGTCGTTGGTGACCTGATGACCGATACGGTCGCCCATGCTGCCCTTCCCCTCGCGAAGGGCAGCGACACCCCCGCCACCGTGACGATGCACGGCGGCGGTTCAGGCGCCAACATCGCCGCGTGGCTCGCCGTGGACGGCGCCGAGGTGGCGTTCGTGGGCCGGCGCGGCGCCGACATCGCCGGCCGTAACCGGGACATGGAGCTGATGGGCTACGGGGTGGACGCCCGGCTGGTGATGGACCCTGAGCGGCCAACGGGCACGTGCGTCGTGATGGTCACCCACAAGGGTGACCACACCATGCTCTCCGACCCCGGCGCGAACGCGGTCCTGTCGCCCGACGACCTGCCCAAGGACCTCTTCACGCCCGGCTGTCACCTGCACGTCTCCGGTTACACGCTGCTGAACGAGGGCTCCAGGGCAGCCGCCGTGACCTCGATGGAGCGGGCGCTCGAGGCGAACATGAGCGTGTCGGTCGACGGCGCCTCGGCCGCCCCGCTGGAGCGGGTCGGGGCCGAGCCGTTCCTGGACCTGACCGGCGGCGCCACCTTGCTGTTCGTGAACGACGCGCAGGCCGCCGTGCTCACCGGCCGGGACGACCCGATGCAGGCCATCCGGGTGCTGACCGCCTGGTATCCCCATGTCGTGGTGAAGCTGGGGCCGGAAGGCGCCGTGTTCGCCAACGGGCGGGACCCGGTCCGGGTTCCCGCGCAGCCGGTCGAGAAGTTCGTAGACGGCACGGGCGCCGGGGACGCGTTCTGCGCCGGGTTCCTCCCCCCATGGCTGGACAAGAAGCCGCCGATGGAGGCACTGGCCAGCGGCTGCCGGCTGGCGGCCCGCGCGCTGGGGCTGGTCGGCGCCCGCCCCGCGCTCTGACCGCGCCCTCCCCGCCGGCGCCAGGCACCCCCGTGCTAGCCCGCCAGAGCCGTGAGGGCCGCCGGTGACCGCCTTCCTCGACCGCCTGTTCTCGCTGGAGGGCAAGGTGGCCCTGGTGACCGGCGGCAGTTCGGGCATCGGCCGGGGCATCGCCGGCGCGCTGGGCCGGGCGGGCGCCGGGGTGGTGCTGCTGGCGCGGGGGGAGGCGGCGCTCGCGGACACCGCGGCGTGGCTGCGGGCCGACGGCTGCCAGGCCGCGTGGGTCAGCGCCGACCTCGCCGACCGGGCCGGCGTGGAGCGGGCCGCCGCGGCGGCCGCCGGCCCTTTGGGCGAGCCCGACATCGTGGTGAACGCGGCCGGCCTCAACATCCGGCCCGAACTGGCCGCGCTGACGCTGGCCGACTGGGACCGGCTCATGGCCGTCAACCTCACCGCCCCCTTCCTGCTGGGCCAGCGGTTCGGCCCGGCGATGGCCGGGCGCGGCTGGGGGCGGATCATCAACATCGCCTCCCAGCAGGCGATGAGGGCGTTCGGCAACAGCGGCGGCTACGGCGCCACCAAGGGCGGCCTGGTCTCGCTCACCAGGTCCCAGTCCGAGGCCTGGGCGGCCCGGGGTGTGTGCTGCAACGCGGTCGCACCCGGCTTCGTCGCCACCCCGCTCACCCGCGAGGTCGCCGCGGACCCCGTCCGCGCGGCGGCACTGGCCGCCCGCACCATGGTTGGCCGCAACGGCGAGGCCGCCGACTTCGAGGGCATCGCCGTCTTCCTGGCCAGCCGCGCCAGCGCCTACGTCACCGGCCAGCTCATCTGCGTGGACGGCGGCTTCTCCGCCACCTGACCCCCGGCCGGGGGCCGGCCGGGAGGGCACGGCCCGGCGGGCTGGCCGTGGTCGCGCCACGCGGTCTCGTTAGGCATGGTTGGGGGGTTGCAGGCGGCACAATGGCGGACATGGCCAGACGCACCACGACAACCCAGCCCCCCGAGGATTTCGAGGAGCACATCCTCGACATCGACGTCGCCGAGGAGATGCGCGGCAGCTACCTCGAGTACGCCTACTCGGTCATCTACCAGCGCGCGCTGCCCGACGCCCGGGACGGGCTGAAGCCCGTGCAGCGCCGGATCCTCTACCAGATGAACGAGATGGGGCTGCGGCCCGACCGCGGCCACGTCAAGTGCGCCCGGGTCGTCGGCGAGGTCATGGGACGGCTGCATCCGCACGGCGACAGCGCCATTTACGACGCGCTGGTCCGGATGGCGCAGCCATGGGCGATGCGGCTGCCGCTGGTGGACGGGCACGGGAACTTCGGCTCATTGGGCGGCGACGACTCCGCCGCCGCGATGCGCTACACCGAGGCCCGGCTGACCGCGGCGGCGATGGAGATGGTCGGCTCGATCGACGAGGACACCGTCGACTTCCAGCCGAACTACGACGGCACCGAGACCCAGCCCGAGGTGCTCCCGGCCGGGCTGCCCAACCTGCTCGTCAACGGGGCCTCCGGCATCGCCGTCGGCATGGCCACCAACATGGCCCCGCACAACCTCGGCGAGGTCATTGCCGCCGCCCGGCACCTGATCGCCCATCCCGAGGCGGGCCTGGACGAGCTCATGCGGTTCGTGCCGGGGCCGGACCTGCCGACCGGCGGCAAGATCGTCGGCCTGGACGGGATCAGGGAGGCCTACGACACCGGCCGCGGCA
>DATINY010000275.1:0-11790 GCA_035473755.1 Streptosporangiaceae bacterium
AGCGCGAAAAACGCCGGCACATACCAGACGCCGTTCCACTTCGACGCGCACGCCAGCCCCAGGCACACCGCGGCCGCCAGGCGCAGCCACCGCACCCCCAGCCGCGGCGGTGCCGCGTGCGGGCCGCCCGCCGCCCCGGCCGCGATGGCCGCCCCGGCGTACCGGCCGCGGGTGCGGTCGCGGTCGATCACCAGCAGGGCGAACGCGGCCAGCACCCAGAACATCACAAAAATGTCCAGCAGCGCGGTCCGCGACATCACGAACTCCAGCCCGTCCAGCGCCAGCAGCAGCCCGGCCACACACCCCAGCAGCGTCGACCGCGTCATCCGCCGCGCGGTCCGCGCCACCATCAGAATCGCCACAGACCCGGCGACCGCGACGGCGAACCGCCACCCGAACGGGGTCAGCCCAAACACCCACTCCCCGCCCGCGATCAAGATCTTGCCGAACGGGGGATGGACCACGAACTCCCCGCCGGGCGCGAAAATGCGGCCGTCGCCGCGGGCGATCAGCGTGTTGCGGCTGGCGATGTAGTTGTGCTCCACCCCGAACCGCAAAATCCCCCAAGCGTCGGACACGTAATAGGTCTCATCGAAGATCACCGCATGCGGGACGCTGAGCCGGTTAAACCGCACAAACGTCCCCAGCGCCGTCACCAGCAGCGGCCCCAGCCACCCCCACAACCGGCTGCCCGGCATCGGCGGCACCAGCCGGTCACGCAGGGCAGCGGCCCGCGTGCGGTCATCGACCCCCGGGGCCATGGGCCCTGATGTCAGCATCGAGCCACATCGTAAGGCCCCGCCGGGCGCCGCCGTGACCGGCCGAGGTTACCCGGGCCAGCTACCGGTTACCGTTCAGCCGCATCGCCCAGGACGGGCTTCACGTCGATCACCGGTGTCTGGTCCAGCGCCTCCAGGGGCCGGACCAGGATCCGCAGTCCCTCGGCCGCGACTACCTGGACCCGGTGCAGCCCGATCGGGTTAGGGCGGTCCGGGGAGCGGGTGCTGAAGACCCCGGTGGGCGGGCGCGCGGGATCATCGCGCGGCCGGGTGACCAGCACGTCGCGGGCCGCCCGGTCCAGCCACGTCAGCACGATGATCTCGGCCCCGGGCGCGAGGTCACGCAGGCCTTCGGCCACCTCCGGCTGGAAGACCAGCCAGGCGTCCGGCGCGCCCTCGTCCCCCTGCCGCGGCGCCTGCGCCCGGTCCTTCAGCGGCGACTCGACCCATCCGATCGGCACTACCTGATAGCCGGTCATGCTGCCCATCCTCCGCCCGGCGCGGTCCGCGGCCCAGATAGCCTGCAGATCGCTTCTGCCGAAGGGAGGTCCGTGCGAGTTGTCGTGCAGCGGGTGAGCCAGGCCAGCGTGGCCGTCGACGGGCGGGTGGTGGGCGCCATCGACGAGCCGGGCCTGCTCGTCCTGGTCGGCGTCACCCACACGGACACGCAGCAGTCGGCAACGAAGCTGGCCGCCAAGCTGTGGGGGCTGCGCATCCTGGAGGGCGAGAAGTCCTGCTCCGACGTGGGCGCGCCGCTGCTGGTCGTCAGCCAGTTCACGCTCTACGCCAGCACCGACAAGGGCCGCCGGCCGACCTGGCAGGCCGCCGCTCCCGGCCCGGTCGCCGAACCGCTCGTCGACGCCGTGGTCACGTCCCTGCGCGCGCTGGGCGCCCGGGTGGAGACCGGGGTCTTCGGCGCCGACATGAAGGTCAGCCTGACCAACGACGGCCCCGTGACCATAATCGTTGAGCTGTAATAGCCATCAGCCGGCGCGATGACGAATGGGGGCACAGGTGGTTGATTGCGAACGGGTCGAGTTCCGCTCCGACGGGCTGACCCTGGTGGGTGACCTGCGGGCCCAGCCGGGAGGCCGGCGGCCGGGTCTGGTCTTCACCGGCCCGTTCACCGGCACCCGCGACCAGGTCACCGGGACCTATGCCGCGGCGCTCGCCGAGGCCGGATACGCGACCCTGGCGTTCGACCACCGCAGCTTCGGTGAGTCGGGCGGGCTGCCGCGCCGCGACGAGGATCCGCAGGGCAAGCTGCGGGACCTGGCGGCGGCGGTCTCGTTCCTGCGCCGCCACCGGCAGGTGGACCCGGACGCGATCGGCGCGGTAGGCATCTGCCTGGGCGGCGGATACGCCCTGAAGTTCGCGGCCTTCGACCCCAGGGTCAAGGCGTTCGCCGGGATCGCCGGCGCCTACAACACGCCGTACGGCATGCGGGCGGGCATGGGGCCGGACGGTTATCCGGCGGCCCTGTCCTCGTTCACCGGCGTCCTGGAGCAGCAGGACGCCGGCGGTGAACCGGAGTACCTGCCGGCGGTCGCCACCGAAGGCGAGGCCGCGATGCCCGGCGAGGAGCCGTACTCCTACTACGGCACCTCCCGGGGAGCGTCCGCGACCTGGCAGAACTCGGTGACCCGCCGGTCGGTACGGGAACTGATCACGGTCGACAACATGATCGGTGCCGACTTCCTGGCGCCCAGGCCCGGCCTGATCGTGCACGGCGTGGAAGACGCGTACTGCTCACCCGCGGGAGCGCGCGAGGCGTATGAGCGCATGGGCGGGCCGAAGCGGATCGTCTGGCTCGACTGCACGCTGCACGTCGACCTGTACGACAACGACCGTTACGTGGCCCAGGCGGTGCAGGCGACCGCCGGCTTCCTCGGCGAGCATCTCGGCGCCCCGTAGACCGCGGTCCCGGGCCCGCGCCCGTGCCGGTCACCCGGTCGTGGCCTCCGCCAGCCGAGCGCGCTCGGCCTCGCTGAACGGGACCGGCTTGCGCTGACCAGCGTCCCAGCGGACCGTGACGACCCGCGCCTGCGCCGCCACCTCGCCCGCGGGGGTGAGGACGGTTTCCCGGGTCGTGAGGCTCGTCGTGCCCAGGCGCTCCACCTCGATGCGCACCGTCACCCGGCGGTCCGGGTAGCCGACCTCCGCCCGCAGGTCAACCTCGAGCCGGGCCACGACATAGATGGGGTCACTGCCCAGCATCCGCGTGTAAAACGCATCCCGGCCCTCCTCGAGGTAGGTCAGGAACACCGCGTGATTGACGTGTCCCAGGGCATCCACATCACGCCACCTGACATCGACCGGGTGCTCAAACATGGGGTTTCTCCCAGATCGAGACGTGGGTCTCGCTCTCGCTGGTGAAGGGTTCCCGCGCCCACCCCTCCCACCGCTCGCGCAGCCGCAGCCCGGCGAGCTGGGCCATCAGGTCCAGCTCGGCCGGCCACACGTACCGGAAGGGGATCGAGCGGTAGCTGCCGCGGCCACCTGCGACCTCGATGTAGTTGGAGCTCATCGCCTGGGTAGCGACGTCGTAGCGGTCGAACGCCCACCGGGCCGGGCTCACGTGCCACGGCACGACATCCTGCCCGGGCGGGAGCCGACGCAGTTCGGGCATGTGAACCTCGATGACGAAGCAGCCGCCGGGTTCCAGGTGAGCCGCGGCGTTGCGGAAGCAGGCCACCTGGGCCTCCTGCGTCGTCAGGTTCATGATCGTGTTGAACACCAGGTACGCGACCGAGAACGTCCCGTCCACCCTCGTCGTCGCGAAGTCGCCGATCGTCACCCCGATCGCGTCGCCGCCCGGCTTGGCGCGCAGCCGGGCCACCATCGCCCGCGACAGGTCGATGCCGTGGACCGGCACGCCGCGGCGCGCCAGCGGCAGGGCGATGCGTCCCGTCCCGATGCCCAGTTCCAGCGCCCGGCCACCGGCGGCCAGCCCGGCCAGGACGTCGACCGCCGCATCGACGGCGCGCGGCTCGAACATCTCCGCCGACTCTTCGTCGTAGGCCGCCGCTACCTGTTCCCCGAAGTAGCCATCCTCATCGTCCATCGCCGGACCGTACCGCAGAACACCCCGGCGCTGCTCGCGGGTTTCCGCGCCCACGGCCGGGCCGTCAGCGGGGGGTGAGGACACAGAACTCGTTGCCCTCCGGGTCGGCCAGGACGACCCAAGGCACCTCGCCCTGGCCCGCGTCGGCCGGCCGCCGGGCACCGTGTTCCCGCAGCCGCTCCACCTCGGCGCGCTGGTCGCCGTCCGGATAGGGCCTGACGTCCAGATGTATCCGGTTCTTGACCACCTTGGCCCCGGGCACGCGCAGGAACTCGAGGTAGGGGCCGGCGCCGGAGGGCGATCGCAGCGAGGCGAAGGCCTCACCCTCCTCGTGCACGATCCAGCCCGCCGCCTCGCGCCAGAACCGCGCCAGGGACACCGGGTCGGCGCAGTCGGTCACCACGGCGGCGACCGGCCCGATGCCGGCATAGACGGGCCGCGGGTCGAGCACGCAGAACTCGTTGCCTTCCGGGTCGGCCAGCACGACCCAGGGCACCTCGCCCTGGCCGATGCCGGCCCGGGTCGCGCCCAGGCCGAGCAGGCGATCGACCTCGGCCGCCTGGTGGGCGGCGGACGTTGAGGCCAGGTCGATGTGCACCCGGTTCTTCCCCGTCTTCGGCTCGGGCACCGGTACGAAGACCAGCGGCAGCGCGCCCGGATCGGGGTAGTCGTAGCCGCGCGGCCACACCACCACCTCGCCGGGCTCCTCGGCGCCAACATCCCACCCCAGGGCCGCGGACCAGAACCGCGCCAGGCCCGGTGGGTCGGCGGCGTCAACGACAAGGTGCACCAGACGGGTCGTCACACCGCCAACCTGCCGGTCAGCCCCAGATCCACGCGCCCGGGCCGGCTAGCCGATCCCGGCGAGCGATCGCGCCTCACTGCGGTCGCGGCAGGCGGTCAGCCCGACGATCAGCCCGTCCCGGACCGTGACGATGTCATAGGTCCGGTCGTCGGCCTGCCGGCGCCGGATCTCATCGATCCCCGGCGTCCGCATCACCAGCATCACCCGGTCACCGGCCGCGATGACCTCCTCGAGCTGGGCCCGCAGCCCGCGGTTGGCCTGGCGGCGCAGCGCCTTCTCCAGCTCCCCGCGGCCATGGCAGACCTGCGGCTCCGGGTCGTCCAGCTCCGGGTCCCGGTAGGTCCAGTCGACCTCCGGGTCCACGAAATCCATCATCCGCGCCACGTCGCCGCGGTCGTAGGCCCGGAAGGCCTCACGGACGATCCACTCATTCTGGTTGCACATCTGTATATCCCTCACGACGGTGGTTCCCCCGCTGGTGCCGTGGGGCAGGCGCCCATCACTATGGCCCAAAATGCCCGGAACGGCAAGGCCGGCCGCATTCCGCCAAAGTGAACACAGCGTGAACGCCATGTCGCGGGCCGGGGCGGGTCATCAGCACCTGCCGCGGCTATTCCCGTTTCCCGGATTGGCGAGCAGAGTAGGTGCCAGGAGGTGGGCCGTGGGTGACGCGATCGTCGGGGTGGTGGCGAACCCGCTGTCCGGTCGCGACATCCGGCGCCTGGTGACGCAGGCCTCGGTGTTCCCGACGGCCGAGAAGGCCAACATGATCCAGCGCATGCTCACCGCGCTCGCCGCGGTGGGCGTGCAGCGGGTACTGCTCGGCACCGACCTGGGCGGCATCTCCGCGGCGGTGTTCCGCGCGATCGAGCGGCGCCGCGGCGCCGGCGGCCGGTGGCCGGAGGTCGAGTTTCTCGACGGCCAGCCGATCCGGCAGACCGCGCAGGACACGGTGGACGCCGTCCGGCGGATGGTGACCGCGGGCGCGCAGGTGATCGTCTGCCTCGGCGGCGACGGCACCGCCCGGGTCACCGCGTCAGCGGCCGGCGACGTGCCGATGCTGGCGCTGTCGACGGGCACCAACAACACGTTCCCGGCGGTCCGGGAGGCGACCATCGCCGGCCTGGCGGCGGGCTTAGTCGCCACCGGCACGGTCCCGGCCGACGACGTCACGGCCCGCGCCAAGCTGCTCGAGGCGCGGGTGGGCGACCGGGCCGAGACGGCGCTCATCGACGTCGCGGTGTCCACCGAGCGCCATGTCGGGAGCCGCGCGGTGTGGGACCCGGCGACGCTGACCCAGCTCTTCTGCGCGTTCGCGGAACCCGACGCGATCGGCCTGTCCAGCATCCTGGGCCAGCTGTCCCCCGTGGCCCGGCACGAGCCGCACGGGGTCACCGCCCGCCTCACCCCCGAGGCGCCGCGCACCGTCCTGGCTCCCATCGCACCGGGCCTGGTGGTCCCGGTGGGGGTGAGCGAGGTCGAGCGGATGCACCCCGGATCCGTGCACCCGATCGATGCCCGGGCGGGCGTCATCGCCGTGGACGGCGAGCGCGAGCTCACCTTCGAGCCGGGCGAGTCGCCCACCGTCCGGCTGCGCGCCGACGGGCCGCGGTGCCTGGACGTGCCCGCGGTCCTGGCGGCCAGCGCCCGCCTCGGCCTGCTCCGGCGCACCCGCGATTGGCAGCGCGGCCAATCGCCATCGTCCAGCGAGGATTTACACGCACCGACCGTCTAGGAGGAGCACATGACCGACACGGTGGAGCGGAAGGCTCTGACCCGGGAGCAGCTGCTGAGTGCCTACCGGATGATGCGGGCGATCCGCGAGTTCGAGGAACGCGTGCACGCGGAGTTCGCGTCCGGCGAGATCCCGGGCTTCGTGCACCTGTACGCGGGCGAGGAGGCCTCGGCCGTCGGCGTGTGCAGCAACCTCGACGACCGTGACACCATCGCCAGCACCCATCGCGGCCACGGCCACTGCATCGCCAAGGGCGTGGACGTGGGCGAGATGATGGCCGAGATCTACGGCCGCAAGACCGGCAGCTGCCACGGCAAGGGCGGCTCGATGCACATCGCCGACCTGTCCAAGGGCATGCTCGGCGCCAACGGCATCGTCGGCGGCGGGCCGCCGCTGATCTGCGGGACGGCGCTGGCGGCCAAGCTCAAGGGCACCGGCGGCGTCAGCGTCGCGTTCTTCGGCGACGGCGCCAGCAACCAGGGCACGACGCTGGAGTCGATGAACCTGGCCTCGGTGTGGAACCTGCCGGTCATGTTCGTCGCCGAGAACAACGGGTACGCCGAGACCACATCCAGCACCTGGTCGGTGGCCAGCGACAACATCGCCGACCGCGCCGCCGGGTTCGGCATGCCGGGCGTCATCGTCGACGGCTTCGACTTCTTCGCCGTGCACGAGGCGGCGAGCGAGGCGATCGCCCGCGCCCGCGCGGGCGGCGGCCCGACGCTGCTGGAGATGAAGTTCACCCGCTACTTCGGCCATTTCGAGGGCGACCAGCAGACCTACCGGGCCGGCGAGGTCGAGCACGCGCGGGCCGAGCTGGACTGCCTCAGGCGTTTCGCCACCCGGGTGACCGCGACGGGCGAGCTCACCCAGTCCGACCTCGACGCCGCCGACGCCGAGGTCGCGGCCACGATCGACCGGGCCGTCGACGAGGCGAAGGCGGCCCCGCCGCCGGCCGAGGCGGACCTGCTCACCGACGTCTACGTCCGCTACTGACAGGAGGCCGGCCATGGCACGCACCATCACCTACCGCGAGGCGATCAACGAGGCGCTGGCCCAGGAAATGGAGCGCGACGAGAGCGTCATCATCATGGGCGAGGACAACGCCGGCGGCGAGGGATCGCCCGGCGAGATGGACGCCTGGGGCGGTGTGCTCGGCGTGACGAAGGGGCTGTACCACAAGTTCCCGGGCCGGGTGCTCGACACCCCGATCTCCGAGTCGGCGTTCATCGGCGCCGCGATCGGCGCGGCGACGGCCGGGATGCGCCCGGTCGCCGAGCTCATGTTCGTCGACTTCATGGGGGTCTGCTTCGACCAGATCTACAACCAGGCGGCGAAGTTCCGGTACATGTTCGGCGGCAAGGCGGTCACGCCGGTCGTGATCCGCACCATGTACGGGGCCGGGCTCCGGGCCGCGGCGCAGCACTCACAGTGCCTGTACCCGCTGTTCACCCACGTCCCGGGGCTGAAGGTCGTCCTCCCGGCCACCCCGTACGACGCCAAGGGCCTGCTGACGCAGGCGATCCGCGACAACGACCCGGTGATCTTCTTCGAGCACAAGGCGCTCTACGACCTGGCCGGGCCGGTGCCGGAGGAGAGCTACGCGCTGCCGTTCGGGGAGGCGAACGTGGTGCGCGAGGGCGGGGACGTCACGATCGTGGCGCTCGGCCGCATGGTGCACACCTCGCTGGAGGCGGCGCGGCAGCTCGCTGCCGACGGGGTGGAATGCGAGGTGGTCGACCTCCGCACCACCAGCCCGCTCGACGAGGACACCGTGCTGGAGAGCGTCGAGGGCACCGGCCGGCTCGTGGTGGTGGACGAGGCGAACCCGCGGTGCTCGGTGGCCACCGACATCTCGGCGCTCGCCGCCCAGAAGGCCTTCGGCTCACTGCGGGCCCCGGTCGAGATGGTGACGGCGCCGCACACGCCGGTGCCGTTCTCGAACACGCTCGAGGACATCTACATACCGGACGCTCAGCGCATCGTGAACGCCGTCAAGACGGTGGCGGAGTGGACCCGGTGACCGACGAGCGGATCGTCGCGGTGACGATGCCGAAGTGGGGCCTGTCGATGCAGCTCGGCAAGATCACCGCCTGGATCGTGGCCGAGGGCGACGACGTGAGCGCCGGCGACGACCTCGCGGACATCGAGACGGAGAAGATCGCCGGAACGCTGGAGGCGGCCGACGCCGGTACCCTGCGGCGCATCATCGCGAGAGTGGGGGAAGACGTCCCGGTCAGCAGCGCCATCGCGCTGATCGCTCCCCCCGGCGTCAGCGAGGACGACCTCGACGCCGCCGTGGCGGAGGCGCGCGCGGTGATCGACGCCGGCGTCCCCGACGACGCGGCCGGCGGCCCCGCCGTCGAGACGGCCGAGGTCGGCGGGCGGAAGGTCAGCTATGCCGGGACCGGCCAGGACGGCGACGTGGTGCTGCTCATCCACGGCTACGGCGGCGACCGCAACTCCTGGCTGTTCCTGCAGGAGCCGATGGCCGCGCGGTACCGCGTCTACGCGCTCGACCTGCCCGGGCACGGCACGTCCGCCAAGGACGTGGGCGACGGCTCGGTCGAGATGCTGGCCGGCACCGTTCTCGGCGTGCTCAACGCGATCGGCGTCCAGCGCGCCCACCTGGTGGGTCACTCGCTGGGCGGCGCCGTGGCGCTCGCCGCCACCGCCCGGGACCCGCTCCGGGTCTCCTCGCTCACCCTGATCGCCCCCTCCGGCTTCGGGCCGGAGATCAACGCCGGCTACCTGCGAGGCTTCGCCGACGCGCAGACGCGGCGCGAGCTCAAGCCGGTCGTGGGCCAGCTGTTCGCCGACGAGAGCCTGGTGACCCGCCAGCTGATCGACGACCTGCTCGCGTACAAGCGGCTGGACGGGGTCGAGGCGGCCCTGCACACGCTGGTGGACACGCTCCTGGACGGCGACACGCAGCGCACCGGCTCCGCCGCCGCCCTCGCGGCGTGCGGCGGGGAGGTGCCGGTCACGGTGGTCTGGGGCACCGCGGACCGCATCATCCCGCCCGCGCAGGCGGAGTCCGTGGCCGGCGCGGACCGTCACCTGATCGACGGCGCCGGGCACATGCCGCACATGGAGCGGCCGGCCGAGGTGCAGGCCGCGGTCGAGGAGTCGATCGCCCGGGCGGGCTGAGCGGCCCCGGCCCGCTGACGGGGCCCCGGTCTCGCTGGCGGGCCCCGGCCCGCTGACAAGGGCGGGCTACTGCGCGGTCAGCGCCTCGAACGTGACGCCGGTCAGCTCCTCGGACACCGCCCACAGGCGCGCCGCGGCGGCCTGGTCGTGTGCGGCCGCGGAGAATTGCACCAGCTTGGGGTGACGCCCCCGCATCTCCCCTGGGCCGTCCGGCCCGAAGTAGTCACCGCCGTGCACGTCCGCGGCGGTGGCCGCGTACAGCGTCGGCAGCGCGCCGTCGCGGGCGGGCTGCGCGAACAGCCGCGTCGCCAGGCCCATCCCGCGGGCGACCAGGCTGGTGCCGCCCGACCGGGGGCCGGCGAGCTGGAGGTTGGTGTGGGCGAACCCGGGGTGGGCGCCGGCCGAGACGATGTCCAGGCCGGCGGCGCGCAGCCGCCGGTCGAGCTCGAGGACGAACATGGCGTTGGCCAGCTTGGACTGGGCGTAGGCGCCCCAGGGCCGGTAGCCGCGCTCGGCCTGCAGGTCGTCGAAGTCGATGCCCTTGGCCCGCTTGTGCTGGTTGCTGCTGACGGTGACCACCCGGCTGCCGGCCCGCCGGGCCAGGGCGGGCAGGAGCCGGCCGGTCAGGGCGAAATGGCCGAGGTGGTTGGTGCCGAACTGCCGTTCGTAGCCCTGGGCGGTGGTCTCCCGGTGCGGGATGGCCATCACGCCGGCGTTGTTGATGAGCAGGTCCAGGCCCTCGCCGCCGGCCAGGAACCCGGCGGCGAAGCGCTCGACGCTGGTGAGGTCGGCCAGGTCGATCTGGGCCAGCTCCGCCTGGCTTCCCGGCGCCTCGGCGCCGAGACGCTCCAGGGCCGCCGTCCCGCGGCCGCGGTCCCGCGCGGCCAGCAGCACCCGGGCGCCCTTGCGGGCCAGTTGCCGCACCGTCTCATAGCCCAGCCCGGAGTTGCCGCCGGTCACGAGGACCGTCTTGCCCGACTGGTCGGGCATGTCGTCTGCCGTCCATCCGGCCATCTGCTTCTCCTCGGCGTTCCTCGTGGGCGCGGCGGCGCCACCATCATCGCCCCATGACTCGCGGCGCCGCCGCTGCGGGGGGGCTACCCGTGATCGGACCGCCAAACCGGGCTAGCGCGTGGCGCCCTCGGCGGGCGAACCAGCCGGGCCGACGGCCACCCCGCGCTCGCCGCGGCCGGGAACGCCGCCGGAACCCCGCCGGGCCCCGGCCCAGCGGACGATGACGGTGATCCCGAGCGCCCCGGCCGGCACGAGCGTGACGAGCGCGGGCAGCTGGTACCGCCAGGAGAACTCGAACAGGTCCGACACCAGCAGCAGCGCCGCCCCCGAGGTGAACAGCAGCAGGCAGGCCAGGGCGGGCTGGCGGATCTGGGGGCCCGCCCGCCGGCGCAGCAGGGCGGCGCAGCCGGCCAGGCCGGTCAGCGTGCACAGCGCCAGGACCGGGCCGGGGGTGTAGCCGCCGCCGAGCTGGTAGGAGCGCAGGAAGCCGGCGACGGGCCGCCAGACGGCCGGCGCGCCGCCGCCGAAACGGGCGGTCGCGGCGGCGACGATCTGCTCGGTGGCGTGCGGCGGGTAGTAGGGGTACGCGGTCTGGAACTGCCAGCGGGAGATGGGCGTGTCGCCCTGGCTGGCGGTGCGGGTCAGCGCGAATACCTTGGCCACGTCGCGGCCGTAGGCGGCGGCCACCCGCTGCGGCTGCTGGGTCAGCACCCGGCGGTTGAAGTCGGCGATCAGCCGGTCGGTCTCATCTCGCGGCAGGTTCGCGTAGTAGGGCCGGATCGGGGAGCCGTCGCCGTACTCGAGCCAGTCGGGCCCCAGCGCCTGCTGGGCCGGGGAGGGGCACATTCCCCGCTCGGCGGAGGGCAGCCTGATGGTCGTGCAATCCGCGGCCGCCGCCATCCGCCCGTAGAAGGAGGTGACGCCCGAGTGCGACAGGAAGAAGTCGCCGGTGAGCAGGAAGGACCCGGCGCAGTAGGCCAGGATGGGCAGGGCGAACGCGGCGCACAGGGCGGCTGCCTTGCCGATGGCCTGCCGCCAGCCGCTGCCCGCCGCCAGCAGGTAGATCACCGCGGGCAGGATCAGGGCCTCGCCCACCTGGGCGAAGGTGGCCGAGGTCCCCAGCACGACGCCGCCCGCCACCACGGCCCGCCAGCTGGCCCGCGGCTGCCAGAGCAAGATGGCCAGGCCGGCCACGATCAGCGCCTCGAACCAGGGGCCCGGCATGACCGCCTGCTCCTGCTGC
>DATINY010000276.1:0-19354 GCA_035473755.1 Streptosporangiaceae bacterium
CCGGGGGCTGCCGGGACCGGGCCGCGGGACCAGGGTTCGGGACCGGGCCGCGGGACCAGGGTTCGGGGCCGGGCAACGGGGGAGGCCGTAGCAGACCGCGGGAGACCCGGAATTAGAGTGCCGGTATGAGCGACTTGCCCGCCCCCCGCACGTCGGCCCGCACACTGGAGCAGCCCCCGCCGCCGGCCAGCGCACTCCGCCGCGTGCTGGCCCGCGCCAGGGACGGCAAGACACTGGACGTGGGCGAAGCGGCCACGCTGATGCATGCCCGCGGCGAAGAGCTGGCCACGCTGCTGGCGCACGCCGGCCGGGTCCGCGACGCGGGACTCGCGGCCGCCGGGCGCCCCGGCGTCATCACCTATTCGCGCAAGGTGTTCATCCCCCTCACCCGGCTCTGCCGGGACCGGTGCGGCTACTGCACATTCGTCACCGTGCCCGGCCGGCTGGAGAGCCCCTACCTGTCCCCGGACGAGGTGCTGGACATCGCCCGCCAGGGCGCCGCCCTCGGCTGCAAGGAGGCGCTGTTCACCCTCGGCGACCGGCCCGAGGACCGCTGGCGGCAGGCGCGGGAGTGGCTGGACGCCAGCGGCTACGACGACACGCTGTCCTACGTCCGGGCGATGGCCGTCCGGGTGCTGGAGGAGACCGGCCTGCTGCCGCACCTGAACCCGGGCGTGCTCACCTGGCAGGACTTCGCCCGGCTCAAGCCGGTGGCGCCGTCGATGGGGATGATGCTGGAGACCACCGCGACCCGGCTGTTCACCGACCGGGGCGGGCCGCACTACGGCAGCCCGGACAAGGACCCGGCGGTGCGGCTGCGGGTGCTGGAGGACGCGGGCCGGTCGGCGGTCCCGTTCACCACCGGCATCCTGATCGGCATCGGCGAGACGCTGGCCGAGCGGGCGGACTCGATCTTCGCCATCCGGCGGGTCGCGCAGGAGTACGGCGGCATCCAGGAAGTTATCGTTCAGAACTTCCGGGCCAAACCGGACACGAAGATGCGCGCCATGCCCGATGCCGAGCTCGACGACCTGGCCGCGACGATCGCGGTGGCCAGGCTGCTGCTCGGCCCGTCGGCGCGGATCCAGGCCCCGCCCAACCTGATCGGGGACGCCTACCAGCTCATCCTGGCCGCCGGGATCGACGACTGGGGCGGGGTCTCGCCGCTCACGCCCGACCACGTCAACCCCGAGCGCCCGTGGCCGCAGATCGACGAGCTGGCCCGCCGCACCGAGGCGGCCGGGATGGCCCTGCGGGAGCGGCTCACGATCTACCCGCCGTACATCGCCGAGCCCTGGCTGGATCCCCGGCTGGCCGGACACGTGGCGGCGCTGGCCGACCCGGCGAGCGGGCTGGCCCGCGACGGCGCGATGCCACACGGCCTGCCCTGGCAGGAGCCCGATGGCGGCTGGGGCGAGGCGTCAGGGCGCACCGACCTGCACGTCACCATCGACATCACCGGGCGGACGGCGGACCGCCGGGACGACTTCGCCGAGGTCTACGGCGACTGGGCCGCGGTGGCGGCCCGGATCGATCCCGCGGCCCGGGCCGGGCCACCGGGGGCGGCCGGCGGCAGCCGTTCGGCATCCGCTGGCGCCGGTGCGGGGGGGACGGCGGCCGGCGCATCCCGGCGCATGCGTGCCGAGGTGGCGGCCGCGCTGCGGGCGGCCGAGCGTGACCCGGCCGGGATCACCGACGCGCAGGCCCTCGCGCTGCTGGGTGCCGACGGGCCGGAGCTGGAGGCGCTCGCCGCGCTCGCCGACTCCATGCGCCGCGACGCGGCCGGCGACGACATCACCTACGTGGTCACCCGCAACATCAACTTCACCAACGTCTGCTACACCGGCTGCCGGTTCTGCGCCTTCGCGCAGCGCCGCACCGACGCCGACGCCTACACGCTCTCGCTGGAGCAGGTCGGGGACCGGGCGGCCGAGGCGTGGCAGGCCGGAGCGACCGAGGTGTGCATGCAGGGCGGGATCCACCCTGACCTGCCCGGGACCGCCTACTTCGACATCGCCGCGGAGGTGAAGCGCCGCTGCCCCGGCATGCACGTCCACGCGTTCTCGCCGATGGAGGTGGTCAACGGCGTGGCGCGGACCGGGCTCGGCGTGCGGGAGTGGCTGGAGCGGGCCAGGCAGGCCGGCGTCGACTCGCACCCGGGCACCGCGGCCGAGATCCTCGACGACGACGTGCGGTGGGTGCTGACCAAGGGCAAGCTGCCGGCCTCGGCCTGGATCGAAGTCGTCACCACCGCGCACGAGCTGGGCATCCCGACCACCGCCACGATGATGTACGGGCACGTGGACACGCCCGCGCACTGGGTGGGCCACCTGCGGGTGATCCGCGGCATCCAGGAGCGCACCGGCGGCTTCACCGAGTTCGTGCTGCTCCCGTTCGTGCACGCCAGCGCGCCGATCTACCTGGCGGGGCTGGCCCGCCCCGGTCCCACCCGGCGGGAGAACCGGGCGGTCCACGCGCTGTCGCGGCTGATGCTGCACGGGGCCATCAGCAACATCCAGTGCTCCTGGGTGAAGCTCAGCGGCGAGCTCTGCCGGGACGTGCTGCGCGGCGGCGCCAACGACATCGGCGGCACCCTGATGGAGGAGACGATCAGCCGCATGGCCGGCTCCCAGCAGGGCTCCTACAAGACCATCAGCGACATGGAGGCCATGATCGCCCCGCTCGGCCGCCGTCTGCGGCAGCGCACCACCCTGTACGGCAGGCCGTCAACGGAACGCCTGGCGGCGTCGACGGCCAGCGACGGCGTGTGCGCGTCCGTCCGCGGTACCCGGATCCCGCTGCCGCTGGCACCCAGCTAGACCGCGCACGTCCCCCGCGGCGGCCACCGGGCGCTGATGCCGATGGCCTGCTGCGTGCCTGCGCATTGAGCCCCGGAAATGTAGGGATTTCCCCGTTGTTCGGACGGCCTCACCCTTCCAGACTCAGGGGAAGACCGCCGGAGATCTTGCCTGCCCGGAAGGTCGGGCCCGGTCTGGGCGACACGCCGCCTGATATGGCCGTGCCCGGCCGGTGTCAGTGGCAGGCCGGGGCCTGCCGCCGGTGACTGCCGCGGCAACCCGGGCGGGGCAGCGGGGAGGCGTCATGAGGCTGGCGATGGGCATCCGGCCTATGCCGTCCTCCCCGACCCGGTCCGCCCGCGGCGAGCAACCTCATGTGTCAAGGAGGACATCATGCAGCATGCTCAATCGCGCGCACGTTCACTGAGATGGATCCTCCGGGGCGGCCTGGCGGGGCTGGCGGCCGTCGCAGCGCTGGCGGTCCAGCCGGCCCTGCCTGCGCTGGCGGGGTCATGGTCGGCGCCGGTCCAGCTGCCGGGGTCGTGCGGCAGCTCGGTGGCGGAGAACCAGGCCGGGGCCATGGCGGCAGGCGGGACCTTCACCGCCGCTGATGGCACCACCCACGTGCAGGTGTGCATCAGCCCGGATGGGAAGACCTGGCAGGCGGCTGACCTGGGCCCGGGCGGCAACGAGCCGCACGGCGGGCCCCATCCGGCCGTGGCGGTGGGCCCGACCGGGCGCGTGGTCGCGGTCTGGGGGAGCGTCGTCGGCTGCCCGGCCGCGTGCAGCTACATCCTGCAGGCCAGCGTCCGGCCGCCGGGCGGCAGCTGGGGCGCGCCGGTCACCCTCAGCACCGAACTCAACTGGGGCACCGGGGGGGTGACGCTCGGCATGGACGGCGCCGGCGACGCGATCGCCGCCTGGGTCGGGTTCTACGCCGACGCCAGCCACTACGCCGTTCTGCCGGCCTCGAGCGGGACCTGGGGCCCGGCCCAGACGCTATCGACTTACGTCCAGGGCGATGCGCGTAACCTGAGCCTGGCGGTGAGCCCGAACGGCAGCGCGATCGTGGCCTACGCCACGCAGCACGACGCGATCTGGGCCGTGTCCGGCACCATCCAGGGCGGGTTCTCCGCCCCGGTCTTCGTGGGAGCCGGAGATTACGGCAAGAACTCGGCCCCGAAGGCCGCACTCGATGACGCCGGTCAGGCATCGCTTGTCTGGTCGGAATCGACGGGTACCCACGCGGCGACGAGGTCCCCTGGCGGGACGTGGAGCGCCCCGGTGGCGCTGGCCCCCCAGGCCTCCAGCTCGGTGGCCACCGCGATCGACGGCGCCGGGAACGCGGTCGCCGTGTTCGGGTCGTCCTACTCCTGGCACCTGGCCGGCGGCAGCTGGGGGCCAGCCACGCCACTGCCGGCCGGATCGTCCGGTGGGCTGGCCGCGGCCGATCCCGCCGGCACCTTCGTCTATGCCGACAGCGGCGGCAACGCGTTCACCTTCGCCGCCGGCGCCACCAGCCTCGGCACCGGCAGCGGATCACGCGGCAGCCTGGCCGATCTGAAGATCGTCCCCGGCCACGCCGTGATGCTCGCCGCCGGGGCCGTATCGGCCGAGGCCGTCAGCTGACCGCCGGGAGCCCGGGCCCCCGGAGTTCCCGCGGCCCGCTACCTGCACTCATGAGGAGGGCATTGATGAGAAAGATGTTGTTCGCCATCGCGGCGGCCGGAGCACTGCTGGCCGGCCTCGCCGCGGCCACCCCGGCGCTGGCCCAGGCCCGGCCGATCACCTTACTGTGCTCGCCCGGCTCCAATGGAGGCACGCTGGTCAACGGCGTCTGCGTGCTTCCCGCCGCCGCGGCCGGCCAGCCGTATGAAGCGTTCCTGCTGACCAGCAACGGCGCCGTCGACACCTTCACGATCACCAAGGGCGCCCTGCCGCCTGGCCTGTCGATGCCCGCGACCTACGGCGCGGCCGGGACCATCGTCGGCGGCACCCCCACCCGGCCGGGCACCTTCACCTTCACCGTCCATGTCACCCCGTTCGGGGCCAGCACGCCGAGCACCAACGGGACCTACAGCATCACGGTCGGCTCGGCACCGCCCCTGACGATCAGCTTCCCCAGCAGTTGCTGCAACGCCGGGACGGTCGGCTCGTCCTACTTCCAGAACTTCTTCTCCTCCGGCGGGGTCGGCCCGTTCACCTGGACGGTGGCGGCCGGCCAGCTTCCGCCCGGCGTGGTGCTCACCGGCGGCCACCTGGGCGGCACCCCGACGGCGGCCGGCACGTTCACGTTCACCATCAAGGTCACCGATAGCGCCGGGGACCAGGCCACCGAACCAGGAAGTATCACCATCTCGCCCTGACCTCGCCTGACCCGGCGCCGAAACCGTTAGCGGGTGATCAGGAAGGCGTCCGGGTCGCGGGGCGGGCGGTCCGGGGCGGGGGCGGCGGGGTGGCCGACGCCGACCGCGCCCATCGGGTCCCAGTCGGGCGGCAGGCCGAGCGCCGCACGGGTCGTCTCCCGGCAGAACATCGTGCTCGACACCCAGCACGAGCCGAGGCCCTCGACGGCCAGGGCGACGAGCAGGTTCTGCACGGCCGCGCCCATGGCAACCACGAACATCTCCCGCTCGGAAGCGTTTCGGCGCTGGTCCGGGTAGGTGTGCGCGGCCTCGGCGTGCAGGCACGGCACGATGAGCAGCGGCGCCCGGTAGAGCGGCTCGCCCCGCCGGAGCCGCCGGGTGATCTGCCCGGGCGTGAAGCCGTCCCCGCGCAGGTCGGTGATCCATGCCTCGCGCATGTCATCGAGCAGGGTGCGCCTGGCCTGCTCCGACTCCAGGATGACGAACCGCCAGGGGGTGGAGTGGTGCGGCGCGGGCGCGGTGATGGCGGCGGCGACCGCCCGCCGGACCGCGGCGGGGGCCACCGGCGCGTCGGTGAAGTCGCGCACGGTCCGCCTGGCGGCGAGCACGTCGCCCGAGCCGAACCGGAACATGTCCGCGGCCGGCGGCCTGATCAGCGCCCGGCCGCCGGGGCCGTCCTCGTCGGTCACCAGGTCCGCCCGGCCCCGCACGATAGCCACGGGGATGCCGCTGGTCTTGGCCTTGACCAGGTCGGCGGCCGCCGCGATCTCGTCGGCCACGGCGGCCACGGTCACCTCCAGCCGGGTGCCGAACGTGTCCGGCCGGCCCCGGTGGTCGAGCACCGGGAGCACCCCCGCGGCCCCGATCGCGGCGTCGGTCTGCCCGGCGCGCCAGGGCCGCCCTAGCGTGTCGGTGACGATGACCCCGACCCTGGCGCCGAGCCGGTCGCGCAGGGCCTTACGCAGCCTGCGGGCCGAGCCGTCGGGGTCCTCCGGCAGCAGCACCACCGTCCCCGGCGGGGTGTTGGAGTTGTCCACGCCGGCCGCGGCGAGCACCAGGCCCTGCCTGGTCTCCACGATCCGGGTGTCGCCGCGGCGCGCCACCACCCGGACCGTCTCCGCCTCGATCGCCTGCTCCCGGCCTGAACGGACCACCCGGCCCTCCGCCTTGCTCACGATCTTGGAGGTGATCACCACGATGTCGCCGTCGGCCAGATCCGGCGCCGCGTCCGCGATCAGCCGGGCCAGGTCGGCGCCGGCCTCGACCTCGGGGAGCCCGGTCACGCCGGTGACGGCGATGCTGGGGGCGGCCGGGCCGGGCCTGATGCTCATGCGGTCAGCTCCTGGGCCAGGTCCAGCGCGGCGCGGGCGATAGCCGTGGCGGCGGCCAGGTCGGTCATGTACAGCGGGACCGCCCGGACGGCGACGCCGGCCAGCTCCGGCGCGTCCACCGCCATCTTGTCGCGCTCGTCCACCAGCCAGCCATCGAGCAGGGCCGCCCCGTAGTGGGCACCGACGCCGACCGCGGAGGTCTCGACGCCGATGGCGGCCAGGCACTTGTCGGCCATGCCGCGCACCGGCGCCCCGCCGATGATCGGCGAGACCCCGACCACGGTCTTCGCGCGGACCGCGTCGGCGATGCCGGGCACGGCCAGGATGGTGCCGACGCTCACGACCGGGTTGGACGGGGGAAGCAGGACCACGTCCGCGCCGGCGATGGCCTCCAGCACCCCGGGCGCGGGGACCGCGTCCTCCGCCCCGGCCAGGACGAACCCGGCGGCAGGAACGGCGGCGTGCAGGCGCACCCACCATTCCTGGAAGTGGACGGTGCGCCCACCCTCGTCCCGCAGGATCACCTGGGTCTCCACGCGGTCATCGGTCATGGGCAGCAGCCTGACGCCGGGCTGCCAGCGGTGGCAGAGGATCCCGGTGGCCGCGGACAGGGGGAGGCCGGCGCCGAGCATGCTGGTCCGGTGGAGATGGGTGGCGATGTCCCGGTCGCCCAGGCCGAACCAGTCCGGCCCGGCGCCGTAGGCGGTGAGCTCCGCCAGGACGGTGTAGGTGTCACCGGCGCGGCCCCAGCCCTGCTCCTCGTCGATCCCCCCGCCCAGGGTGTACATCACGGTGTCGAGGTCGGGCGAGACGTGGAGGCCGAACAGGCTGATGTCGTCGCCGGTGTTGCCGATGACGGTGATCTCGGCGCCGGGGGCGGCTGATTTCAGCCCCCGCAGGAAGCGGGCGGCGCCGACCCCGCCGGCGAGCACGGTGATGCGCATGCCGGCCAGTCTGGCAACCCGTGGGCCGGCGGCGTCCGGCGGGCCGGCCGCGACGGCCCTGTGATCCCAGCATTGACCGGACTTACCAGTCACCGGGGGTGAATCTGCCAGTCATTATCACGTATCCCGCTTGACGGAACGTAAGACACGCGAGTGTAATTTCACTTGTGTAGTTTGCGCGCTGGCGGGAGGGTACGGCGCGTACCCAACGGGGTTGGCAAGGTAGGAGGTGCGCCGTGGCTGAGGTCGTCGCGCTCGGGATATTTGCTATCGGCGAGGACGATGCCGGGGGCCAGGACTGGCAGGACAATGCGCTGTGCGCACAGACCGATCCGGAGGCGTTCTTCCCCGAGAAGGGCGGCTCGACCAGGGAAGCCAAGAAGGTGTGCCGGGGCTGTGAGGTGCGGGCCGAGTGCCTGGAGTACGCGCTCGAGCACGACGAGCGGTTCGGGATCTGGGGCGGGCTGTCGGAACGGGAACGGCGCCGGCTCAAGCGCGAGACGGGCTGAGCGGCACCGCGCTCACCGCCGCTCCCATGGGTTTCCGCCCCGGGGGCGCGGGCCGGTAGCACGCTGCTTGCCGCCTGGTTGGGGTCTTGCCGTCTGCCTGCCTGGTCGCCATAGCTTCGCGTATTGTTCACGAGGTGCCCCCGCCGGGCCGGGAGCGGGCGGCCAGACGCCCGGGGTGTCCGGCAGGTGACCACTTCGAGCAGCGAGCGGACTCTTGTCGCCAGTTAACGCGCAGAACCAGCACGTCGTCACCGCGGTCATCGTCGCCCATGATGGCGCCGCGTGGGTTCCGCGTGTGACCGAGGCCCTGGTGAACCAGACCCGGCCCGTGCAGCGCGTGGTTGGCGTCGACACCGGCAGCCGGGACCGCAGCGGGGCCATGCTGGCCGAGGCGCTGGGCCGTGCCGCCGTGTTCGGCATGGATCGCGGCACCGGCTACGCGGCCGCGGTCCACCAGGCGCTGCGGCACCGGGCCGCCACCACCCATCTGCCTCCGCCGGCGGGAGCCCCGGCCGAGCGGACGGAGTGGGTCTGGCTGCTCCACGACGATTGCGAGCCGGAACCGGACGCGCTGGAGCAGCTGCTCCTCGGCGCCGACCAGGTGCCGGCCGTGGCGGTGCTCGGCCCCAAGGTCATGGACTGGTCCGACCGGGACGTCCTGCTCGAGGCGGGGGTCGGCATCGACCGCGCCGGGCGCCGGATCACCGGGATCGAGCCGCGCGAGACCGACCAGGGGCAGCACGACGGCAACCGGGATGTGCTCGCCGTTGGCAGCGCCGGGATGCTGGTCCGCCGCGATGTGTGGGACCAGGTGGGCGGCTTCGATCCCGGCATGCAGCTCTACCGGGAGGACGTCGACTTCTGCTGGCGTGTCCAGGCCGCGGGCTACCGGGTGCGCGTGATCACCGACGCGGTCGTCTACCACGTGGAGGCCTCGGCCAGGAGGCGGCGGCAGGCGTCGGCCGCCCCCCGGCGGGGGCGGGAGGACCGCCGCAACGCGCTCCTGGTGCTGCTGGGCAACCTGCCGCCCGGGCCGATGCTCTTCGCGCTGGCGGGCAACCTGGTGCTGTCCACGCTGCGCACACTGTTCTTCCTGTTCGCCAAGCGGGCCGGGGCGGCGCTGGACGAGTTCGCGGGATTTTTCGGGGCGGCCGGCCATCCCCTGCGCCTGCTCGCCTCCCGGCGCCGCCGGTCCCGGGGGCGGCGTGGCGCCTACGGCCGCTTGCGCTCCGAGGTCCCCCCCGGTCACTCGGTCCGCAAGCTGGCCGAGTTCGCCACCGGCGCGCTGTCGAAGTCCCTGCCCGTGGACATGGTCGGCAGCCACCACGCCACCGGCGATCCCACCGACGACGACTCACTGCTCGTCGACACCGGCATCGTGCAGCGGGTGCTGACCAACCCCGGGGTGCTGCTGTTCCTGGTCCTCACGACGATCGCCCTGGTGGCGGAGCGTTCGCTGCTCAGCTCCAGCCCGCTCGGCGGTGGCGCGCTCGTGCCCGCCTGGGGCGGCGCGTCCGGGCTGTGGTCGGAATACGTGCAAGGCTTCCACCCGGCCGGGATCGGCACCGCCGCCGGCACGCCGCCGTACGTGGCGGTGATCGCGCTGCTGGCGACGCTGCTCGGGGGAAAGCCCTGGCTCGCCGTTGACGTCATCCTGATCGGCTGCATCCCACTCGCGGGCGTCACGGCCTACCTGGCGTCGCGCCGGGTCACGCGGTCGGTGCCGGTCAGGATCTGGGCGGCGATGGCGTACGCGCTGCTGCCGGTGGGCATGGGCGCGGTCGCCGCCGGCCGCCTCGGCACGGCGCTGGTGCTCGTCCTGCTGCCGCTGATCGCCGTGGTGGCCGCGCGCATCTTCACCAGTGGCCCCCGCCGGGCGCGGCGGGCCGCCTGGGCGGCCGCCCTCCTGGTCGCCGTGGCCGCCGCCTTCGTGCCGCTGGTCTGGGTGCTCACAGTGGCCGCCATGGCCCTGGGCGCACTCGTGTTCCGCCGGGGCCGCCCGAGAGTGATGATCGACGCCGCGATCGTCGCCGTGGTCCCGGTGGTGCTGCTCCTCCCGTGGAGCATTGCCCTGGCCACCCACCCATCCCAGCTGCTCCTCGAGGCCGGGCTGCAACCGCCCGGGCTCGCCTCACCTCACCTGGCCGCCCGGTCCCTCATGTTGCTGTCTCCCGGCGGTCCTGGCCTGCCCCCGTTCTGGGTGACCGCGGGCCTGGTCCTGGCCGCGGCCGTGGCGCTGGTGGCCAGCGGGCGGCGGGCGCTCGTGGTGGCCGGCTGGGCGGCGGCGCTGCTCGGACTGCTCGCCGCCGCCGCGCTCAGCAAGCTCATCGTCACCCCCGCGGTGGGCGGTGACCCCGTCCTGGCCTGGCCGGGACCGGCGCTGGCGTTCGCCGGCGCAGGCCTGCTCCTTGCCGTGGCGGCCTGCGGCGATCTGTTCCAGGGCAAGCTGGGCTCGGGCGGGTGGCGGGCCCCCAGCGGGATCGCGCTCGTGGCGCTGGCCGCCGTCGCCTGCACGGCGCCGGTGCTGGCGGCCGCGGCCTGGGTGACCTCCGGAGTCCGGGGCCCGGTGGCCCCGTCCGCCGGGCCGGTGCTCCCGGAGTTCGTCTCCGTCTCCTCCGCCACCGGGCTGCGCCTGCGCACACTGGTGCTGCGGGTGGATCCGCGCGACCGGGTGGCGTATTCGGTGCTCCGCGACACCGACCCCCTGATCGGGGCCAGCGAGCTCGCCGTGCCCCCGGCCGCGCAGCGGGCCCTCAACCTGAGCGTTGCCACGCTGACCGCGCCCTACGGCGGTTACGTGCAGGACCAGGGCCGATCGCTGTCCCAGCTCGGCATCGGCTATGTCCTGCTTCCGGCGCCGATCAACCCGGCTCTGGCACGGCTGCTCGACGGTATCCCGGGCCTGCGCCCGGTCAGCCAGACCGCGGCGTTCGCGCTGTGGCGCGTATCCGATACCACCGCGCGGGTACGGGTGGTGGAGCAAAACGGCACGGTGGTGCCCGTCAACTCGGGGCCGGTGCGCGTCGCCGGGGCCAGCGTGCCCGCGGCGGGCGGGACATTGGTGCTCGCCGAGCCCGCCGGCGGCTGGTCCGCGGCACTCAACGGGCAGCCGCTGATTCCGCTCGCGGCGCCGGTCGGCGGCTGGGCGCAGGGGTTCCGCCTGCCACCCGGCGGCGGGTCGCTGACCGTGAGCCACAGCCAGCTCAGCCGGATAGCGGCCGTCGCGCTGGAGGCCCTCGCCGTGGCGATCGTGCTCGCGCTCGGCCTGCCCGGCGCCCGGGTGGCCGGTGAGGCCGAAGGGGGAGCGGCCGCCGCCCGCCGCAGCAGCCGCGACCGTGACACGGCCGGTGACCACGTCCGCGACCGCAAGCCGCCGCGCCGGGGCAAGGGCAAGCCGGCCAGCCCGGCACGGCCCCGTGTGCGGCGGCCACCCGTTCCCGTGGCGGACGAGGCGGGCGAGGCGGCAGCCGCCGGGGCCCGGGGCACGGCGCCGGCCGGCGTGCGCGAGGCGGCCGCGGCCGGGGTGCGTGGGACGGCGGCGGCCGGGGTGCGGGGCGCGCCGCCCTGGCCCGATGAGCCGGCGGCCACGGGATCCTTCCCCGGAGACCTGGCGGCCGACAGCCCCACCATGGTGAGCCATGCACGCGGCGGAACCGACGTGCCCAGCCGGGGCGCGCGCCGTCCGTCGGCGGGCGGTCGTGGCATGCCTGCTGACCCCGGCGGCCTCCCGCCGCGCGCTGGTCGCGGCACGGAGCCAGGCCGGTCGCGCTGGCCGGGCAGGCGGGCGCCGGACCGGCCCGCGCAGCCGGACTATCAGCCCGGTCCCGGTGACCGGGGGGTACGGCCGGGTTCCGAGCCGGGCGGCAGCCGTGGCCGTCCCGGTTACGACTCGACCGCAGGCCGTGGCCGGCCGGGTTATGACACCGGTCCTGGGCGGGCGGTGCCGCCGGGGACCGAGCTAGGCGGCGGCCGTGGCGGCGGGCCGGGTTATGACACCGGTCCCGGGCGGGCGGTGCCGCCGGGGACCGAGCTGGGCGGCGGCCGTGGCGGCGGGCCGGGTTATGACACCGGTCCCGGGCAGGCAGTGCCGCCGGGCCCCGACCAGGGCAGCGGCCGCGGCCGCGGGGGTTATGACACCGGTCCCGGCCGGGCACGGCCCGGGTACGACTCAGATCCCGGTCGTGGCGGACGGCGCAGCTACGAGCCCGGGCCCGATCGCGCCCGGGCGGCCCGTGGGCCCGCGCCAGGCCGGGATGGCCGGCCGGGGCATGACCCGGCGCCGCGCCACGGGCGGCGGGGCCGCGAGCCTGAGCCGGACCGTAGCCGGACGGCCCGTGGCCCGGTCCCGGGTAGCGCCGGCCGGCGCGGGTATGACACGGCCCCCGGCGGTGGTGGTCGGCCCGGGTATGACCCGGCGCCAGGTGGTAGTGGTCGGCCGGGCTCTGGCCCGGCGCCGCGCCGCGGGCGGCGGGGCCGCGAGCCCGAGCCGGATCGTGGCCAGGCGGGCTACACCCCGGGCCGGGAAGGGGGGCCGGCCCATGGCCCGCCGCCCGAGCCGCCAGCTGAACGTGGCGCGCGCAAGAGCCGGGTCGGCTGGCCCGGCCGGGGTGCCCGGGCGGGCCGGGACCGGGGATCGGCCGGTGACGAGCGGCCAGGCGCCGGAGCGCAGCGCGACGGGCTGCCCAGCGACACCGAGGCTCTCTCGCCGCTGCCGCCGCTCCCGCCCCGCAGGCCCAGCGGCATGGACGGGTACGCCACCGACGCCGGGGGGCCTGACTGGGACGGTGGGCCTCAGCACGACCCGGGAGAGACGGACTGGTGAACAGCGTCATCGCCAAGCGGATCCTCGTGCCCCTGGCCGCGGTCGTGGTGCTGGGAGCCGTGTACGCCCTGACCGCCTTCGGCCGCACCACCTCGCTCGGCGAGGGCAAGCAGGTGACGCCACCGCGGAGCGCGGCGGCCACGTCCGTGATGCGCGCATGCCCGTCAGCGGGCACGGCCAGTTCGGCCACCGCCGCCGTCGCGCTCGTGGCCGCACCCGCGACGGCCGGGCCGGGACAGGCGGAGGTGAGCCGCCTCGGCGGGACCGCGGGCATCCACCCGCTGCACCGCGTGACCAATCCCGGGCAGCTGTCCCTCGCTCCGGTCCGGGCGGTGGGCGCCGCACATCCCACGGCATCCGCCGGCAGCCAGCCGGTCAAGACCGTGGCCACCCCGGGCGGGGTAGTCGTCCAGGCCAGCGGGTCGATGGCGCGCGGGCTGGAGGTGGAGCAGGTCGCCACGGGCGGCGTCCCGTCGGCCCGGTGCGAGAGCCCGGGGACCGACTTCTGGTTTGTCGGCCCCGGCCAGCACAGCCTGGCCCGCATCCAGCTGTTCCTGCTGAACCCCGGGAGCCAGGCCGCCGACGCGAACGTGGTGATCTCCACCGATGCCGGGCCGCTGCAGGGAGGTGCCGACATGGGCATCGCGGTGGCCCCGCACAGCATGGTCGTGCAGACTCTGGCCCCGGCCGTCCACCAGTCGCGGGCGCTTGCGCTGCACGTGCGCACCAGCGTCGGCCAGGTCGTGGCGGCGGTCGAGGAAATCACGCCCGCGGGAGGCAGTGGCGCCTGGCTGCCCGCAGCGCAACCGCCTGCCACCCACGTGGTCCTGCCCGGGCTGCCTGCGGCCAGGGGCACCCGGCAGCTGTTCGTGGCGGTACCCGGAACCCGGGACGCTCACCTCAAGCTGACCGCCGTCACCACTAAGGGTTCCTACCCGCCCGCCGGCAGCACCGGGCTCGACATCCCCGGCGGCTCTGCCGCCGCGATCGTGCTGCCATCGCTGTCGGGCGTTCCGGCCGCACTGAAACTGTCCTCCGACGTCCCGGTCACCGCGTCGGCGATGCTGTCGGGTGGTGCGCCGGGGGCGCCGGGAGTGTTCACCGCCGCCTCGCTGCCGGTCGAGGAGCAGGGCGTGATCGCGTACGACCGGGCGGGCAGTGGCCTGGCCTCGCAGCTGGTGCTGTCCGCCCCCGGCCGGGCGGTGACGGCGCGGATCACCGAGATCGGGACCACCGGGCCGGCCGGAACGCCGCGGGTGGTGCAGATCCAGGCGGGCCACAGCGTGGTGGCACAGCTGGGCAAGGGCGGGGGGGCCGCCCGCAAGTCGGTCTTCTCGGTGATGGTCGCACCGCTGGCCGGCTCCGGCCAGCTCTATGCCGGGCGGGTGGTCACCGGCAGCGGCACCGGAGGCAAGGTGCAGTCCCTCCTCCCGGTCATCAGCACCCTGACCGTGGTGCCGCTTCCGAAGGTGCAGAACACCGTCATCACCACAGTGCCGTAAGCGGCCTATGCCGGGCGGCCGGTCAGTCCTCGGCCGGGTAGCCGGGGTCGATGTCCTCGGGACTTACCCCGAGCAGGCGCGCGAACTCCTCGACGACCACCTCGAAGACCAGCTCGCCAAGATCATCGTCGCCGTCGGCTCGCGCCATCAGCGGGCGCCGGTAGACCACGATCCGGGGCGGGCGGGACACCGTATCCGCGCCGGCGGCGCCGGGCTCGCCGGCCGCGGTGAGCCCGGCCTGGGACCCGGGTTCGAGCCTGGCCAGCGGTACCGGTCCGGTTGCCGCGTCGCCCGCGGGCGGGATCTCCTCTACGGCGACCTCGACCCCCGCGAGATGAGCCTCCCAGCGGGGCTCAAGCCGCGCCACCGCCTGCAGAACGAGATCGTCGAAGCCTTCCGCCCGGGTCCGGTGCAGGGGCACGTCCGGTGGCGCCAGGACCCCCCGCAGGCCGCGGCCATGCCGGTCGCGCCGCCTGATCCTGGCCGTGCGCTCCGGGCGGCTCCGGTCGCCGCTGTGCACAGTCCAGAGCGTAACGCGGCTGGCCCGCCCCGGTCTGCCCGGCGCGCTGGCCACCCGCCCGGTGCCGGCGCGGCGGCCGCGCCCGGGCCGTCCCGGCCCCGGACGGCGGCGGAACGCACGTCCTTTCGAGACACGCGCCCTGAACAGTGCCCCGGTGGTGGCGTTGGCGGGCCCGGATAGGTACGGTCAGCCGTTGTGGGCGATGCGCGCGAACCTGGCTCGGGGGAGGCGCGTGGGCTTGCCGCGCTGGCGACGCCCGGCGTGGCGGCCCCCGTGGGTGAGGTGGGCCGCTGATGTCCCGCCTCTGTTCCCGGCCCGCCTGCAAACAGCCCGCCCTCTACACGCTCACCTACGTCTACCGCGACTCCACCGCCGTGCTCGGCCCGCTCGCCACCTACGTCGAGCCGCACTGCTACGACCTGTGCGCCGCTCACGCGGGGCGGCTCACGGCCCCGCGGGGCTGGGATGTGGTCCGCCTCCCGGTCGATCCGGCCGACCCGGACCCGCCTGAGGCAGACGACCTGGAGGCGCTCGCCAACGCGGTCAGGGAGGCGGTCCTCCCGCCCGCCGGCGTGGAGCCGACCGGCCAGGGGATCGAGGTCAGCCGGCGGGGCCACCTGCGGGTGCTGCGCTCGTCCCCGGAGGAGCGTGGCCGGCCCACGTAGGGTCGTGGGTGTTCAGCGGCCCGCCCGGGCTGGTCCCATGGCCGCAGGGCGCCGCCCGGCGGCCGGTAGGCTCATTGTCCGTGCATCGCGCCGGCCCGTGGCGTGCCGCCACGGATGGATGGTGAGCCAGGCGATACCGGAGGGAAAGCCGAAGTGGGGCAGTACGCGAAGATCTTCAAGGCGTATGACATCCGCGGCGTTGTCCCCGACGAGCTGGACGAGGAGGTCGCGGAGGCCGTCGGCGCCGCATTCGTGCGGCTGACCGGCGCCGCCTGCCTGGTCACCGCCCACGACATGCGCACCTCATCGCCCTCGCTGGCGGACGCGTTCGGCCAGGGGGCGAGCGCGCAGGGCGCGGATGTCGTGGCCGCCGGGCTCGGTTCCACCGACCTGCTCTACTACGCCAGCGGCAGCCTCGGCGTCCCGGGAGCGATGATCACGGCGAGCCACAACCCCGCCAAGTACAACGGGATCAAGCTGTGCCGCGCCGGAGCCCGGCCGGTGGGGGCGGACTCGGGCCTGACCGAGCTGCGGGAGGCGGCGGCCCAGGGCGTTCCCGCCCATCAGGGCCGGCCCGGCACCGTTATGCCACGCGACCTGCTCCCGGACTACGCCCGCTACCTGAGGTCGCTGGTCGACCTGTCCGGGATCCGCCCGCTCACCGTGGCGGTGGACGCGGGGAACGGGATGGCCGGGCACACCGTCCCCCCGGTCTTCGAGGGGCTCCCCATCAAGCTCGTGCCGCTGTACTTCGAGCTGGACGGCACGTTCCCCCATCATGAGGCGAATCCGATCGAGCCCGCCAACCTGCGGGACCTGCAGCGGGCGGTGACCGAGTCAGGCGCCGACCTCGGCCTGGCCTTCGACGGTGACGCCGACCGGTGCTTCGTGGTAGACGAGCGCGGGGAGATCGTCTCGCCGTCGGCGCTGACCGCGCTGATCGCGGTCCGTGAGCTGGCCCGGGAGCCGGGGGCGGCGATCATCCACAACCTGATCACCTCCCGGGCGGTCCCCGAGATCATCTCCGAGCACGGCGGCAGGCCCGTGCGCACCCGGGTGGGCCACTCGTTCATCAAGGCCCGGATGGCGGAGACGGAAGCGGTCTTCGGCGGCGAGCATTCCGGGCACTTCTACTTCCGGGACTTCTGGTTCGCCGATTCGGGCATGCTCGCCGCCCTGCATGTGCTCGCCGCGCTCGGGTCCCAGGCCGGCCCGCTGTCGCAGCTGCTGGACGGCTACCGCAGATATGTGGCCACCGGTGAGATCAACAGCGAGGTCCGCGACGCCGGCGCGGCGACGCGGGAGGTCCGCCGGGCCTTCGCGGCGCGCCCCGGGGTCACCCTGGACGACCTGGACGGCCTCACCGTCAGCGGCGGCGGATGGTGGTTCAACCTCCGCCCGTCCAACACCGAGCCGCTGCTCCGGCTCAATGCGGAGGCGGCCGACGAGGCGACCCTGACCGCGCTGCGAGATGAGGTACTGAGCATCGTCCGCGGCCGGGCCGGTTAGTGCGAGAGACCACCCGTGCTCCCCATGTATCCCCGTGACCAGACCCCTGGGAGAGACTGTGAACATCGACGAATGGCTGCTTGACCTCCTCGCCTGCCCGGCATGCCACTCTCCGCTCCGCGCCGACGACGCAGCCAGCGAGCTGGTCTGCACGAACCAGGCCTGCGCTCTGGCCTACCCGGTGCGGGACGACATCCCGGTGCTGCTGGTGGATGAGGCCCGCCGTCCCGGGGACGCGGGATGACAGTGGACGCCGAGGAGCGCCTGGACACCATGGCGCTGCTGACGGCGGCTGACCCCGGCGACATACTCCGCCAGGTCGCCTCGTCGGCCGCGCAGGTGAGGTCCGCCGTGCGGGCCACCCACGAAGCGGACCTGGGTGAGCTCATCTCCGCCGGCCGGCCCCGGGCGATCGTGGTCACCGGTATGGGCGGCTCCGGGGTGGCCGGCGACGTGATGGCCGCCGTCTGCGGCCGGGGCTGCCCGGTGCAGATCCTTCCCGTGCACGACTACCGGCTTCCCGCCTGGGTGGGCGCCGCCGACCTGGTGATCGCCGTGTCCTGCTCCGGCGGCACCGAGGAGACGATCGCGGCCGCCACCGCCGCGGTGCGGCGGGGCTGCCGCCTGATCGGGGTCGGCGGCGAGGACTCGCCGCTGGCCATGATCGCCCAGCAGGCGCACGCCCCCTTCATCGGCGTTGCGTCGGCGGGCATGCCCCGGTCGACCCTGTGGGGGCTGTCGATGCCGCTGGTGGTGATCGCGAGCCAGCTGGGCCTGCTGGAGGCGGGAGCGGAGGACTACGAGTCGGCGGCCGCCGAACTGGAGCGGATCTCTCACCTGTGCCGTCCCGACAGCGAGTCGTTCGTCAACCCGGCGAAAACGCTGGCGCTGGAGCTGGCCGGGACGCTGCCGATGATCTGGGGCAGCTCCCCGCTGGCGGGCGTGGCCGCCTACCGGTTCGGCACCCAGCTCAACGAGAACGCCAAATACCCGGCGGTGACCGGCACCCTGCCCGAGGCCAACCACAACCAGGTGGTCACGTTCGATGGGCCGTTCGCGGCCGGCCCGGACGGGATCGGGGGAGTGCTCGGCCTGGACGAGCCCGGTGAGGACGGCCCGGCGGTCCCGCTGCGGCTCGTGCTGCTGCGGGACAGCCAAGAGCATCCGCAGGTGGCACGGCGCCGCGAGGAGTCGGTCCGGCTGGCCGAGGAGCGGGGCATCCGCGTCACCGAGCTGGCTGCCGCCGCCGGTGGCCCGCTGGAACGGCTGGCCAGCCTGGTTCAGCTCATCGACTACGGGACGGTGTACCTCGCCATCGCGCTGGGCATCGATCCGGGCCCGATCGCGGCCATCCAGGAACTGAAGGCACGTATCGCGTAGGAAGTGGTCGCCCATCACCAGTAATTCCAGCCACGCGTCGGCCGGCCTGCGGGCGGTCCTGGCCGCCCTCGCCGCGAACCTGGGCATCGCGGCCACGAAGTTCGTGGCGTTCGCCATCACCGGGTCGACGTCGATGCTGGCCGAATCCGTGCACTCCCTGGCCGACAGCGGCAACCAGGCCCTGCTCCTGCTCGGGCGGAGCCGGGCCGGGCGGGCCCAGACCGAGGAGCACCCGTTCGGGTTTGGCCGGGAACGCTACTTCTACGCGTTCATTGTCGCGGTTGTCCTGTTCACCGGCGGTGCCGCCTTCTCGATCTTCGAGGGGATCCACAAGATCACGCACCCGGAGCCGATCCGGTCGCCCGCGGTCGCATTCGTCGTGCTCGCGATCGCGATTGTCCTGGAGAGCCTCTCCCTGCGGACCGCTGTGCGGGAGTCGAACCAGGTCCGGGGGTCCGGCGGCTGGCTCGCCTTCATCCGCCGGGCCAAGGCGCCCGAGCTGCCCGCCGTCCTGCTGGAAGACATGGCCGCCCTGGCCGGGCTGATGTTCGCCGGCGTGGGCATTGCGCTGGCGGTGATCACCGGCAACGGCGTGTGGGACGGGGTGGGGTCGCTGGCGATCGGCGCGCTGCTGGCGGCCGTGGCGACGATCCTGGCGGTCGAGACGAAAAGCCTGCTCATCGGCGAGTCCGCCAGCGCCGAGGCGGAGCGTGCGATCGTCGCCGCGCTCGAGGCGGGCGACGAGGTCGTGCGGGTGATCCACCTGCGGACCCTCCACACGGGCCCGGACAGCCTGCTGGTAGCGGCGAAGATCGCCGTCCGCGGGTCAGACCGGGCCGACGCGATCGCGGCGGGAATCG
The DNA here is from genome assembly GCA_035473755.1 of Streptosporangiaceae bacterium. Classification (GTDB taxonomy): domain Bacteria; phylum Actinomycetota; class Actinomycetes; order Streptosporangiales; family Streptosporangiaceae; genus UBA9676. The sequence goes on from DATINY010000276.1 coordinate 19,207, forward strand.
ACGCGGCCGAGCAGCGGGTCCGGGCCGCCGTACCGATCGCTCGGGTGATCTATCTCGAACCGGACATCTACGACGCCGCGAGGCTCGACTAGCCGCCACCCGGAGCGCTCTGTCGGCTAGACTCCGGGTGTTCCGGCGCAGGTGATGC
>DATINY010000277.1:0-8885 GCA_035473755.1 Streptosporangiaceae bacterium
GTGGCCCGGCCGGGATACTGATCAGGACCGATGACTCGGTCGGGGTACCGATGGGGACCCGTCGCCCGGTCGGGGTACTGGCGGGCATCGCCAGCCGGCTCGGGGTAGGCGGGTAGCGCGCGCGGGGGCGCGGCGGGCAGCGCCAGCGGCGGCCGCGGGGAGACGGCCCTGGCGGGCGCCGGGGCCTGGTCCAGCATGGTGACCGTTCCGCCGGGCATCCACGGCGCTGCGCCGCCCGCGGTCAGCCAGGGGGGCGCCTCCGGGACGGGGGTGCTGGCCGTCTCCCGCACCCGCCCGGCCGCCACCAGCCGCACCACGAGGGCGAGCCCGACCGCCGCCACGCAGGCCCCGTAGCTCCAGTCCACGTAGGGCTTGGCCGTCCGCCCGGCCAGCAGGCCATGGAGAATGCCCAGAACCCAGGCCAGGTAGGCAGCGGAGTGCAGTGCGCGCCATGCCCAGGTCGGGCGGACGGTGGCAAAACGCGCCCGCAAAATCCCGGTCACCAGAATGAGCAGGAACAGGTCCGACGCCACGGTGCCCAGCCCCAGGTACAGGGTGCGCCCATGGTCCAGGAAGGGCACCACGGCGTCGGCGGCCTGCGAGCGCCCGGCGATGATTTCCGTGATGATGTGAATCAGCAGGAAGCCGACCGCGCCAAACGAGACGGCGCGGTGCACCGCCTGGGCGACGATCCGGCCGCTCGGGGTCATCGCGATGCGGTCGGACGCGAGCAGGCCGACGCCTACCGCCGCGGTGAGCCCAATAAGCGCGAAGACCCCACCATAAAAGAGCAGGAAGTGCATGAGTGCCATATCAATGGTGTGCCCGGTCGGGGTAATCCCGGCGGCTATCAGCACACCCATGAAAACGGCTAAGGCAAAGCCAGCGAAAAGCGCCCATGACCATTGGCTTCTGCCGCCGGCCGCCGGGTGGGCGTAACGGGTGCCATGCCAGTCAGCACGTGAACGTCCGTTTGAACGGCCACGCTTCACTGGCACCCTTGGCCTCCAGGCGGGGACGACCGGTCGGTCGGGCAGGCATGAAAAGCTAAGCTCAGGCAACGCTAAAGCTAGGTAAAGCGGGGGTAAAACCGAGCTGAGAGATGCGCAACAGCCACTTTCTGGCGGGGTCATGGCCCGGCCGGCGCCGATTGCGATAGTAGCGCGATAGAATCCGGCCCGCCAACGGTTCGCATATAGGAACTACCGGTTACCCGTGTTTGCCCACGTGAGCAGGGGTGCGGCTGGGCCAGGCGGGCCAGATGTGGCCAGGTGCGCCAGGTGAGCCATCCGGACGGGGCCCTCGTCACCGCCGCAGCGGCCTGGCTGTGGCGGGAAGCTTAGCGGCGCGGCCGGGCCGACGGGCGGAAAATCAGGTGCGCCATCCCGGGCCGGCCACCGATCATGGGACATGGCCTGGACGCTGACCGGGGACGTGGCGGAATACCTGACCGCGGCGGGCGGCTTCCTGCGGGCCCGGGCCGCCGAGAACACGGTCCAGCTGGCCGCGACGGAGACGATCCGGGTCCGGGGCCCGGCGGCGTTCGGGGACGAGGCTCCATTGTTCGGCTGGTGGGCGGCGCCGGGCGAGCCGGTCAGCGCGGCGTTCATGCATACCCCGCCCTTCGGGGTGGCGCTGACCAGCGCGCCGGCCGGGGTGGCCGCGGCGCTGGCCGAGAGCTTCGCCGCCCGCGGCCGGTTCCCGGCCTGGGTGATGGCCGACACCACCACCGCGCCGTCCTTCGCCGCCGCGTGGGAGCGGTACACCGGCCAGCCGGCCCGCGTCGCCCGGCGGAGCCGCCTGTACCGGCTGGCCCGGCTGCTGCCGCGCGACCCGGCTCCGCCGGGCCGGGCCCGGGTCGCGACGGCCGCCGACTCCGGCCTGCTCCTCGACTGGCTGGAGGCGTTCGGCCGCGAGGCGGACGACCACGGCGGACATGACCTGCAGCGGACCGTGGCCGACCGGCTCAGCTACGGCGGCCTCACGCTGTGGGAGACGGGCGGCGGGCCGGTGTCCATGGCCGGGGCGACCCGGGCCGTGGCCGGTCAGGCCCGGATCGGTCCGGTGTACACGCCGCCCGAGCGGCGCGGGCAGGGGTTCGGCGGCGCGGTGACGGCCGCCGTCAGCCAGGCGGCGAAGGACGCCGGGGTGGCCGAGGTGCTGCTCTACACCGATCTGGCCAACCCCACCAGCAACGCGCTCTACCAGCGCCTGGGCTACGAGCCGGTGAGCGACAGCGTCCAGCTGCTGTTCCTGCCCGCCCCGGTCAGGGAGCCGTGATCGCCGACGGGTCGTACTCGACGGTGACCGGAAGGTGGTCGGAGGCCCGGCGGGTGAGGCCGGTGTCGGTCACCCGGTGGGCGCGCAGCGCCGGGACCATCTCCGCGGTGACCCGGACCCCGTCGATCCGGCGCCTGACCCCGCGCGCCCCGTACGCGTCGTCCCGGTGGTGGCCGGCCGTCGGCTGCCAGGGTGCGCGCAGCACGGCGGCGGCGTCGTTCAGCCCGCCGGCCCAGAGCACGTCACCGGCGGTGCGGTCCACCCGGTGCCGCCGCCGCCCCTGCTCGTCGTAGTCCCATTCGCACTGGTGGACCAGGTCCTCGAACCAGTCCACGCCCGCGTAGGGGTCACCAGGCTCGTACAGCTCCCACCGCCCGGTGGCGGGGTCACGGATCCGGTCGGCGCTCTCCCCGTTCCAGTCCGCGCCGACCAGCGCCGGCACCCGGCGGCCCGGACCGCTGGTCCGGGCCAGGCTGGCGACGACCATCTCGCTCTGATCCGCCCGTATTTTCTTGCCAAACGGAGATGCGTGGTACACCGCGTGCCGGATCGCGGGCCCCCCGATATCCAGGGTGACCCAGCCCAGCCCGTGCCAGAAGCCGGCACTGCCGCCGTGGAACGAACCGGGCACCGGCTCGATGCCGTCCCGCCACAGCAGGCCCAGGTGGTAGCCGCGCGAGCCGGGGCACAGCGCGGGCACCGCCTCGCCGCCGGGGCCGGGCACCAGGCACCGCAGGCCGGTGTCGTCGGCGAGCTGCCGCAGCAGCGCCCGGGCCGCCGGCAGCCCCGGTGCGCAGATCTCCTGCACGGCCAGCACGTCGGTGCGCAGCGCCCGGATCGACTCGGCCACCGTGGCGTAGTGCCCGGCGCCGGCGGCCGGGTCGCCGGCGCCCAGGTCGAGCACGTTGTAGGTGGTGAAAAGCACCGACCCCGGCGAGGAGCGCGCCAGGCCCATGGGTGGCCTCCGGTCAGCGGGCGGCCCGGCTACCGGGCCGGCCTGAGCTCCGCGGCGACCAGCTCGGCGACCTGGGCGGTGTTGAGCGCGGCGCCCTTGCGCAGGTTGTCGCCGCAGACGAACAGCTCGATCGCGTGGGGGTCGTCGAGCGAGCGGCGCACGCGACCGACCCAGGTCGGGTCCGTTCCCACCACGTCGGCCGGCGTGGGGAACTCGGCCTGCCCCGGGTCATCGTTCAGCACCACACCGGGGGCGCTGTCGAGCGCGCGCTGGGCACCTTCCCGGGTCACCTCATGGGCAAAAACCGCGTGGACGGCCACCGCGTGGGTGGTGACCACCGGCACCCGGACGCAGGTGGCGTGCACCTTGAGGCCCGGCAGGCCGAGGATCTTCCGCGACTCGTTGCGGATCTTCAGCTCCTCGGACGACCAGCCGTCATCCTTGAGCGAGCCGGCCCACGGGACGACGTTGAGCGCCAGCGGGGCCGGGAACGGGCCGAAGTCGCCGACCGCGGCCCGCAGGTCGCCGGCCCGCTGGCCGAGTGCGCGGGACCCGGCCACCTTGTCCAGCTGCGCGTACAGGGTGTCGATCCCGGCCTGGCCGGCGCCGGACGCGGCCTGGTAAGAGGCGACGACCATCTCCCGCAGCGCGAACGCCTGGTGCAGCGCGCCCACGGCGACGATCAGCGACAGGGTGGTGCAGTTCGGGTTGGCGATGATCCCCTTCGGCCGCCGGGCTGCCTCCTCCGGGTTGATCTCGGGGACGACCAGCGGGACGTCGGGGTCCATCCGGAACGCGCCCGAGTTGTCCACCACCACCGCGCCGCGCGCCGCCGCCACCGGCGCCCACTGCGCCGACACCTCGTCGGGCACGTCGAACATGGCCACGTCGACGCCGTCGAACACGTCCGCGGCCAGGGCCTGGACCTCCAGCTCCTCCCCGCGGACCCGCAGCCGCCGGCCCGCCGACCGGGGCGAGGCGACCAGCCTGATCTCCCCCCACGCGTCGTCGCGGGTGGAGAGCAGGTCGAGCATGACGGTCCCGACCGCGCCGGTCGCGCCGACCACCGCCAGCGCCGGGCGGTCCGGCCGGGGCGCCCGGCCGGTCACCGGCCCGTCCCCCCGTACACGACGGCCTCCACCTCGCCGGCGTCCAGGTCGAACGCCCGGTGGGTGGAGGTCACCGCCGCGTCCACGTCGTTCTGGTCCACCACGACCGAGATCCTGATCTCCGACGTGGAGATCATCTCGATGTTCACCCCGGCCTCGGCGAGCGCGCTGAAGAAGGTCGCGCTCACCCCCGGGTGCGACCGCATCCCGGCGCCGACGAGCGACACCTTGCCGATCCGGTCGTCGTAGAGCAGGCTCTGGAAGCCGATGTCCGGCTGCGCCGCTCGCAGCGAGGACATCGCCGCCTCCCCGTCCGCGCGCGGCAGGGTGAACGAGATGTCGGTGAGCCCGGTGGCGGCGGCGGAGATGTTCTGCACGATCATGTCGATGTTGATCCCGGTGTCGGCGATGACCCGGAAGATCTTCGCGGCCTCGCCGATGATGTCCGGCACCCCCACGACCGTGATCTTGGCCTCGCTGCGGTCGTGCGCCACCCCGGAGATGATCGGCTGTTCCATTCCTGGCTCCTCCTCCGGCACCTGTCCGGTCTCGTTGACCCAGGTTCCCGTCCGCTGGCTGAACGAGGACCTGACGTGAATCGGCATGTTGTACCGGCGCGCATATTCGACACAGCGCAGCTGCAGCACCTTGGCGCCGCAGGCGGCCATCTCCATCATTTCCTCGTAGCTGATCGCCGGGATGCGCCGGGCGGTCGCCACGATCCGCGGGTCGGCGGTGAACACGCCGTCCACGTCGGTGTAGATCTCGCAAACGTCGGCCGCCAGCGCCGCGGCCAGGGCCACCGCCGTGGTGTCGGTGCCGCCCCGGCCCAGCGTGGTGACGTCCTTCCCGTTCTGGGACACGCCCTGGAACCCGGCCACGATCGGGATCGCGCCGTCGGCGAGGGCGCTGGCGATCCGGCCCGGGGTCACGTCGATGATCCGCGCCTTGCCGTGCACGTCGTCGGTGATCACCCCGGCCTGGGAACCGGTGTACGAGCGCGCGCTCAGGCCCAGGTTGGCGATCGCCATCGCCAGCAGCGCCATCGAGATCCGCTCGCCCGAGGTCAGCAGCATGTCGAGCTCGCGGGCCGGCGGCAGCGGGCTGACCCGCTTGGCCAGATCGAGCAGGTCATCGGTGGTGTCGCCCATCGCGGACACCACCACGACCACGGTATGGCCCGCCTTGCGGCTGGCGATGATGCGCTGCGCCACCCGTTTGATGCCGTCGGCGTCGGCCACCGACGACCCACCGTACTTCTGCACCACAAGCGCCACCGGCGCGTCGCTCCTCCCGCTCGCGGCTGCTGGCGGCTTGAGTGTACCTACCAGGCTTGGGAACTCCTGCGGGTTTTCCGGGCCGGGCTCAGCCGGGGGTGACCTCCTCGGCCACGTCGAGCAGGGCGTGCGCCACGATGGCGTGCAGCGCCCGCAGCGCCGCCCCGCCGTGGGTTCCCCAGTGGTTGAGGTAGGAGTACTGCCACCACCACAGGGCCTCCAGTGGTCGCCCCGCCTCGTAATGCTGGAGCCCGTGGATGAGGTCCGCGGCCACCGCCGCGAGATCGTCGGAGAGCCGGAACCGGGTCGGGCGGCTGTCCGCATAGGGATCGAACAGCTCACCGTACTCGTCGCAGGCGGCCAGGCGCCGCGCGAGCCCGGTCCGCAGCACGTCCATGTCCGGATCGGCGCCGACGTCGGGCTCCCAGTTGCCGGGCGGGATCACGTCCTTGCTCGCGCCCAGCTGCGCTCCTGCCAGGAGGATCTGTGACATCTCCAGCAGCAGCAGCGGCACCATCTCGTCGCCGCCCTCGCCGGTGGCCAGCGCGCCCACCCCGTCCACGAAATCCCGGGCCTGGCCGGCGATCCGGTTGGCGAGCGGCTGCCAGCCTTCGCCCGATCCGGCGTCAGGCGGCCCGGTGGCCGGTGCGCTACACATCAAGCAGCCTCCGTCCTTCGAACGCGCGCCCGAGGGTCACCTCGTCCGCGTACTCGAGGTCCCCCCCGACCGGGAGCCCACTCGCCGGCCTGGTCACCCGCAGCCCCAGCGGCTTGACCAGCCGGGCCAGGTAGGTCGCGGTCGCCTCCCCCTCCAGGTTGGGGTCCATTGCCAGGATCAGCTCGGTGACGCTGCCGTCGGACAGCCGCGCCATGAGTTCCCTGGTCCGCAGGTCCTCTGGGCCGATCCCGTCGATGGGGCTGATGGCACCACCCAGAACATGGTAACGGCCGCGGTATTCGCGGATTTTCTCGATGGCCGCCACGTCCTTCGGCTCCTCGACCACGCAGATCACCGACAGGTCGCGGCGCGGGTCCCGGCAGATCCGGCACTCCTCGTTCTCGGCCACGTTGCCGCACACCCGGCAGAACCGGACCCGCTCGGTGACCTCGACCAGCACGGCGGCGAGGCGGCGCACGTCGGACGGGTCGGCGCCCAGCAGGTAAAAGGCGATGCGCTGGGCGCCCTTGGGCCCGACGCCGGGCAGCCGGCCAAGCTCGTCGATGAGGCTCTGGACTACTCCTTCGTACACGTCAGGTCCTCACCGCCCGGGTCCGGCCGGGCCACACGGGGTTGATCACGTACCGGGCCGGTGCGGCTCGTCGTCGCCGACGGCGCCGCCGATGGCCTCACCGCCGCCGAAGAACTCGCTGAGCCCCGGCACCTCGCCCGGGCCGCCCGGGCCGCCGAGCCCCGCGAGCGGTCCCATCTTCTCCTGCTGGAGGTCCCCGGCCGCGCGGCAGGCGTCGCGGACCGCCGCGAGCACGAGATCGGCGACGGACTGCGCGGTGTCGGCGGGGTCGGTCGCGTCGATGGCCGCCGCGCTGATCGTCAGGTCCACGAGCTCGCCCTGGCCGTTGACGGTCGCGGTGACGAGCCCGCCGCCGGCGGTCCCTTCCACCTCGGTGTCCGCCAGTTCCTGCTGGGCGTTCATGAGCTCGTGCTGCATCTGCTGCGCGGCGGCGAGCAGTTGCTGCATGTCCATCTGGCCACTCTGATCCAATGTGGGCCCCCTCGGTTGGGTTAGCCACTATCGCGCCGGGACGGCGGGCAATCGGTCTGCCCTGCTCGCCAGCCGTCTTGCGCCGGTTATCTGTCGTTTCGAGCCTACGGCCTTGTGATACCGGGGAGCGCCAGCACGCCGGCCCGGCGATTCCCGGCCCCGGCCTGCGGGGGACTAGCTGTCCTCGATCTCCTGGATCACACGGCCGCCGAGTTGGCGGCGGATCAGCTCCATGCCGGTCAGGTCCTCCGCCCCGGTACCGGGCCCACTGGCGTCATCCGGCCACTCCTCGTCGGGGGACCCGGCGGCCGACGGCGGCGGCGCCGGGCGGGAGCGGGGTTCCGCCTGCCGTCCACCGGCAACGGAGCCCCCCGCGGCGCGGCCGCCCTCCGGCGGCGCGGCCGGCCCGCGGGTGCGGCCCTCCGGCCGGGTTGTGGCCGGTGGCCCCGCGGGCGGATCCGCGGACGGCGGGCCGGCGGGATTGTCCTGGGCCGGGCGGTTGCGGGCCGCCTGGCCCTGGGCGGCACGGCCGCCGGCCGCGGGGCCGGCGGCTGGCGCGCCGCCGGCCACCGCCCTCACCCGCACGTTCAGCCCGAGCATGGCCGCGAGCGCGCTGGTCAGGACCTGGTCATGCCCGCTGCTGGCGAACCCCCTGGCGTTGCCCTCGCTGGGGAAGGCGATCGTCAGCACGCCGTTCTCCAGATCCTGCACGCTCGCGGTGTTCAGGAGCATCCAGGCCACCTTCTTCTCGCTCCGCACCGCGTCCAGGATCTCCGGCCAGCGCCGGTGCAAGGCGTCGGCGTCCACCGGGCCGGTGCCGCCGTGCGGGCCGGTCGCGTCGGGCCGCGGGCTGGCGTCGCCCCGGGGGCTGGCATCGTCCCGGGGGCTGGCATCGTCCCGCGAGGCGGCATCGCCCGGGGAAGTGGCACCGCCTGCGGAGGTGGCATCGCCCGGAGAGGTGGCATCGCTGCGGGGGCCTGGATCGTGACGCGGGCCTGGATCGTCACGTCGGCCTGCATCCTTGCGCCGGCCAGCATCTTGGCGGGTGCCGGAATCGCCGCGTGAACCCGCATCTCCGCGCCGGGTCGCACTGCCACGCGGGCCGGCATCGTCGGGCTGGCCGACGTCGTCGCGCGGGCCAGGGCCGTCCCGGCCGGGGTCTGGGCCGTTCCGGTCCTCTCCCTGGTCTTGCCCAGGTCCCCTCCGGCCGGCTGCCGGGCCGCTCCGGTCCACCGCCGGTCCGCCCCGATCCGATGCTGATCCGCCCCGGTTCCCCGCCGGCCCGCCTTGGTCCGCTGCTGGTCCGCCCCGGTTCCCTGCCTGCCCGCCTTGGTCCGCTGCTGGTCTGCCCCGCTGACCGCCGGGGCGGACGGGGGTCTCACCGGGCCCGAATTCCACCCCCGCCAGCTGATGCTCCAGCCGTTCCAGCCGCGCCAGCAGCGCCTTCTCACCGGTGCTGGCGGCGGGCAGGAGCACCTGGGCGCATATCAGCTCGAGCAGCAGCCGGGGGGAGGTCGTCCCCCGCATCTGGATCAGGCCCTCG
>DATINY010000278.1:0-4084 GCA_035473755.1 Streptosporangiaceae bacterium
CGGCCTCGGACCCCGGGCGGGCGGTGCCCCGTCGCATCCGCTCGGCACCTGCGTCACCACGCCCGGACTGATCACGCTCCCCACGGTAAAACCGCCCACCGACATTTATCCGCCGCCACGCCGCCCCGTACCAACCGCCACCTCGCCACCCACCGCCACTCCGCCACCTACCTCCACTCCGCCACCTACCTCCGCCCCGCGTCTAGCAGCCCCCGCCCCCGGCGAATCAGCGCACCGACACGATAGTAGACCCCCATCACTCTGGCACCATCCGTACCGGGCCCTATTGGGGTGGATGCCGCATTCATGCTGTTCCACGGGCTGTTGCAGAATCGCGGCGTGTCGGGGTGCGGGGTCTGCCCGGGTTTGACAGGGTCGGTGCATGGCGAAGAGGTACCGTCCGGTGGACCGGGATCAGCCGTTCTTGTTCCCGCCGGATATGCGCGAGTGGCTGCCTGAGGATCATCCGGTGTGGCTGGTGATCCGGGCGGTCGGGCTGATGGATACCAGCGCGTTTCATGCCGGGCGCAGGACCGGCGGGGCGGGGACGGCGGGGTATGACCCGGACATGCTGGTGACGGTGCTGGTGTGGGCGTATGCGCACCGGATCACCTCGTCGCGGGAGATCGAGCGGCTGTGCGGGACCGATGTGGCGTTCCGGGTGATCGGCGGGGGGAACCTGCCCGATCATTCGACGGTCGCGCGGTTCCGCGGGGATTTCCCCGGGCTGGTGGAGGAGTTCTTCGCGCAGGTGCTGATCTTGTGCGCGCGGCTGGGGATGGGCCGGCTGGGGACGGTGGCGCTGGACGGGATGAAGATCGCGGCGGACGCGTCGAAGGCGGCGAACCGCACGGAGGCGGGGCTGCGGAAGCTGGCCGCCGAGGCGGTGGCGGCGCACGCGGCGGCCGATGCGGCCGAGGATGCGCTGTTCGGGGAGGGCCGGCGGGGGGATGAGGTGCCGGAGCAGGCGTGGTCACCGCGCGGCCGGGATGAGCGGATCCGCGCGGCGCTGGCCGGCCTGGAGGCGGACCGCGCGGCGGCGGCGCGGGCGGAGCAGGCCCGGGCGGAGGCGTACCGGGCGCGGCGCGAGGCCGGGGAGCGGGCCGGCTGCCCGCCGGTGCCGGCGGCGGTGCAGCTGGCCGAGGAGCAGCTGGCCCGGGTGACCGCCGCGCAGCAGGCCAGGATCGATGACTGGCAGGCCCGCAACGCCGCGTCGCTGGCGGCCACGGGCAAGCCGGCGCCGAACCCGCCGCGGCGGCCGGCCAGCGCGCACTGCCGGGTCAAGGCCGCCGCGGCCAAGGTGGAGGCGGCGCGGGCGCGGGAGCAGGCGGCGGAGCAGCGGGCGGCGGAGCGGGAGAAGAACCGCAAGGGCCCGGGCCCGGTGCGCAACGTCACCGACCCGGACTCGCGGCTGATGCCAGTGCGCGGCGGCGGGTTCGCCCAGGGGTACAACACCCAGAACGTGACCAGCGCAGACGAGCTGATCATCGCGACCGAGCTGACCGATGACCCCACCGACATGGCCTGGTTCGCCCCGATGATGGCCCGGGCCGCCGAGGCCGCCGCCCTGATCGAGGCGTACCGTCCTGCTGCCAGCGCGGCCCCTGACCTGGCCGGCCAGGATCACGATGGCGGCCCCGGCGGCATCGGGCAGGCGCTGGCCGATGCGGGGTACTGCTCCGAGGCCAACCTGACCTGCCCCGGCCCGGACCGGCTCATCGCGGTCGGCAAGCGCCGCGACCTGGAACAGGCCGTCCGCGGCCAGGAAACCGGCGGCGACTGGGGCGGCCCGGCCGTCCGGGCCATGCGCGAACGGCTGAAAACCGACGAGGGCATCACCGCCTACCGGCAACGCGGGCACATCGCCGAGACCCCGCACGGCCACATCAAGCACAACATGGGCCTGCGCCAGCTCTCCGTCCGCGGCAAGCCCAAAGCCGCCGCCGAATGGACCTTCGCCTGCGCCATCTACAACCTGTTCAAGGCAATCAGCACCGGCCACCTCACCAGCCAGGCCCTGACCGCCCTGACCAGCTGACCCCAGCCCGCTCGGCCTCGGCCCGCCCAGGCCGCCGAATTAGCCATGCGCCTCTCGACCCGAACCGATTCTGCAACAGCCCGTCAAACGACGTGAATGTGGCATGGGTGTGGCTCTTCTGGAGTGAGTTGCTTTCCCGGTTCTGGTGGTGGCGGCGTGTCTGGGTGTGGGTGAGGCTTCCGTTCCGTATGGTCCTGGGGTTGCGAAGTCCGGGACTGCGGAAGGGAAGCCTCAGGTGGAAGAGTACGGGCTGGATGAGCTGGCGGCGAGCGCGGAGCCGGTGCTGGGCGGGCTGGATGAGCTGGCGGCGAGCGCGGAGGCGGTGCTGGCGGGGCTGGGGCCGCTGGCGGCTGGGTTTGCCCGGCTGGCGGTGCAGGCGGGCCGGGCGGTGACGCTGCAGGAGATGGAGGGGCGGGTTGCCGGGGAGGGCCGGAAGCTGCTGTGCGGGCTGATCCAGCTCGGCCTGGACGCCCAGGCGGCTGGGGAGGTCCGGGTGGCGCAGGTGACCGGCACCGACGGGGTGCCGCGGCGGCGGGCTGAGCGGGGTCATGCCCGGACCGTCGTGACCCGGCTGGGTGCGGTGGTGGTGCGGCGGATCAGCTACCGGTCCGGGGTGAAGGGCGTGCCGTCGCTGTTCCCGCGTGATGCGGTGCTGAACTTGCCGCTGTGCGGGTACTCCTGGGATCTGCAGCGGCTGGCGGGGATGTTCTGCCAGTCCGGGTCCTATGAGCAGGGGCACGAGTTCGTGCTGGCCGCGACGGGGGTCAGTATCGGCAAGCGGCAGCTGGAGCAGATCATCATCGCCGCGGCCGCCGACGCGGAGCGGTTCTACCAGGACCGGCTCCAGGATCAGCAGGACCCGGACCCGGACCTGGGGCCGGGGCAGGACCCGGGGCAGGGGCCGGGGCCGGGGCCGCTGGCGCTGTCGGGGGACGGCAAGGGCGTGGCGATGCTCCCGGAGGCGCGCCGCGGCCGGGCCAAGGACCCGGAGCAGCGGGTCCGCACGTTCGAGAAGCGGGCCGGGACCGGGGAGAAGAAGGGCTGCAAGCGGATGGCCGAGACCGGGGCCGTCTTCGACGTCGTGCCGGAGCCCCGGACCCCGGAGCAGGTCATGCGCCCGGACCCCGGCACCGGCACGAAGCCGGCGCGGGCGCAGAACCGCTGGTACGCCTGCGACATCACGGCCGGCCGGGACGTGACCATCGGCAAGGTCTTCGACGAGGCCGGCCGCCGCGACCCTGATCACGCCCGGACCTGGATCGCCCTGGTCGACGGGGACAACCACCAGCTCGGCCTGTTCCAGGCTCAGGCGGCTGCCCGCGGCATCACGCTGGCCATCGTGATCGACTTCATCCACGTGCTGGAGTACCTGTGGAAGGCGGCCTGGTGCTTCCACGCCCCCCGCGACCCGGCCATGGAGGACTGGGTGATCGCCCAGGCGCTGGACATCTTGCACGGCCGCGCCGCCGAGGTGATCGACCGGATCGCCCGGCTCGCCGCAGACCACCCGCCCCGGCCCGGCAGCGAGCACGCCAAGATCATCCGCAAAACCCTGTCCTACCTGCAGAACAAGCAGGCATTCATGGACTACCCGCGGGCCCTGGCCGAAGGCTGGCCCATCGCCACCGGCGTCATCGAGGGCGCCTGCCGCCACCTGGTCGCCGACCGGATGGGCATCACCGGCGCCCGCTGGAGCCTGCCAGGGGCCCAGGCCATGCTCTGGCTCCGCGCCATCAACGCCAGCGGCGACACCAGCGCCTACTGGAACTACCACATCCAGCAAGAACGCCAGCGTAACCACCTCAGCCGCTACCAGGACACCCTCGAACTCGCCGCCTGAGGCTCACTCCAAAAGAGCCACACCCATGCGGCATCCACGTCTTAAGCGCGGCGTAGCGACGTGTACCACTGGTCACGAAATGCACAGGGGGATCAAGAGCTTCAGGGATGAGTCCTGCCCTGGCCCCACAAGCGCGCTGAGCGCGGGTGGTTCCATGATCATGGGCAGTTCGGGACACATAGCGCCCGCTTCTGCCCATGATCATG
>DATINY010000279.1:0-8364 GCA_035473755.1 Streptosporangiaceae bacterium
TCCCGGCGGCGGTCACCGCCCGGGAGCGTGGCGTGCTGTTCGACGTGGGCCACGGCGAGGGCAGCTTCGCCTACCACGTCGCGCGGAGCGCCCTGGCCCAGGGGTTTGCGCCCGACACCATCTCCAGCGACCTGCACTCGCACAACGTGGACGGGCCGGTCTTCGACCAGGCGACCACGCTTTCCAAACTGCTGCACCTGGGCATGCCACTCGAGGACGTCATCCGGGCGGCCACGTCGACCCCGGCGGCGGCCGTCCGCCGGGAGGCCCGTATCGGCGCCCTGGCCGCCGGCCGGGAGGCCGACGTGTCGGTCTTCGAGCTGCGGGAGGGATCCTGGCCGCTGCCGGACGCCGCGGGCGCCACCGAGACCGTCGAGCGGCTCCTCGTCCCGCGCATGGTCATCAGGGCGGGCCAGGCCCGGGAGCTGGCGGAGCCGGTCATCCCGGGCGTGGCCCCCGGCCGGGGCGCCGGCCGGGCCGGCCGGTGATCATCTCGGCCGTCACCGGCGGAACCGTGATCACACCGGGCGGCCCCGCGCGGGCCGATGTCCTGATCGACGGCGGCGCGATCGCGGCGATCGGGGATGAGGGCGGCACGATCGCGGCGAACGAGACTCACAGTGGCGCGATCGCGCCGAACGAGGATCACGGCGGCCCGGGCGGGCAGCGGCTGGACGCATCGGGCTGCTACGTGCTGCCCGGCGGGGTCGACCCGCACTGTCACCTCATGCCCGGCGTCCACGCGGCGACGGCGGCCGCGGCGCGCGGCGGGACCACGACCGTGCTCTCCTTCACCGGCCCGGCGGCCGGCGAGCGCGACCTGGACGCCTTGCTGCGCAATCGCAGCGAGCTGGAACGCGGCGGCGCCGTGACCGACATCGGCCTGCACGCGGCCATCTACGATCCCGAGCACATCGGCTACGACGACCTTGCGGCGGTGAAACGGGCGGGCGCGGCAGCCATCAAGATCTTCCTCGCCTATCCCGAACTAGGGATCATGTGTTCCACCAGGCGGCTGTATGAGCTGATGTCGGCCGCCCGCGAGCTTGGCCTGCTGGTGCAGGTCCACTGCGAGAACGCGCCGCTGATCGATGTGCTTGTGGATGAGGCCGTGGCGGCCGGCGCCCGCGGCGCCCGGGTCTTCGCCGGCACCCGGCCGCATGAGGTCGAGGAGGAGGCGGTGGCGCGCACGCTCGAGGTCGCGTCGCTGGCGGGCGCCGCCTGCTATCTCGTTCACCTGTCGTCGGCGGGATCGGTGGAGCAGGTGCGGCTGGCGCGCAGGCGCGGGCAGCGAGGCGTCTTCGCCGAGGTCTGCACGCACCACCTGCTGCTCGACGACACCCGTTACGCCGGCGCCGACGCCGAGCGGTACCTGGTCTGCCCGCCGCTACGGGACCGCGGTCACGTCGAGGCCCTGTGGGAGGGGCTGGCCGACGGGACGATCGACACCGTCGGGTCCGACCACTGCCAGGTCAAGTCCGCTACCAGCGGGACGCTGGCGGAGGACGGCCAGCATTACAGCTACGGGCTGGCCGGCGCCGGGCCCCGGCTGCCGCTGCTGCTGTCCGCGGCGGCGGCGCGGGGCCTGCCCATCGAGCGGGTGGCGCGGCTCGCGGCGGAGAACCCGGCGCGGGCCTTCGGGCACTACCCGGGGAAGGGTGCGCTCGCGCCGGGGTCCGACGCCGACATGGTGATCTTCGACCCCGATGGCGACGCCGTCATGCCGGACGACGGGTTCGGCGACGGCACCGGCGACAGCGTCTACGCGGGCCTGGCCACCCGCGGCCGGATCCGGGCGGTGCTGCTGCGCGGCGAGCTGATCGTCTCCGACGACGTGCTCATGAACGGCCACCGGCACGGGCGCTATCTCCCGGCCGCGGGTGCTGCCCGCTAGATGTGCTGGCAAATGCGCGCTACTGTCACCGAAAGCGGCGACCATGGCGCTGAGGAGGGTCTCCTGACGTGATGTATGCCCGGCCCGCCGTCCGCCGCGCCGCGGCCTGAGCACGACGTGGCGACGGCCTCCGTTCCGGCCGCGCCGGCCGTTTCCGGCCGGGACGCGCACCCCATCCTGGACCTGGTCGGCCGCAGGGCGGCCATCGGCATCGTCACGCTGTTCGTGGTCTCCGCGGTCGTCTTCCTGGCCACCCAGGTCCTGCCGGGCAATGCCGCGTTCGCCGTGCTCGGCCGGGGAGCCAACCCGGCCCGGCTCCGGGCGACCGAGCTGCAGCTGCACCTGAACCGCGGCCTGTTCGACCAGTACTGGATCTGGCTGTCCGGGCTGTTCACCGGCAAGCTGGGCACCTCGCTGGCCAACGGCGAGCCGGTGTGGGCCCTGGTCAAGCCGCGCCTCATCAACTCGGCCGTGCTCGTCCTGGTCACCGGCGTGATCGGCTCCCTGCTCGGGGTGGTGCTCGGCGCCGTGGCCGCGCTGCGGAAGGACAGCTGGTTCGACCACGTCGCCTCGGTGATCGCGCTGGCCGTCACCTCCCTGCCGGAGTTCGTCGTGGCCATCGGCCTGATCATCGTGCTGTCGACGGTGGTCTGGCACGTGCTGCCCGCGGTGTCGCTGCTGCCGCCGGGCACCTACGCCTGGAGCCAGCCCGAGCTGCTGATCCTGCCGGTCGCGACGCTGGTGCTCGTGATCGTCCCGTACATCTTCCGGATGATGCGCGCCGCCATGATCGAGGCCCTGGAGTCGGACTACGTGGAAATGGCCCGGCTGAAGGGGGTGCCGGAATGGCGGCTGGTGCTCATGCACGCGCTGCCCAACGCGCTGGCCCCCACCATCCAGGTGATCGGCCTCACCTTCCTCTACCTCGCCGGCGGGGTGGTGGTGGTGGAGTTCGTGTTCAACTTCCCCGGCATCGGCCAGGGGCTCGTGTTCGCCGTCGACAACCGGGACATCCCCGTGATCCAGTTCATCGTGCTGGCGCTCGCCGCGTTCTACGTCGTCATGAACATCGTGACCGACGTGGTCGCGCTGCTCGCCACTCCGCGGCGCAGGATCGCCCGGTAGCCATGGCCGCCGTCGCGCCCACCGTGCCGTCAGCGCCATCCGCGCGGGCCGGGCGGACGGGGCGCCATCCGTGGCTGTCGGTGCTGTGGACGGCGGCGCGCACCTCGCGCGGCGCCGTCGGCCTGGCGCTGGCGTCGGTGATCGTGCTGATCGCCGTGGCCGGCCCGTTCGTGGCGTCCAAGTCCCCCGATGCGCTGCTGACTCTGCCCTTCGCCAAGCCCTCTGGGCAGTTTCCGCTCGGCGGCGACTTCCTCGGCCGGGACGCCGCGTCCCGGGTGCTGAACGGCGGGTGGGCGCTGCTGCTGATGGCCCTGGCCGCCACCGCGATCGGGATCGCCACCGGCGCCGCGGCCGGCATGTCGGCCGCGTACCTGCGCGGCCGGTCGGACAGCCTCATCATGCGCACGGTCGACGTGATCCTGGCGTTCCCGCAGCTGGTCTTCGCCCTGCTCCTGGTCAGCCTGCTGGGCCCGAAGGTTTGGCTCATCGTCCTCGCGGTCGGCCTGACCCATGCACCGGCGGTGGCCCGGGTCATCCGTTCGGCGACCCTGGACATCTCCGAACGGGACTACGTCAAGGTGGTGGAACTGCAGGGAATGCGGCCAGCCAAGGTGATGACCAGCGAGATCCTGCCCAACCTCATCAGCCCGCTGATGGTGGAGGCGGGTCTCCGGCTCACCTACTCGATCGTGATCATGGCCGGGCTGGCCTTCCTCGGCTTCGGCCAGGCGCCACCCGCCGCCAACTGGGGCCTGATGATCAACGAGAACCGGAGCGGCCTCTCGCTCAACCCATGGGCGGTGATCGTCCCGGCGGTGCTGATCGCCCTGCTCACGATCGGCACCAACACGTTCACCGACGCCATCGCGCGGGTCACGATCGGCGTCGACCGCCGCCCCGAGGAGGCGGTCCTGCTGGATGAGCTCACCCCGGGGCAGGCGCGGTGACCGGCGGTCTTCCCCCCCAGCCGGGCCCGGCTCCGGTGCCTGCCGCCGGCGCCGGGGGAGACGGCGGCGCCGGGGTCAGGCTGGACGTCAGGGACCTCGAGATCCGGATCGGCGCATCCGGCCCCGACGTCGTCAGCGGGATCTCGTTCGAGGTGCCCGCCGGGGAGGTACTCGGCCTGGTCGGCGAGTCGGGATCGGGCAAGACCACCGTGGCGCTCGCCCTGCTCGGCCACGCGCGCCGTGGGCTGCGGATCAGCGGCGGCGAGGTCCGCCTCGACGGGACCGACCTGCTCCAGCTGCCGGCCGGCGACCTCCGGGCGCTGCGCGGCGCGCGGGTCGCCTACGTCCCGCAGGACCCGGCGGCCGCACTCAACCCGACGCTGCGGGTGGGGACGCAGCTGCGCGAGGCGCTCAAGGTGCACCCGGGCGTGGTCGACGACCCGGGCGGCCGGGTGGTCGAGGTCATGCGCGAGGTCCGCCTCGACCCCACGCCGGAGATGATGCGCCGCTACCCACACCAGCTGTCCGGCGGCCAGCAGCAGCGGATCGGCCTGGCGATGGCGTTCTGCTGCCGGCCGTCCCTGATCGTGCTCGACGAGCCGACGACCGGCCTCGACGTCTCCACCCAGCGCCACGTCCTGGACACCGTCCGGAGCCTGTGCCGCTCCTACGGGGTGGCGGCGGTCTACGTGAGCCACGACCTCGCGGTCGTCGGCGGGCTGGTCGCCGAGGTGGCGGTCATGTACGCCGGGCGGATCGTGGAGATCGGCCCCACCGCCAAGGTGTTCGGCGAGCCGCTGCATCCCTACACCCGCGGGTTGCTCGCCGCGGTGCCGTCGCCGCAGCGGGCCGAGGTGCTGACCGGGATCGACGGCCAGCCGCCGCGGCCCGGCCGGCGCGGGCCGGGCTGCTCGTTCGCCTCCCGCTGCGGCTTCGCGGTCAGCGAGTGCCTCGCCCGGCCGCCGGAACCCG
This sequence comes from Streptosporangiaceae bacterium, assembly GCA_035473755.1. Lineage (GTDB taxonomy): Bacteria > Actinomycetota > Actinomycetes > Streptosporangiales > Streptosporangiaceae > UBA9676. Next base: position 4,939 of record DATINY010000279.1, read on the forward strand.
CCTTCATCGACGGCCGGGCCGTCCGGTGCATCCGGGTGACGCAGATCCGGTCGGCGGACACCGGCCGGCCCGCGGTCGTGACCGGCCGGGCCGCCGGCGGCCCGGCCGCGACGCTGTCGCTGCGCGAGGTGTCCGCCCGGTACGGGCGCGCGCAGGTCCTGTCGGGCATCGAGCTCGACGTGCCACCCGAGTCATGCGTCGCGGTTGTCGGCGAGTCGGGCTCGGGGAAGACGACGCTCGCCCGCTGCATCGTCGGCCTGCACAGCAACTGGACCGGCGAGATCACCTTCGACGGGGGACGGCTGGTCCCCGGCGCCCGCGACCGGCCCAGGGAGACCCTGCGCCGGGTCCAGTACATCTTCCAGAACCCCTACACCTCGCTCAACCCCCGCAAGACCGTCGGCCAGATCGTCGCGCAGCCGCTGGAGCAGCTGCTCGGGCTGCCGTACCGGGAGCGGGCCGAGCGCGCCGCCCGGGTGCTGGAGGACGTGTCGCTGGGCGGCGACTTCGCCGGCCGCTACCCGGACCAGCTCTCCGGCGGGGAACGGCAGCGGGTCGCCATCGCCCGTGCCCTGGTGGTCGAGCCCGACCTGCTGGTCTGCGACGAGGTGACCTCCTCGCTGGACGTGTCCGTGCAGGCGGTCATCGTGGAGGAGCTCCGCCGGCTCCAGCGCGAGCGTCACCTCGCCATGATCTTCATCACGCACAACCTGGCCCTGGTCCGGAGCATCGCCCAGTCCGCCGTCGTGCTCCGCGACGGCGCGGTGGTCGAGGCGGGCCCGGTCGAGCAGATACTCGAACGCCCGGCGGACCCGTACACGATCCGGCTGATCGCCGACGTGCCCAGGCTCGCGGCGCCCGGTCCGCAGCGGGAGGCGGGTGGCGCGGCCGCCGCCGGGGCCGCCGCGCCGTAGCCCGCTCAGCCCGGCGGGTACGTCGCCGCCCAGAACTCCGCGACGTCGATCCGGCGCATGAAGGCCACGTCATCGCATCCCAGCGCGTACTCGATGAAGTCGCGCAGCGCCGAGGCGCGTCCCGGCTGCCCGCTCCAGCGCGAGTGCACGCCGACCGACATCAGCCTGCCGCCGCGGCCGTCCCGTGCCTCCTCGAGCAGGTAGTCCAGGGTCAGCCGCAGGCTTTCGGAGAAATGCCGGGGCGAGGCGTAGGTGGGCGGGATCATGTAGCGGACGTCGTTGTGCACCTTGGTGTAGGGCACGACCAGGAAGGGCCGCCCGAGCGTGGTCACGTAGTACGGGAGCTCGTCGTTGTTGGCGTCGGAGTCGTACAGGAAACCGCCGTCCTCGGCCAGCAGCTCCCTGGTGTGCACGGTCGGGAACGACCGCACCATCCAGCCTCTGGTCCGCTGGCCGGTCGTGCGCTGGATTGACTCGACGGCCCTGGCGATCTCCTCCCGCTCCTGCTCCCGGGTCATGCCCGCCCCCGGCCCGGCGTCCGGCCCGTACCAGTGATAGCCGTGCCCGAGCACGTCGTGGTCGCGCTCGCGCAGCCAGTCACACAGCGGTGGGTTGCGCTCCAGCGCCCGCGCGACCGCGTTGAACGTCGCGGGGATCTGATACCGGTCGATGAGGCGGCAGATCCGCCATATCCCGACCCGGCTGCCGTACTCCATGTGGGTTTCGTTGCCGAGGTCGCGTATCTCCGGGCCGTACTGGAAGGAGTACTCGCCCCAGGTGTCGTTGACCCCGTCGTCGGCCAGCGAGTACTCGCCCCCTTCCTCGTGGTTGACCACGAGGTTGACCGCGACCAGCGCGCCGCCGGGCCAGCGGACGCGGGGAGGCTCGGGGCCGTAGCCGACGAAGTCGCGCTCGGGGCCGGGGAACCTCCCGGCGTCGGTGTCACTCATGTGGCGATCATGACAGCGTGCCCGGAGCGTCAGCGGGCCGGGTCTCTTATGCTCGGTGCATGGGTGTGGCATTCGTGGCGCATTGCCTGCTGAATCAGAACTCCAAGGTGGGCGACGGTGCGCACTGCGCCGGCGTCTACTCCCCGGTGATCGACGTGCTGCGGGAGAAGGGCTGGCGGATCGAGCAGATGCCCTGCCCCGAGCTCGCGTTCACCGGGCTGAACCGGTTCTGGGCGGTGAAGGAGCAGCTGGACACGGCGGCCTACCGGCGGCACTGCGAGCGGCTCGCCGAGGCCGTCGCCGCGGCCATCAGCATGCGGGTCACCAAGGGCGAGGACGTGGTGCTGGTCGGCGTCGAGGGCAGCCCGTCCATGGGCGTCACGGTCACCAGCTCCGACCCGCTGCGCGGCGGCCGCCCGGAGTGGCCGGACGGGACGGCCGAGCACATCAGCGGCGAGGGCATCTTCGTCGAGGAGATCCACAAGGCACTCGCCAAGCGGGGGATCGGCTTCCTCCGCGTCGCGGGCGAGACGCACGCCTTGGCCGGCCACGACGAAGCCGCGCAACGGGCCGGGCTCGAGTCCGCGCTGGAGGGCTGATGAAGCCCGACGGGCGCTCGTTTCGCATCGTGCTGGCCGCTGACCGCTACGTGAACCCGCCGCCGGGCGGCCTGGATGCCGTCGCCGTCGCGGCGCAGGCCGGCTGGGGCGTCATGCAGCTGCCCGCCGACGACTACCCGCCCGAGGTCGCCGGGCCGCTCCTCGCCGAGGTGGCCGAGCAGATGGAGGAGTTCACGCGGCACGGCTACGGCTTCGTCCTCGTCGGCGAGCGCGCCGGCCTGGCCGAGGCGCTCGCCGATGCCGGCGTCCCGCTCCCGGACGGGATCAGCCCCGGGACGGCCGCTCAGCTCGCCGGGTTTCTCGACGGCCGGCCCGCCCCGCGCGCGAGCTGGGACACCGGCCAGGCCTCTGGCTGACCCCGCATCCTCCGGGCGAAGCGGGAGGGCCCGCCCTACAGCCGCCCGGGGATCAGGTCGAGCCCGGCCGCGTCGGTCTGCACGCGCCAGAGGCTCCCGGTCCGCTGCGATGCCTCGATGTCCGGCACCTTGGTGGCGGTCACGTACAGCACCGAGCCGTCGAAGATGCAGTTCGTGGCGTGCTCATCGAGATGGATCTCGGTGAGCACCTGGCCGTCCGGCGAGATCACCGTGACCCCGCCGGAGATCGTCGTGGCGACGAACAGCCGGCCGTCGGCGGCGATGGCCATGCCGTCGGGCACGTGGCCGTCGGAGAGCTGGCAGAACGTCTCCGGCTCCCCGCGGTCGTCCAGACGGCGGATCCGGTGCGCCATCGACTCGGTCCAGTAGAGCCGCTGGCTGGCGTCGAAGGCGATCCCGTTGGGGTAGACGCCCGGCAGTTCGAGCAGCATCTCGCCCGCGCCGCTCGGGCCGGCCGCGAACAGCCGGCCGGGGGAGCGGACGTCGAAGCGGAAGTCCTGCTCCGACCCCGACTCGGTGAAGTACAGCCGCCCGTCGGGACCGAACGCGAGGTCGTTCGGCCCGT
>DATINY010000280.1:0-5159 GCA_035473755.1 Streptosporangiaceae bacterium
GCCCCTATCTCACCGACGCCGACGGCCGGGAACTGGTGGACCTGGTCTGCTCGTGGGGGCCGCTGATCCTCGGCCACGCGTACCCGGCGGTGGTCGAAGCGGTGACGGCGGCGGCCGCGCGCGGCACCTCGTTCGGTGCCGCCACCGCGGCTGAGGTCGAGCTGGCCGAGGAGATCGTGGCGCGCACCCCGGTGGAGAAGGTGCGGCTGGTCAACTCCGGCACCGAGGCCACCATGACCGCGGTCCGGCTGGCGCGCGGCTTCACCGGCCGACGGCTGGTGGTGAAGTTCGCCGGCTGCTATCACGGGCACGTCGACGCCTTGCTGGCCGCCGCCGGGTCCGGGGTCGCCACGTTCGGCCTGCCCGACTCGCCGGGCGTGACCGGCGCCGCGGCCGGGGACACCCTGGTGCTCCCCTACAACGACGCATCGGCGGTCCGGGAGGCCTTCGCGGATCACGGCCACGAGATCGCGGCGCTGATCACCGAGGCCTGCCCGGCGAACATGGGAGTGGTCCCGCCCTCCCTGGGCTTCAACGAGCTGCTGGCCGCGCTGTGCCGCGAGTATGGCTCGCTGCTGATCATGGATGAGGTGCTGACCGGCTTCCGGGTGACCAGGTCCGGCTGGTACGGCCGGGAGGGGGTGGCCGGCGACCTGATGACCTTCGGCAAGGTGATGGGCGGCGGGCTGCCGGCCGCGGCCTTCGGTGGGCGGGCGGAGATCATTGACCGGCTGGCCCCGGCCGGGCCGGTCTACCAGGCCGGCACCCTGTCCGGTAACCCGCTGGCCACCGCGGCCGGGCTGGCCACCCTGCGGGCCGCCGGGCCCGAGGTGTACAGCCGGGTGGACGAGGTGGCCGCGACCGTAGCCAAGCTGGCCGCCGGTGCCCTGGCCGCGGCCGGGGTGCCGTTCCGCCTGCAGGAGGCGGGCAACCTGTTCTCGTTCTTCCTCGGCGCCGACGCGCCGGTACGCGACTTCGGCGAGGCGCGTGGGCAGTCCAGCGCGGCCTACGCGGCATTCTTCCACGGCATGCTCGACGGCGGCGTCTACCTCCCGCCGTCGCCGTACGAGGCCTGGTTCACCTCCGCCGCCCACGACGATGATGCGGTCGCCCGGATCGCCGAAGCGCTTCCCGCCGCCGCCAGGCGAGCCGCGGCCGCCCTGGCCTGAGCGTGCCCGCCCGCGCCCCCATGGCCTGCTGCCGGGAAGACATGGCATCGGCCAGCCGGGAGGATCCGCGCGATGGCAGCTTCGCTATCCTGCCGGACTGAGGGGGGCCTTGGGATGACACGACAGCACGGGCCGGCCTGGCCGCCAGGGCCACAGCATTCGGTGGCGGGGACCGCCATCGACACCACCCGGGGCTGAGCGGCGAGCATGGGCTTGAGCCATCCACTGGCGTCAGCAGTGGCCAGCACGGGCCTCAGCCACGGCCTGGAAGCTCTGGTGGCCGTCGGATTGGTGGCCGCGCTGGCGCCGCTCGTGGTCGCGGTGCTGCCCGGGCCGCGCATGCCGCAGGTCGTCATCTTCCTGCTCGGCGGGATCCTGATCGGCCCGCACGTGCTCGGCCTGTCCGATACATACAGCATCGAACTGCTGGCCAATATCGGGCTCGGATTCCTCTTCCTGCTGGCCGGCTTCGAGCTGGATCCCCGGCTGCTCCGGCAGCGCCCGGGCAGGCTCGCGATTGCCGGCTGGCTCATCTCGGCGGCGATCGCCGTGGGGGTGGTGGCCGGGCTGGGTGCGGCCGGTTACATCAAGGACTACGTGCCGGTGGGGCTGGCCCTGACCACCACCGCGCTCGGTGAGCTCCTGCCGATCCTGCGCGACAACGAGATGCTCGACGGTGAGTTCGGGCACCACGTGCACGCTGCGGGTACCGTCGGGGAACTGTTTCCCATCCTGATCATCGCCGTCTTCCTCACCCGGCAGGGCCAGCTCGCCGCGCTGGCCTCCGTGGCCCTGGTCGGGATCCTCGCCCTGGCCCTGGCCGGGCTGCCGTGGCTGGCCAGGAACCGCGCGGTCCAGCGGGTCATCCGGGAGGGCGAGGACGCCACCGGGCAGACCACGCTGCGCTGGTCGCTGGTGCTGCTGCTGGTGCTGCTCGCCATCGCGAGCCGGTTCGGCCTCGACGTCGTGCTGGGCGCCGTCCTGGCCGGGCTGGTGCTGCGCGGCTGGACGCGCCGGCTGAACATCGACACCAGCAACCTGCAGCATAAGTTCGACGCGGTCGGCTACGGCATCTTCATCCCCATCTTCTTCATCTCCTCGGGGATGACGCTCGACCTCGAGTCCATCTTCCAGGACCCGCTCCGGCTGCTGATCTTCTTTGTCCTCCTGCTGCTCGTGCGCGGGCTGCCGTCGATGCTCGTCTACCGGCGGGCGCTGCGGAGGCGGCAGCGGCTGGAGATGACGTTCATCCTGGCCACCACGATGCCGCTGCTCGTGGCCCTCGCCGAGATCGGGGAACAGGACGGGGTCATGCTCCCCGCCACCGCGGCCGCCCTGATCGGCGCGGGACTGCTGTCCATGCTGGTCTACCCGCTGATCGCGGTGACGCTGCACCGGTCATCGCCGCGCGCGGCCCCGGCCACCGGGGACGGAAGGGACGACTGAGCGGCACCTGCCGGGCTGGACCGCCCGAATGTGTGCGGAAGGCAGCCGTGGCTGAACACATTCGTCGAGGGTGCCGGGGGCCAGCGCTGGTCAGGCGACGGTCACCGCGATGATGCCGGCCACGATGGCCGCGGCCCCGATGAGCCGGCGGGCCAGCCCGCCCTCGCCGAGCAGCCGCCCGCCCAGCACCACCCCGAACAGGACGCTGACCTCCCTCGCCGGGGCTACCGCGGCGACCGAGGTGAAGGTCATCGCCACCAGTACGAGGACGTAGGCAAGCGGTGAGAGCAGCGCCGCGCCGAGCACCTGGCCCCGGTAGCGGCGCCAGACCAGCCGGGTCCGCTCCGCGTCGGCGAGCGCGAAGGGGGCGAGCATCGGCACCATCCCCGCCAGCGCGGCGTAGCCCTGCAGCAGTGGCGGGTTGCCCACCGTGGTGACCGCGATCTTGTCCCAGAGGGTGTACGCGGCGATGAAGATCCCCGTGGCCAGGGCGAACAGGATCGCGGCGGGGGCCGGCGATGGCCCGGCACGCGCGGGCATGCCCACGACGATCACCCCTGTTACCAGCAGGCCGATGCCGGCCAGCCCGGCGGGGCCGGGCCGCTCGCCGAGTATGGCGATGCCGCCCAGCGCGGCCAGCAGGGCGCCCGAGCCCCGGCCGATGGGATAGACCGCGGACAGGTCGCCGGCCCGGTAGGCCCGCAGCAGGAACACGAAGTACCCGGTCTGGAGCACCGCCGTGCCGGCCAGGAACACCCAGGACCGCACGGTCAGGTGCGGGGGACTGGCGATCAGGCTGACCGCCAGCACCGGGGCGTAGAGCACGGCCGCGGCCGCCGACATGAGCCACACGAAACAGGCAGTGCCCGCGCCCGACGCCTGCTTGCTGAACAGGTTCCAGCTGGCATGGGCCACGGCGGCGACGAGGATCAGGGTGAGGGCGGTGGCGTTCAGTCAGCGGCTCCTGCGTCCGGCCGGCGGTGGCGGCACTTCATCCTGCCTGCGGGAAGGTCCAGTTCACCCGCTGTTCATCATGCCGTGCGCGGGCCGAAACCGCGGCCGGCCCCCGGTAGGCTGAGCGGGCCATGTCTGACACCACCGTCGTCCACCTGCTGCGCCATGGCGAGGTGAGCAACCCGCGTGGCGTGCTCTACGGACGGCTCCCGGGCTACCACCTGTCCGAGGAGGGCCGGCTCATGGCCAAGGCCGCCACCGCGTTCCTGGGCGGCCGGGACGTGACCGTGCTGCGCTCCTCCCCGCTGGAACGCGCGCTGGAGACCGCCGCGCCGGTCGCCGCCCAGTTCGGCCTGGAGGCCGAGGTCGACGAGCGGCTGATCGAGCCGTGGAACCACTTCGAGGGGACGAGGTTCGGCGTCGGGGACGGCGCCCTGCGCCGGCCCGCGAACTGGCGGCACCTCCGCAACCCGTTCCGGCCGTCCTGGGGCGAGCCGTACGTGGACATCGCGGCCCGGATGCGCCTGGCCATGGCCGACGCGGTCCGCACCGCCCGCGGGCACGAGGCGGTCCTCGTCAGCCACCAGCTGCCCATCTGGGTGGCCCGCCTGGAGGCCGAGGAGCGCCGCCTGTGGCATCATCCCGGCCGCCGTCAGTGTGCACTGGCCAGCGTGACCAGCTTCACCTACCACGGGGACACGATCGACGCGATCAGCTACGCCGAGCCGGCCGGGCCCGGCCGGCCGCAGGTCGCCGGCGCTTAGAGACGGCCCCGCCGTGACCCGCGCGGGCCCGGTCGGGCACAATAGGGCGCGGCACTACTGCCCGTAGGAGATCGCCCTGTGTCCCGTCCATCGCGATGTCCGCGCCGTTACCCACACCACGCGGCCATCGGTTCTCGCGCACGCCGCGGCGCCGCGGCCGTGCTGATGGCGGCAGCCTCACTCACGCTGGCCGCCTGCACCGGCGGGGGTATCGCGCAGAGCACCCCGGCCAGCAACGGCCAGAGCTTCGTGTCCGGCGACGGCGGCACCACCATCTTCGGGGGCAGCAGCGCGCCGCAGGCGCCCGCGGTCACCGGCACCACCCTCGGCGGCGCCAAGCTCAGCCTGTCGCGGTTCCGCGGTCACGTGCTGGTGCTGAACTTCTGGGGATCGTGGTGCACCCCCTGCCGGGCCGAGGCGCCCGAGCTCGCCTCGCTGGCCCGCGCGTTCCGCCCCTCGGACGTCGCCTTCCTGGGCGTGGACATCAGGGACACCCCCGCCAGCGCCGAGGCGTTCCTGCGCAATTTCAAGATCACTTATCCCAGCCTGAACGATCCTGGCGGCCAGATCGCGCTCGATTTCCATAGCACCGTGCCGCCCGCGGGTATCCCGACCACCCTCGTCATCTCGCGCGGCGGCCGGATCGCGGCCCGCGTCATCGGCCAGGTCTCCTATTCGGGGCTGCACGGGCTGATCTCCAAGACGCTGGCGCAGCCGTCATGACCGGGCGCATCGTGGCCATGCCGATGGCAGCCGGGCGCATGGTGGCCAGGCTTATGGCGCCCGCGCGCATGGTGGCCAGGCCGATGGCGGCCGGGCGCGGAAG
>DATINY010000281.1:0-9580 GCA_035473755.1 Streptosporangiaceae bacterium
TCGGCCGCGGCGCCGCTCGGCGCCGACCTCGCGCGCGCGTGCGCGCGTCGGCTCGGCTGCCGCGTCAGGCAGGCCTACGGCATGACCGAGGTGAGCGGCGGTACCCACGTCGCGCCCGACGCCGGACCGGACCGCCCCGACTCCGTCGGCCCCCCTCTGCCGGGCGTTGAGTGCCGGATAGTTGATCCCGGCACCGGGGCCGATCTGCGCCCCGGCGAGCCCGGTGAGCTGCTGGTCCGCACGGCGGGCACGATGCGCGGGTATCTCGGCGATCCGCGGGCGACCGCGGCCACGATCGACCCCGGCGGATGGGTCCACACCGGCGACATCGTCCGAGCGGACTCCGACGGGTGGTTCTACGTGACCGACCGGGTCAAGGAACTGATCAAGTACAAGGGATACCAGGTGGCGCCCGCCGAGCTCGAGGCCATCCTGCTGGCCCACCCGGCGGTGGCGGACGCGGCGGTGGTCCGCAGGCCCGACGCGCTCGCCGGGGAGATACCCAAGGCCTTCGTCGTGCTGCGGGCCCCGGCATCGGCGCAGGAGCTGATGGCGTGGGTGGCCGGGCGGGTGGCCAGCTACAAACGCGTGCGTCAGGTCGAGTTCATCGACAGCATCCCCCGGTCCCCTGCGGGCAAGATCCTGCGCCGGCTGCTCGTCGAGCGCGATGCCAGCGCGGACAGCCAGACCGGACCCGGCGACGGCGGCCATGACAACTGAGGCCGCACTGGCGATCTTGGCGCCGGCGCTGTGCGGGGACGCCGGCGACCGCCCGCTGGACGGGATGGTGGCGCTGGTAAGCGGAGGTGGCCGGGGGGTCGGCAGGCTGCTCGGCGCCCGGCTGGCCGGTGCCGGGGCGGCCGTCGGGCTGATCGCACGGTCCGCAGACGAGCTCGCCGCCGCGGCCGGCGAGATCAACCGGGCGGGCGGCACCGCCGCCGCCGCCGTCGCGGACGTCGCCGACCACCGGGCCACGGCCGCCGCCGTCACCGAACTGCGCCACCAGCTCGGAACCGCCGACATCCTCATCAACAACGCGGGCATCAGCGGGCCGGTCGCGCCGTTGTGGCAGGCCCAGACGGCCGAATGGTGGCGGGCGATCGAGGTGAATCTCGGCGGTGCGTTCGTGCTGACGCAGCTGGCGCTTGAGCACATGATCTCGGCGGGCAAGGGCCGGATCATCAACGTCACCAGCTACGCCGGTGTCTACCGATGGCCGCTGCTGTCCGCCTACGCGGCCTCCAAGGCGGCGCTGGTCAAGCTGACCGAGACCCTGGCCGAAGAGACGCGCCCGCACGGCGTGTCGGTGTTCAGCGTCGACCCGGGCCTGCTGCCCATCGGCCTCGGCGAGGCGGCGCTGAAGGCCAGCGCCGGCCGGAAGACGCCAGAGGGCCGTGTCCAGCGCTGGATCCGCGACCAGCTCGCCGCCGGGCGAGGCGCCGACCCCGAGGAGGTGGTCCGCCTGATCATCGCGCTGGCCAGCGGCCGCGCCGACCGCCTGTCCGGCCGCCACCTCAGCGTCACCGACAGCCTCGACGCCCTGCTCCCCCGGATCGACGAGATCGAGCGCGACGACCTGCACACGCTGCGCCTGCGAACGGGCCACTGAGTAACCGCGTCACACCGGCTCGGCCACCCACGTCATCGGGTCGCCCCAGCCCAGATCCTCGATCCCGGCCTTCTGGAGGGCCAGCGCCACCAGCGTCCGGTTGTGCGCGGCGAAGGTCAGCACATGCGCGATCATGCCGCCGTAGGTGACTCGGCCCGCGGGACCGGCCACGCCACCCGTTCGGCATCTTCGGGGGTGTGGCCGCCGCGCCTGATCCGTGATGTCCTGAGATGAGTTGATCTGACGGGAAGGAGCACCGCCGGTGGACATCAGCAGTCATCTGATCCAGCGGATGCTGGGCCTGCCCCCACCGGCGACCCGGGACCTGGTCATCGAGCATGACCTCCAAGTACCGATGGCCGACGGCGCCGTCCTGCTGGCGGACCGGTGGGCGCCGCGGGCCGGGGGCGAGGCGCTGCCGACCGCGGTGCTCCACACCCCGTACGGCAGGCGGGGGGCGTTCGGCGCGGGGATGGCCAGGCCGCTGGCCGAACGCGGGTTCCAGGTGCTGATCCAGAGCACCCGGGGCACGTTCGGCTCCGGCGGGGCCTTCGACCCGATGCGGTGCGAGCGCGACGACGGCCTGGCCACCCTGTGCCCGTGGCGTGGACCCGCCGGAGCGCGCCCCGGTACGCCTGTTCGTGATGGGCGCGGAAGCGTGGCGTGACTTCGGCGCCTGGCCGCCACCGGGCTATGAGGCACAGCGGTTCTACCTTCAGCCGGGCGGCGGGCTGTCCGGGGAGCAGCCGCGCAACTGGCCCCCGGACCGGTACCGCTACGACCCGGCGGACCCGACCCCGGCGGCCGGTGGGGTGCGGCTGTCGGGCACCGCGGGCCGGATGGACAACTCCGCCCTGGAGGCCCGCGACGACGTGCGCACCTACACCACCGACCGGCTCGGTCAGGACGTGGAGGTCATCGGCGGGGTCAGCGCCGAGATCTGGTTCCGCTCCAGCCTGCCTTACGCGGACGTGTTCGTGCGGCTATGCGATGTCGACCCGCGCGGCCGCTCCCGCAACGTCTGTGACGGCCTGATCAGCCTGTCCGGCGCCGATGAGATCTCGTGCGCCACGGTCCGGCTGTGGCCGACCGCGCACCGGTTCAGGGCGGGCCACCGCATGCGGGTCCAGGTCTCCAGCGGCGCCTTCCCCCGGTACGGGCGCAACCCCGGCACCGGCGAGGCACGCGCCACCGCGACCATCCTCCGCCGCGCCGACCAGGAGGTCTACCTCGACCGCGCGCACCCCTCGGCCATCATCCTGCCCGTGCGGCAGGCGCGGTAGCCGAGGGCGAGGGCCGGCTGGAACCATTGATACGAGTGGAAATAGGATAATCCTGGACCAGGCCGAAGTTCGCCGGAAGGGGAGTGCTCGATGACCTATGTGATCACGGAGCCCTGTGTCGACGTCAAGGACAAGACCTGCGTGGACGAGTGCCCCGTTGACTGCATTTACGAAGGGGAACGCGCCCTTTACATACAGCCCGATGAGTGCGTCGACTGCGGTGCCTGCGAACCGGTGTGCCCGGTCGAGGCGATCTTCTATGAGGATGACGTGCCGGAGCAGTGGAACATGTACACCCAGGACAACGCCCGTTTCTTCAGCGACGTGCTCCCCGGCCGCGATGAGCCCCTGGGCAGCCCCGGTGGCGCCAGCCAGGTCGGCCCCGTGCCCACCGACACCCCGCTGGTGGCCGGCCTGCCACCACAGGCGGGGGCGGAGTAAGCACGATGAGCGGCCACGCCGATGGCGGGGGCCGCCGTGGGCAGGTACTTGAGGCGATCTACCGGTCCCCGGCCCCGCTGGGTGCCTCGGAGATCGCCGGGCAGGTCGGCATCCACCCCAATACCGCGCGGTTCCACCTCAGCACGCTGATGGCCGAGGGCGTGATCGAGCGGATGGTCGAGGAGCCCTGCGGGCCCGGCCGCCCGCGCGTCGTCTACCGGGCGCGCCCCGGGATGGCACGCGGCGGCGAACGGCGGTACCAGGTACTGGCCGAGATCCTGCTCGGCTGGTTCACCGGGACCGCCTCCGGCCACGCCGCCGCCGACGCGGGACACGCCTGGGGCGAGCACGTGATCGGCCGGGCGGCACCTTTCCAGCAGGTCAGCCAGGCTGAGGCGGTCTCGCGGGTGCTGCTGCTGCTCGACGAGCTGGCGTTCGCGCCCGAAACCCCGGCCAGCGGGGACGACCTGCCGGCCCGGGTGCGGCTGCGGCACTGCCCCTTCCTGGAGCTCGCCGAGCACCACCGCGACATCATCTGCCCGCTGCACCTGGGCCTGATCCAGGGGGCGTTCGCCGGGCTGGCCTCGCCCGTGACCGCCACCAAGCTCATCCCGTTCGCCGAGCCGGACGCCTGCGTCGTCCACCTCGCCCCGGCCCCCTGACCCCGGCGGCGTAGCCAGTTCCTGCGGGACGTTTTACCTCGCAGGTAATCGTGCCTGGCCGGGCGGATACCCACACTCGCTGGGCGGCCAGCCTCGCAGGCCGCGGGGTATCCCAGGTGGCCGGCTACCCGAGCTTCGGCCGGATCGCGGCGGCCAGGCGCCGGTTCTGGTGGCGGATGGCACGGCGGGGACGGCTGGTGAGGACGAGCCGGTCGAGCTGCACCCGGAGCCGCTGGGCGGCGGCCGCCGGGTCCGCGCGGCGGTACACCAGATACTCGCCGAAGCTGCTGGACGGGTCCCCGAAGCGGCCGGACGGCACGAACCCCGCGCGGTGCAGGACCGCCCGGAGGTTGAGGTCGTCGTCGTAGAGATGCCAGGCATTCTCCGGCGACGGGGGACGCACATCGAAGTTGGTGATCAGCCATCCCCCGGGCCGGAGCGCGCGGTGCAGCCCGGCCACCACGTCGGCCAGATCGGGAATGAGGATGAGCGTGTCAAGCGCGGTGATGACGTCATACCGGCCGGCCGCGAGCTGCTCGTCGTTGAGGTCGATGAACCGAGCCTCCTGCCCCCGGCGCGACAGCCGGAACCGGGCAAAGTCCAGGAGCGAGGTGGAGATGTCGGCGAGGGCCGTCTCGTACCCGGCCCGGGCGAACACCTGGCTGGTCACCCCGGCCCCGGAGCCAAAGTCAAGATGAGCCGGGCCATGGTCCCGGGCTCCGATGGCCTGCAGCGCCAGCACGCTGGTCGGAAGACCGTAGCCCTCGGCCTGCAGGTAGGCGAACCACAGCAGGTCGAACGCCCACGACTCCGTCGTCCGGTAGAAGTCCGTCATCCCGTCCTTGCTGGACCGGTCGGCGGCGGACCATTCCTTGACGCTCCACGATTCCCAGTTCCGGCACCGCTCAACGCACTCCTCAACCGGCAGCCCGGAGTAGGTGCTCAAATCATCGAGCACCGCGGCCCGCACGTCGGGTATGCCGGGGAGGCGGAGGCTGGCCCGGAACAGCTCCATCTCGGCGCTGGCGAACGCCTCCTGCCGCGCCACCGGCCACCCCTGAGGGTCGGGGGGTGGGGTCGCCGGGTCCAGCGGGTCCGGATGGGGTCCCTGCTCGAGCACCGGGGGAGAGGGGAACAGCCTCCCCGCGGCCCTCCGTGCCCCCGGCGGCACCATCCTCTTGGCCTTCGCTAAGGCTGCGCTCCGGTCCATGGCCCGTCACCTCACGTTCTCATCCGCCGCCGGCCGACCAGCATGCCAGCGCCTCCGCTACCCACTCGGGCCTGCCGAAGCCCGCCGCGAATCGGTAGCTCGTAGCCAGCAGCCGCCGGCCGGTGAACCGTGTCGTCACTCTTTGGCACGCCCCACCGGGCCGAACGGTTCAGTGGCCGTTGAGCGGCACTCACCGCGATTTCGGTGGCCTGCGCTGTGCGCCGGCCACGTTGGGCATCGACCGGCCGGGGGCCAGGCTGGGCTGGCCGGAGATGATGATCCGGAATACGCATGACCTGTGGACGGTGAAGGCGAGATCGGCGATGCGTTACCCGATACCGCAGGAACGGATGGTGACCGGAACGCCGCCGGGACCCGCCGTGAATCGGTAGTCTTGAACCAGAGTAGCCGTCAGCTGGTGATGCGCCGTCACCGCACTGCGCACGGCGTTCACCACCCGATTGCTCGCGCCGGGGTGCGGCGCGGCCCTGGTGATCACTGGATATGTTCGTCACGCGCGAGCTGGTCGTTGACGCCGAGTTCGGTGCTGCCCGGGCGCGGCTGAAGCAGATCGCGCGGGCCGCGGACGGTGACGGGCTGGCCGGGTTCGCCCGCACCGCGTACGAGGAAGCCCTGGCCCATCTGACCAGGGACGACGCGCCCGGAGAGGCACCGGTGGTGCCCACGCTGGTCGACGTGCGCCTGATGGGCCCCATGAAGCGCGACGACACCAGGGCGGTCTGGCTGCGCTGGGAGGCGGCCGGCGAGGCGAACGGCCTGCTCCCCACGCTGGACGCCGATATGGTCCTCGCGGCCGAGGGCCAGGACAAGACCCGGGTAACGCTGAACGGCTACTACGAGTCGCCGCTCGACGACCTGCCCGACTCGGAGCGGTCGCTCCTGCACCATCTCGCCTCGGCGACGATCCGCGCCCTGCTGCGCGGCGTCGCCGACGCGCTCGCCAGGTAGCGGCTGCTGCCACCCGGGCACCGGGCACCGGACGCCGGCCGAACGGTTCAGCATGTCCAGCCGCGGTATCGCCGCGCCGTCATCGGAGGCGACGGCTGTGTTGCCACGCCCGCGGGCCGATACTGGTCATGTGCGGCAGGTGCTGTGCCCGGTGCTGGTGGGGCGGGACGAGGAGACCGGCCATCTGCAGGCTGCCCTGGCGGCGGCGGAGGCGGGGCGCGGCGGCACGGTGCTGCTGACCGGGGAAGCCGGGATCGGGAAGTCACGGCTGGTCCGCGAGATCGCGCGCGCGGCCGGCGCCCGCGGGTTCACGGTCCTGACCGGGCGGGCGGTGGCCGGGGGCGTCCCGACGCCGTTCCGGCCGTTCGCCGAGGCGCTGGTGTCGGCCGGGCGCGCGGGCCGGCTCCCGGTCAGCGCCGAACTGGACCCGTTCCGGCCCGCGCTGGGGCGGCTGGTTCCCGAGTGGCGGCAGCCGGGGGCCGCGGCGGGCGACGAGTCGCTCGTCTACCTCGGTGAGGCGGTGCTGCGGCTGCTGCGCGTGCTGTCCCCGGACGCCGGCTGCCTGCTCGTGCTGGAGGACCTGCACTGGGCCGACCGGGAGACGCTGGCGCTGCTGGAGTACCTGGCCGACAACCTGTCCGCGGAGCGGGTGCTGTGCACCGGCACCCTGCGGGACGAGGAGGGCGGCGAGGCCGCCGTCCTCGCCGCCGCGCTGGAGGCGCGCGGATCCGCCGCCGTGCTGCCGCTCGCCCGACTGGGCCCGGCCGCGATGGCCCGGATGGCGGTGGCGTGCATCGGCGCCGCCGAGCTGCCGGACACGATCCAGTCCTTCGTCGCGGAGCAGGCCGAGGGCGTCCCGTTCCTGGTCGAGGAGGTCCTGGCGGGCTTGATCGGGGAGGGGGCCCTGACCGAGCGGGACGGCAGCTGGCACGCGGCGGACCTGGTGACGGCGGCCGTCCCGGCCACGTTCGCGGACGCGGTGCGGCGGCGCCTCGATGCGGTGGACGCGGATTCCCGGCACGTCCTGGGCGCGGCCGCGGTCCTCGGCCGCCGTTTCGACTGGGCACTGCTGGGCCCGGTCTCCGGCATTACGGACGCCGCGGTGGTGGCGGCGCTGCGGCGCGGCGTGGGCCTCCAGCTGGTCGCGGCGGACCGGGAGAGCTTCCGGTTCCGGCACGCGCTGACCCACGAGGCGGTGCTGGCCGCGCTGCTGCCGCCGGAGCGGGCACTGCTGGCCGGGCGCGCCCTGGCCGCGGTGGAGGCGGCCCATCCCGGCGTGCCCGGCGCATGGTGCATGCTCGCCGCCGACCTGGCCGGGCGCGCGGGTGACACGGCGCGGGCCGGGGCCCTGCTGCTCGAGGCCGGCCGGCGCGACCTGGCCGTGGGCGCCCTCGCCAGCGCCGAGCACACGCTGGCCCGGGCGCAGGCGCTGACCGATCCCGCCGACGCCGCCCTGCGCACCCCGATCGACGAGGCGCTGACCGAGGTCTTCGCCATGTCCGGGCAGGTCGACCGGGCGATCGAGCTGGGCCGGACGCTGCTCGCCCGGCTGGGCCCCGGGGTCCCGTCCGCCCGGGCGGCGAACCTGCACCTGGGGATCGCGCGGGCGGCGATCGCCGGTGCCCAGTGGGCCGAGGCCGCCGCGAGCATCGAGGTCGCCCGCGGGTCACCGGGAGCCGAGGCCGCACAGGTCGACGCCTGCGCGGCGCAGGTCGCGATCGGCCAGGGGCACCTGGCCGAGGCGGACCAGCTCGCCCGGGCCGCGCTGCGCGCGGCCGAGAGCGGCGGCCTGCCCGAGGTCATGTGCGAAGCCCTGGAGGTGATCGGCCGGGTGGCGCGGCAGCGCGACCTGGAGGAGGCGGAGCAGGCGTTCGCCCGCGCGGCGGCCGTCGCCAGCGCGCACGGGCTGCAGCTCTGGCACCTGCGGGCGCTGCATGAGCTGGGGACGATCGACCAGCTGCGCACCGAGAGCGTGGACCGGCTGCAGCAGGCACGTGAGCTGGCGGTGGCGCAGGGCGCCCTGGCGCTGACGGCGGCCCTGGACCTGCAGATCGCCGCCGGGCTGAACAAGCAGTTCCGCGCCGATGAGGCGCTGGTGGCCGCCCGGCGGTCGGTGGACGCGTCCCGCCGCTTCCACCTGGCCGTGCTGCCGATGGCGCTGATCTTCCAGGCCACCGCGCACGCGATCCGGGGCGAACACGAAGCCATGGAGGCCAGGATCGCCGACGCGGTCGCGCTCGCCCCCGCCGATCAGGACGTGCTGGGCTGCGCCTGGGGGCACTGCCGGGCGACGTTCTCCCTGCTGGCCGGGGATCTCGGCGAGGCCCATGCCCAGATGACGACCGGAGCCGAGCTGATGCTGAGCTCCCCAGCGGCGATCGCGCCGCCGTTCCTCGGCCTGTGGCCGCTGCTGGGCGCCCTGCTGGACCGGGACGCGGCCGGCGGCGCCGCCCGGGTGCGGGCGGCGCGCAGCACCCGCCACCTGGTGGTCGCGGCCCTGCTCGGTTACGCCAACGCGATCCTGGCCGGCCGCCAGGGCCGGCCCGCGGACGCCGATGCCGCGTTCGCCGCCGCCGAGGCGCAGATGGGGCCGCTGATGGCCTGGTACCGCCATTACGCCCGCCGTATCGCCGCCGAGGCGGCCCTCGCCGATGGCTGGGGCGAGCCGGCCGCGTGGCTGCGGGAAGCGGCCGCTTACTTCGCCGCGCGTGGCGACGACCGGGTCGCGGCGGCGTGCCGCGGGCTGCTGCGCCGGGCCGGGGCGCCGGTGCCGCGGCGGCGGCCCGGCGACGGGGAGCTGCCGGGCCCGCTGCGCGCGCTCGGCGTGACCGAGCGTGAGGCCGATGTGCTCAGGCTGGTCGCCCAGGGCCTGGGCAACCGGGAGATAGCGGAGCGGATGTTCCTGTCGCCGCGCACGGTCGAGAAGCACGTGGCCAGCCTGCTCGCCAAGACCGGCCTGCGCCGGGCCCAGTTGGCTGGGTATTCCGCCGGGCTAGATGGGTAGTCACCGCCGGCCGGATTGGGTGATCGTACCGATGTGGCGGCCGGCTGCCGCGCGCCACGATTCGGGCAGGCAGGGACATCGGGTCCCCGCCCCGGCCCGGGAGGCACGGTCATGGCAGCCGGCCAGGCACAGCTCACCGATCTTCCCGGCGGGGTCGTCACCCGGCCGGGCGCAGACCAGGACGGGCTGACACAGCGGGCCCGGACACAGCGGGCCCGGACACAGCGGGCCCGGACACAGTGGGCCCGGACACAGCCGGCCCGGACACAGCCGGCCCGGACGCGGCCGGCCGGCCGGACCACCGCCGTGCTGCCGCTGCTGGGCATCATGATCAACATGGAGCAGCCGGCGGCCGTCAACAGGCTGCCGACCCGGTTCCTGGCCGGGCTCCCCGCACCAGCC
>DATINY010000282.1:0-20797 GCA_035473755.1 Streptosporangiaceae bacterium
AACCCGAGCAGGCTCGGGGCGACGATCCCGGCCAAGCCGAACGGGAGCCTGCGCACGCACGCGGACATGACAGCGGTGAACCGCTCCCCACCGGCGGCCCTTCGCTGCGCGCGCACCGGCCCCGCCCGCGACATGGGGTCCAGCCTGGCCCCCGCGGGTGACCGGAAGCCGGCCTAACGCGGCCCGGCCGGCGAACGGGACGTGATCACGCGTGGTACGGGCCGGGGTCAGCCAGCGTCGTTACCGGGACTCGGCGAGGTGCATCCCGATGATGGAGTCGAAATCCGGGTCCGGGGCCAGGCCCAGCCGTTCCGCCCGGCCGGCGCGGACCCGGGCGGGCCAGCTCGCCACCAGCCGGGCCACCTCCGGGTCGGGGACCCAGTCGATCAGCGCGCTCGCCTCGGGGCCGCCGGCCCGCTCCAGCGCCGCGATCATGTCCGCGACGGTCATGGTGAGGGCCGGCAGGGTGACCGCGGTGCGGCCCCCCCACGCCTCGTCGGACGAGGTGGCCGCGCAGAGCAGCCCATCGATGGCCCGGGCCGGCGACATGAGCGCCACCTCGGTCCGCGCGCCGACCGGGCAGACCGCGCGCTGGCCGGCGAGCGGCTCCCGGATGATGCTGGAAAAGAAGCCCGACGCCGCCGCGTTCGGCCGTCCCGGGCGGACGGTGACGGTCATCAGGCGGACCGCCCGCCCGCGCAGGAATCCCTTGCGCGTGTAGTCGGCCAGCAGCTGCTCCCCGATGAACTTCTGCGTCCCGTAGCTGGACTGCGGATTGGGCAGGGTGTGATCGTCCACGACCGCCGGAAGCGGGTGCTCGGCGGATCCCCCGAAGACGGCGAGGGAGCTCGAGAACACCACGACCGGGTTCGTCGCCAGCGCGCGGCATGCCGCGAGCAGCGACTCGGTGGCGCGCAGGTTCGCCCGCATCCCGAGGTCGAAGTCCGCCTCACATTCCGCGCTCACCGCCGCGGCGAGGTGGAAGATGACGTCGGCCTCGGCCAGCGCCTGCCACCCGGCGTGGGCGGGATCCAGCAGTTCGCCGAGGTCGCCGCGGATCGCAGCCACCCGCGCGTCGGCGGCGAGATCGGCGGGAGCCGGCGACCGGTCGATGAGCGTCACCCGGGACAGCGGGGCCGCCGCGCCGCCGGCCACGCCGAGCGAGCCAGCGGCCAGCAGCTCCCGGGCGAGACGCGACCCCACAAACCCGGCGCCGCCGGTAACCACCACGTTCGCCACGCCATCTCCCGTCCCCAGCCCACCTGCGGAGGCCGGATAACGGCGATCGTACGTGCCTGGTACGGCGCCGGCCGCTGGCGGAGGTCGAATACCAGCCGGGCCCTGACCTGGCCCGTCTCGCTGCCGTCCGGGCGGGGTATCAGGGGCATCCGGCCCCGATGCCGGGACCACCGGACCGCGGTGCTGTGCCGTCAGGTCCCGTCCCCGGCGGGCCCTTGGCCCTATCCCCGAGTGGCCTGGTGATGTCTGCTCGGTTAAATGGACTGCAGGCCTTCCGGCGGGTCTCCGGCGGCCCGCGGGGTACTTACACAGCCAGGCAACCGGGCAGCAGAATTCGAGTGAACAGCAGGGGGAGCACCATCATGGGCCGCTACCAGCAGGAGTACCACCAGAGCCTGACCGAGCCCGACCAGTACTGGGGAGGCGCCGCCAAGCTGATCGACTGGTACACCGAGCCCATGGTGGTGCTGGACCGCTCGAATCCCCCCTTCTACCGGTGGTTCACCGGCGGGGTGCTGAACACGTGCTTCAACGCGGTGGACCGGCATGTCCGCGACGGCCGGGCAGGCCAGCCGGCGCTGATCTACGACAGCCCGGTGACCGGCTCGCAGCGGGTGATGACGTACCAGGAGCTGCTCGACGAGGTAGCCCGGTTCGCCGGCGTCCTGACGGGCCGCGGGGTGACCGCGGGGGAGCGGGTCGTCATCTACATGCCGATGGTGCCCGAGGCCGTGGTGGCGATGCTCGCGTGTGCCCGGATCGGCGCGGTTCACTCGGTGGTGTTCGGCGGGTTCGCCGCGGCCGAGCTCGCGGCGCGGATCGAGGATGCCCAGCCGGTGGCGATCGTGGCGGCGTCCTGCGGCATCGAGGCGAGCCGGGTGGTGGAGTACAAGCCGATCCTGGACCGGGCGATCGAGCTGTCAGCGCACAAGCCGCGCTCGTGCGTGGTGCTGCAACGGCCGCAGGCGCCGGCGCCGCTCGCCGCTGGGCGGGACCTCGACTGGGCGGAGCAGATGGCGGCGGCGCAGCCCGTGGATTGCGTGCCGGTCGCCGCGACCGATCCCCTCTACATCCTGTACACGTCGGGCACCACCGGGAAGCCCAAGGGCGTCGTCCGCGACAACGGCGGGCATGCCGTCGCGCTGCGCTGGAGCATGCAGCACATCTACGACACCCAGCCCGGGGACGTGTACTGGGCCGCGTCCGACATCGGGTGGGTGGTCGGGCATTCCTACATCGTGTACGCGCCGCTGCTGGCCGGGTGCACCACGGTTCTGTACGAGGGCAAGCCGGTGGGGACGCCGGACGCGGGGGCCTTCTGGCGGGTCATCGAGGAGCACAGAGTCAAGGCCCTGTTCACCGCCCCGACCGCGTTCCGGGTGATCAAGAAGGAGGACCCGGACGGCAAGTTCGCGCGCGGCCGGGACCTGTCCAGCCTGCGCTATCTGTTCCTGGCCGGGGAGCGGCTCGACCCGGAGACCTACCGGTGGGCCCGCGAACTGCTGGGCATCCCGGTCATCGACCACTGGTGGCAGACGGAGACGGGCTGGGCCATCGCCGCCAACCCGATGGGCCTGGAGCCGATGGAGGCCAAGCCGGGGTCTCCCACCGTGCCCATGCCCGGGTACGACGTGCACGTGGTCGACCCGTCCGGCGAGGACGCGCCGGCCGGCACGAACGGCGAGATCGTGCTCCGGCTGCCGCTGCCGCCCGGCTGCCTGCCCACCCTGTGGGGCGATGACCAGCGCTTCACCGACTCCTACCTATCCCAATACCCCGGCTGCTACCTCACCGGGGACGGCGGCTACGTCGACGCGGACGGGTACCTGTTCGTCATGGGCCGGACCGACGATGTGATCAACGTGGCGGGCCACCGGCTGTCCACCGGCGAGATGGAGGAGGTACTGGCCAGCCATCCCGCGGTGGCCGAGTGTGCCGTGATCGGGGTCAGCGACGCGATCAAGGGGCAGGTGCCGCGCGCCTTCGTGGTGCTCAAGGCCGGCGTGGGCACCGACCCGGACGAGCTGCGCGCCGAACTCGTCCAGCTGGTCAGGGACCAGATAGGGCCGGTGGCGGCGCTGCGCCAGGTCGACGTGGTGCCCGCCCTGCCCAAGACGCGCTCGGGGAAGATCCTGCGCAAGACCATGCGCGGCATCGCGGAAGGCCGGGACGAGCCGGTGCCCTCGACCATCGACGACCCGGCTGCCCTGGACGCGCTCAGGCCGCTCCTGCTTGGCTGAGGGCAGCCGGGGAGCCCGTCCCCGGGTTACTCGTGCACGTAGGTGCCCGGGGCCGGCCCCAGCGGCGGGTACTTACGGTTGCCGAGCGCGCTGGCCCGCGCCTTTTCCGGGCCCGAGCGCGCGGTCAGCCACTCGATCCATTGCGGCCACCATGACCCGTGGTGCTCGGTCGCCCCGGCCAGCCACTGGTCCGGGTCGTCGCTGGCCGGCGGGCCCTCCCAGTAGTCATAACGGCTCTTCGCCGCCGGGTTGACGAACGACTGGATGTGCCCGGACTTGACCACCGCCATCTGCTTGTCGCCGCCGAGCACCTGGGTCGAGGTGTAGGCGGCGCGCCACGGCGTGATGTGGTCGGTGTAGCCGGCGACGTGGAAGCTGTCGCAGTCCACCTTGGCGAGGTCGATCGGCGTGCCGAGCACGGTGACCCCGTCCGGGCGCTCCATGGCGTCCACCAGCAGCTCGGTGCTTTCCAGCGCGAACCTCGCGCTGATCGAGGTGGCGTCGTCGTTCCAGGCGAGCACGTCGAACGAGGGCGGGTCCTGGCCGAGCAGCCAGCCGCTGACGAGGTAGTTGAACACCAGGTCGTTCGGGCGCAGCCAGGCGAAGCTGGTGCGCACGCTCCTGGCCGGGAGGACCTGGCCCTCGGCCGCGGCGCGCCGCAGCACCTTCCGCGATTCCTCGGTGTCCATCATGCCGATGATGTTGGGACACCGGTTGGTCAGCATCGTCACGATGAACGTCGCCGACCCGGCGGAGGCGTCGCCGGTGGCGGCCAGGTACCCGAGCATGAGCGCGGTGGTGATCCCACCGGCGCACAGCCCGAGCCAGTTGACGGTGTCGCTGCGGGTGATCTTCTTGATCACCTCGGCCGCCCTGGCCTCCGCCGTCAGGTAATCGTCCATCCCCCAGCGCCCGTGCCCGGCCTCGGCCCGCGGGTTCCGCCAGACGATCATGAACGTCTGGATGCCGTTCCCGACGACGTACTCCACCAGGCTGCGCCCGGGTGCCAAGTCGAGGATGTAATAGCGGTTGAGCTCCGGCGTCACCATGAGCAGCGGCCGGCTGTGGACGGCCGGCGTCGTGGGGGTGTACTGCAGCAGTTCGAAGATCTCGTCGCGGTAGACGACGGCACCCGGGGTGCATCCGAGCTTCTCGCCCACGGGGAAGGGCTCACGGTTGACCATCTGGGGCATGCCACCCCGGGCCAGGTCGCGCACCATGTTCCGCCCGCCGCGCAGGGCCGACATGCCGCCCGTCTCGAAGGAGCGCTTGAGCGCGGCGGGGTTGGTGAAGAAGAAGTTGGTGGGCGAGGCCATCGCGGTGACCACGTTGGCCAGGTAGCGGGTGCGGGCCTGGCGGTCCCAGGGCCCGTCCACGGCGTCCACCATCCGGTCCGTCCACTCCTCGAACAGCCGGTAGCTGCGGCCGAGCTGACGGAAGAAAAAGTTGTCCTGCCAGGTCACGTCGGCAAACCGGCGATCACCCTCGGCGAACGAGATGCCGGACTGGCCGGTGGCGAGCTTCATCAGCTCGCCGGCCAGCCAGGGCATCTGCCGGGCGGCCGTTACCGGGTTGGCGAGATCGGCCGCTGACTCCAGCATCTCCAGCGGGTCAAACGCCTGACTGGCCGGACCATCGCCGCGGGCCATGGATGCGTCCGGGTAGCCCATAGCTCCTCCTGGGTGCCGCAAACCGGTGTCATCAATGTGACTGGCTGGTCGACGGGGGGTCAAGGGACAGCGGCCCATTGGGCCGGGACCAACGGCCTCCTGCGCCCGGTATCCCGGCTGTTGACACCCGATGATCCAAAAACAAGAATGTTGACAAGTATTCAATCTGACGATCTGACGCGATCCGCGAGTGACGAGCCGGCGCAGGGAGGGATTTCTGTGGCTGCCGTAACCGATTCCCACGAAACGGTGGGCCTGAAGGCGAATGCGGTCAATCTCTGGGGCGACTTCGTCGTCTCGATCGCGAATGTGGCCCCGTCGAGCAGGCGCTGATCGACCGGACCGTGCCGATGGGCCGCCAGGGCCTGCCCGAGGAGATGGCGGCCGCGGTCGCGTTTCTCGCCTCGGGCGATGCGTCCTATATCACCGGGCAGACGCTGGTCGTGGACGGCGGGCTGCTATGCCACGTGTGAGCGCGGTCGCCGGGTCAGGACGCGGGGCCAGGCTGGCCGGCCTCGCGGGCCCGCCCCACGAGCCGCCGCACGGAATCGGTCATGTGCCGCTCGAGGAGCCGGGTCGCGGCGGCGCCATCCCCCCGCTGGATCGCATGCACAATCTCGGCGTGCTCGGTGACCAGGTCCGCGCGCTCGGGATAGAAGGACTCCAGCGCGACCATGCACAGCTGGGTTTCCGCGGCCAGGGTGCCGAACATCCGGGCCAGGCGCTTGCTGCCGGTGCTGCGGACCAGGACCTCGTGCAGGTGCAGGTCGAGTCGGGCCAGCTCGTTCCAGTCATCGGCCGGCGCGGACTCGAGCTCAGCGAGCGCCGCGGCCAGCCCGCCGAGCGACTCGGGGGTACCCGATCTGGCGAGGAGCTGGGCGGCGGTCGTTTCCACCGCGCTGCGGGCCAGGTACAGGTCGGCGATGTCGTCGGCGGTGAGCTGCGGTACGAAGACGCCGCGGGCCGGGTGGGCCTCCAGCAGGCCTTCCTGGATGAGGCGCTGGAACGCCTCCCGCACCGGGCCCCGGCTGACGCCGAGCTGGCGGGCGATCTCGATCTCGCGCAGGGCCTGGCCGGGCGGGAGCCTGCCGGTGACGATCCCGGATCGCAGCTGAGTGGCGATCCGCTCCGGCGTGGAGTCCCGCCGCAGCGGCTCAAGCACGTCCCCCGTGCTCATCTGCCCACCGTGCCCGGGGGACGCATGGGGGGGAGTGGCTGCTGCCGTGCCGGTGATCGCCGCACGCCGTGCCTCCTCATGCCGGGCGCCGAAAGTCGTCCGACTGTTGACATTCTTACGACCTTGAAAGTAGCCTGTCAAGCTGGCGGGGAGTATGAGCGGGCCAGCTCACGATGGGCGTCACCAAGCTGGAGTTGATGGTGCTCAGGGAACCACAGATCAGCGGGATACGGGCGCGCGAGGTACTCGACTGCCGTGGCTTGCCCACCGTCCAGGTCGACGTGGTGGTGGACGGCAGGTTCCTGGGCCGGGCGGACGTCCCGGCGGGCAGGTCCCGGGGGCGCCACGAGCCCGTGGAGCTGCGCGACGGCGGCAGCCGTTTCGGCGGCTTCGGCGTCCAGCGGGCGATAGGCAGCGTGCGGGATGTCCTGGCCCCGGCGCTCACCGGGGGCCCGGCGGTGCCGCAGCGGCAGGTGGACCTGCGGCTGGTGGAGCTCGACGGCACCCCGGACCGGAGCCACCTGGGCGCCAACGCGCTGCTCGGCGTGTCCCTGGCTACCGCCCGTGCCGTCGCGGCGGCGGCCGATCAGCCTCTCTACCGGCACCTGAGCGCCGATGCCCACGTCCTGCCGGTGCCGCAGATCAACCTGATCAACGGCGGGAAGCACGCGTCGAACGAGCTCGACTTCCAGGAGTTCATCATCATGCCGGTGGGGGTGGCAACGTTCGCGGACGCGCTGGCGGCCGCGACCGAGGTGAACCTGGTCCTGCACGAGATCCTGGCCGGGCGCTACGGGCAGGCGGCGGTCAACACCGGCGACGAGGGAGGCTTCGCGCCCCCCATCAGCGAGCCCGCGGAGGCGCTGGAGCAACTGCATCTCGCCGTGGACCGGGCCGGCTATTCCGGCCTGGTCGTCTACGGCCTGGACTGTGCCGCCAGCCATTTCTACGACCCGGACCGCGGCGTTTACATGCTGGCCGGGAAGCCGCGGACCGTCCCGGAGATGATGTCGCTCTACGAGAGCTACGCCAGGGACTTCGGGGTCGTATCGTTCGAGGACCCGTTCCACGAGGACGACTTCGCTGCCTTCGCCGAGCTGACCGGCCGGATCGACGCCCAGGTCGTCGGGGACGACCTGCTGGTGACGAACGCCGGGCGGGTGGAGCGGGCCCAGGAAATGGGCGCCGCGAACGCTCTCCTGCTCAAGGTGAACCAGGCCGGGACGCTGTCGGAGGCCCTGGCCGCGGCCCGCCAGGCGGTGCACGGCGGTTGGAGCATCGTCGTGTCGGAGCGGTCCGGCGAGACGGAGGATTCGCTCATCGCCGACCTCGTGGTCGGGCTGAACGCCGGGCAGATCAAGACCGGCGCCCCGGTGCGGGGGGAGCGCACCGCCAAGTACAACCGGCTTCTCCAGATCGAGGAGGAACTCGGTCGCGCCGCGGTCTATGCCGGGCGACGGTACCGGCATCCGCGCTGACGATGCCCGGGAAGAAACGGCTCAGGGAGTGGCTCACGTCAGGAACCGCGCGCGCCTCGTCGATCACGGCGAGCGGGAGCCGCGCGCCACGGTGCTCGATCTGGCCGAGGCCGCGCTGGCGGCGCTGAGTCCTGCCGCCGGCCTGCGCCGGTCCGTGGCTCTCGACGGGGAGAACCTGGTGGCGGGCGGCCGCAGCTATGACCTCTCGGCGGTTGACCGGCTGGTCGTGCTGGGGGCCGGCAAGGCGAGCGCCGAGGCCGCCCAGGCCCTGGAGCAGATGCTCGGGCCGCGGCTGTCGGGTGGGGTCGTGGTGGTGCCACGCTCCGCCGGGGTGCCGACGAGGCGGGTAATCCTGATGGAGGCGGACCATCCCATCCCCGGCCAGGCCAGCGCCGATGGTGCGCGCGCCCTGCTCAAGCAGGGTGAGGACCTGGGCGAGCACGACCTGGCGATATGCGTGTTCACCGGCGGGAGCTCGGCGCTGGCGAGCCTCCCGCCGCCCGGGGTCCCGCTGGCCGACAAGATCAGGCTGCACCAGCTGCTGCTCGCGTCGGGAATGTCCATTGTGGAGATCAACACGGTCCGCAAGCACGTGTCGGCGATCAAGGGCGGCCGTCTGGCCAGGGCCATCGCGCCGGCGCGGATCCTCAACCTGACGGTCTCGGACGTGGTGGGCGACCCGCTCGATTGCATTACCGATCCCACCGTCCAGGACACCTCCAGCGTCGCCGATGCGCTGTCCGCGCTCAGGGAATGGGAGCTGCTGGACCGGGTCCCCCCGGCGGTGCGGGACTACCTGGCCGACTGCGCGGACGCGGAGTCGCCCGACCTCAGTGACGCGGATATCGAAAGCGTGCTGGCGGTGCGGGGCGAGGACGGCAGCGACGCGGTCGCCCGGGTCGCGGCATCGCGGGGCCTGGCCGTGGTACGGCTGGGCGGGTCGGTCGAGGGGGAGGCAGCCACGGTCGGCCGGCTGCTCGCGACACTGGCGCGGGAAGCGGGAGCCAGTGGCTCGCCATGGGCGCCGGGCACGGTCCTGGTCGCCTGTGGCGGTGAGTGCACCGTGAGCCTGGGGCCGGACGCGGACCGGGTGTTCGGCCGGGGCGGGCCGAGCCAGGAGGCCGCGATCGGGGCGGCGCTGGCCCTCGACGGCGCCCACGGCATCGTCGCCATGTTCGCCGACACCGATGGCTCGGACGGGGGCACGGCGATCGCGGGCGGCCTGGTTGACTGGTCGACCATCGAGCGGGCCCGGCAGGCAGGGATGAGCTTGCGGAAGGCACTGGTGACCCATGAGGCGACGGCAATCCTGGAGGCGTGTGGGGATGCGATGGTGACCGGCCCGACCCAGACCAACGCCAATGACCTCGTGCTCATCCTGATCCGGTGAGCGCCGGTCACGCCCGGCGGCCGAACCCCCGGATCGCGGTCGCGCCCGGGCCGGCCGGCTGGGCCACCGAGGCGATCCGCAGCGGCGGGGCAGAGGCCGTCACCCTGGACCAGGATCCGGTGGGCCTGGTCTGGACGGGCGGCAATGTGGCGGAGGACCTGCGCGGGGTGCTCGCGGCCCACCCGGAGATCGCCTGGGTGCAGCTGCCGCTCGCGGGCGTGGAGGCGCTGGCCGAGACCGGCGTCATCGACCGCCAGCGCCAGTGGACCTCGGCGAAGGGCGCCTATGCCGAGCCGGTGGCCGAGCACGCCCTCGCGCTGCTGCTGGCGGGGCTGCGCCAGCTGCCGATGCGGGCCCGTGCCCGGTCCTGGGGCGAGCCGGCCGCGGCCACCCTGTTCGACCAGCCGGTCACGGTCGTGGGCGGGGGAGGCCTGGCCACGGAGCTGCTGCGGCTGCTCGAACCGTTCCGCTCGCCGGTGACCATCGTCCGGCACCGGCCCGAGCCACTGCCGGGCGCCGCCCGGACGGTCGGCACCGACCGGCTGGCTGAGGCGCTGGCCGGCGCGCGGGTGGTGGTGCTCATGCTGGCCCTCACCCCGCGCACGCGGAAGCTGATCGGCCGGGCGGAGCTGGCGGCGATGGAGCGGGACGCATGGCTGGTCAACGTGGCCCGCGGCGGGGTGGTCGACACCGGGGCGCTGGTGGATGCGCTGCGCTCCGGGCAGATCGGCGGCGCGGCACTGGACGTGACCGATCCCGAGCCGCTGCCGGACGGCCACCCCCTGTGGGACCTGCCCAACTGCCTGATCACCCCGCATACCGCCGACACCGAGGACATGCGCCAGACGCTGCTCGGGCGCCGGATCGCCGAGAACGTCCGGCGGCTGGCCGCAGGGCAGGAGCTGGTCGGCCTGGTCGATCCCGACCTCGGCTACTGACCCCGCGGCCCGCCGGCAGTTTGGATCAGGACTGCGGCTTACTTACTGATCTTGATGGTCCGCTGGGCCACCTCTTTCCCGCAGACCTTCAGATTGGGAGTGCACCCGGAGATCACGCCCTTCGCGAGCGTGGAGCCGACCTTGAAGGGCTTGGTGGAGTGGTTGGTCACTGTCACGACGGTGTTCTGGTTCCGGTTTGTGCATCCCACCAGCGCCGATCCGGAGCCTTTCGCGATCGTGTTACCGGAGCGTTCGGTGAGTTTCACCCTCACGGTGGCCGTCTTGGCGCCTGCGCACTGGAACTTGACCGTGACCTTGGCGCCGGCGCCCTTGGCGACCAGCGTGGCCGGTGACGTCACGTGGATCTGGAGCAGCAGCGGCGGCGAGAAGAACCCCAGGGCTGGTGTGGCCGAGCCGACGGCAGCCAGTGACGCCCCGCCCGCGATCGCGAGCCCGGCCAGGGCCTTCTTACCGCGCAGGAAACGCAGCATCTTCGTTCGTCCTTTCGTTGGACGGGTGAGGGTAGGGGAGTGCGTGCCATCCATGGACGGCTGATGGAATACCGAGGCCGGCGATCGCCCCCACGGTGAGGGGAATCGCTGGCACCTGCCAGATGAAGTCGAAGGCACTGTGCAGGACGAAGGCGATGGCCGCGGCCGCGGCGCCCGCCCAGGCCGCCTGCCGGGGCAGGCCGGGCCGTGCCCGCCAGAGCAGCTGGCCGACGGCGGCCAGGAACGCGGCGGCCAGGACCGCTCCGATGACCCCGAGATCGGTGAGCACCTGCAGGTACTCGTCGTGGTCAAACCGGTCGACCCGCAGGCCGCCACCCGGGCCGATCCAGCGCAGGGTCCCATGCCCGGGCCCGACCCCGGCCACCGGATGCTGCTCGATCACGTGCAGTGCGGCGGCCGCCTCCCCGGATCGGTCGGGCGAGGCGAGGGTGAACCGCGCGTGGGTGAGGCCGCGGACGGCGTCATGGACCTCCGGTGCGCGGTAGATCACGATCAGCGCGGCGACCAGCGCCACAGCGGCCGCCGGGAGGGCCAGCGCGGGCAGCGGGACGCGCTGGATCAGGACCGCTAGCGCCAGGCCGGCCGCGGCCGCGATGGCCGCGATCAGGGGTCTGGCATGGGCGGTGACCGCCAAAGACGGGACGAGGCCGAGCAGCGTCACCCCGGCACCGGCCAGTGGGCCGGCGGCGGCCCTGGTGGTTGCGCGCGCTCCCATGGCCCAGCCCAGGACCAGCAGCCCGGCCGCGAAGGCCGCCGCGCCCGCGCGGCTGAGCGTGGCGCCCGCGCCGGTCAGCAGGCAGGTGGCGGCCAGAGCCAGATATACCGACCTCGGCGTGGCCGCGAGCCGCGCGAGCGCCACCAGCGCCAGCGGCACCAGCAGCGCCGCCGTCGCGTTGGCGTAGGTCAGCGTCGAGGCGGCACGCCACAGGCCCTGCGATGGCAGGCCCCACGGCCGCTGGTGCAGCGCGACGCCGAGCCACCCGGTCCCGGCCACGGCGACGCCGACCGCCAGCACGCCGGACAGCAGGATCTCGCGGGAGGCGGCGTCCAGCCGGCGGCTGACGGACAGGACGGCGGCCGTCCCCGCGCCGAACAGCACCCAGCTGACCCCGCCGCCCGGCGTCCCGGCCGCCGCGGCCCGGACCAGCGCCCAGAGCGCCAGCAACAGGCCCGCCAGGAAAAACCCGCTGGTCAGGTCGGCTACCGAGAATGCCCGAGCGCCGAGGGCCAACGCGAACGTGGCCACGATGAGGGCCACGACGAACCACTGCACGGTGCTGAAGAAGGCTCCCCGGCCGAAGGCGGCAGCCGCCAGCGCCGTCAGGAGCGCGAGGCCGGAAGCCCTGATCATGGCATCGCGCGGACCGCGCTGCAGCGCTTGTGCAGGGTTGACCGTGCCGACCGCCGACCGCTCCATGGCCCGCTCCGCCTTCAGCGACTGATTATCGCGGCGGGGCAAAGCTATACCCCGGTAGGGTTCCCTACTGAGTAAAACCACAGAATCTACCATTTACTTTAGCTTTAATGCGGTTTTGCCCTGATTTGCCACAGTTCGGAGGCGGGGGGACCGGCCGGGACCCCCGCCAGCGAGGGGCCATATCCTCGCTGGGCATGAGCGTCCCCGCGCCCGCCTGGGTGGTGGCCGGCCCGCCCGGGGCCGGCAAGAGCACGGTGGCGGGCATTCTGATCGCCTCGCTCGCGCCGCCGCCGGCGCTGCTGGACAAGGACACGATGTACGCGTCGTTCGTGGCAGCGACGCTGGCGGCGGCCGGCCGCCCGCCCGGTGAGCGCGAGGGCCCGTGGTACGACGAGCACATCAAGGTCCACGAGTACGAGGGCATGACGTCGACCGCGCGCGAGATCCGCTGGCACGGCTGCCCCGTCGTCCTGTCCGGCCCGTTCACCCAGCAGATCCATGACGCTCGCCGGTGGCGGGCCTGGGTCGCTGACCTGGGCGGCGGGACCGTGCGTCTGGTCTGGGTCCGCTCGGACGCCGCCTCGCTCCGGCACCGGCTGGCCGCCCGCGGGTCCGGGCGGGATGCGGCCAAGCTGGCGGACTT
Organism: Streptosporangiaceae bacterium; assembly: GCA_035473755.1. Taxonomy (GTDB): domain Bacteria; phylum Actinomycetota; class Actinomycetes; order Streptosporangiales; family Streptosporangiaceae; genus UBA9676. The sequence continues at coordinate 12,705 of DATINY010000282.1, forward strand.
CGCGGGGTTCACCGCCAGCATGCGGCTCGGCGCCGCGCCCGCGGCCCCGCACATCGCCATCGACAACCGCCTCACCGCGTCCGCGACCCTGGAAGATCAGGTCGCCACCCTGGTGGCGGGCGGCCTCAGTGACCGGCGCCGAGGAAGGTGACGAGGGCGGTCTCGAGCGCGTGGGCCAGGCGGCGCTGGAACCAGGATGCGGTGAGCAGCTGGGCGTCGGTGGCGTTGCGCATGTTGCCGCACTCGATCAGGACCTTCGGCTCGGTGGCCAGGTTGAGGCCGGCGAGATCGTTCCGGGAGATGAGGCCGTCGTGGCCGTCGTAGTTGCTCACCGGCATGCTGGTGTACTTCAGCAGGGCTGAGCGCACGTCGTTGCCCAGGCGCTGGGAGGACGTGATGATGCCGTCGTTCGGCCCGTCCGCGACCGGCTCCAGGACGGTGAACCCGCGGCCCCAGGCGGGCCCGCCGTCGGCGTGGATGTCCAGCGCGACGCTGGCGCCCGCGCGGTTGAGTATGTGGGCCCGGCTGGTGACGCACGGCCCGACGCCGGTGTTGCTGTGCCGTGTCATCACCACCCGCGCGCCCGCCCGGCGCAGGTCGGCCTGCAGGTAGCGGGCAACGTTCCAGTTGAAGCTGGCCTCGGTGTACCCGCCGTCGGTCTGCGTGCCGGTGGTGTCGCAGGTCTCGTTCTGCCGGCCGTTCCAGATGATGCTGTTGATGAATGACGGATCGGCCGCGTTGCCGCCGTTATGGCCGGGGTCGATCCCAATGGTCTGGCCGGCCAGTGCGGTGGCGGCCGGGCCCGGGTCAGCCGGTCGGCTGGCGGTCGGGCGAGCGCCCGCGGTGGTAGCCGGTGCCGGAGAGGCGGTCGGCGGTGCCGGGGAGGCGGCCGACGCCGGGCCCAGCGCGTGGCCGGTGCTGCATCCCGCCAGGGCCGCGCCGATGCCGCTCACGATCAGCAGGCCGGCCGCGAGGCCGCGCCGGCCAGTCAGGTGCCCGCGCTGACCAGTCACCGACTCTTCCCTTCAGGAGCGCGAGGCGAGAGCCTCCGGGACGGCGTGGCGCGAACTCTTTGGCGCCGCAGCCTTCCCCGGGACGCAACCCTACCCGGGCCGGGAACCGGGCTGGCTGCACGATCAATGGGCGGAAGTTCACCCAGTGTGACGGCGCCCGCCAGTGCCGTGTGCCTGCCTGGGCTCGCAAGCCGGACGCGGTCGCTGCCGCTACGCAGGCGCCGGTGGGGGATCATGGCCGGGCGGGCGGCGGCAACGCCATTTCCATCACACGTTACGGTGACGAGGCATATGATTTCCGTGATATCCGAGGCCCCGGCCTGATTCGGCTTGAATCCGGGCGCCGATTGGGTTGGCCGCAGTTTTTGGGGGCGGGCATGCTGTGCGCAGAATGCCATCAGGACAACCCGCCGGTCCGTAAATCCTGGGGCTTGTGCGGCGTTTCGGTCCCGCCGCCCTGGCCCCGGCCACCGCGGCCAGCCGGGCATCCCTCGGCGCTGGTGCGGCAGCGGTCAGGTCAGAGCCGGACACGCATGTCCGGGGCGGCCTGCTGCGAGTACTGATGGCGGGGGTGGGAAACTCGGCGACGATTGCAAATGCGCTGCTGGTCATCCAGCACGCCGTTCAATTCCTGCTCTAGATGCGAGTCCTGCTCTGGAGGCGACTGATCACCTGGCGCCGGGATGGATGCAGGACCTTGGTGGCCGGTGACGCCGGCAGCGATGCCCGGGCCGGGCATCGCGTGGAGCCGTCCGGGCGGGGCGGATTTGGGAGGGACCGTGGCTCGCTGGTGCCCGTCGTGTGGGCAGCCTCTGCCGGAGGAGTCGGTCCGGTTCTGCGTCGACTGCGGGACCGACGTGACGGCCGAGCAGTGGCCGACCGCGGATTTCCCATCGCTGGAGCCGGATCCCGGTTGGCCGCCGACCGCTTCGCCATGGGAGGGCGTGCCTTCCTGGCCAGGACAGCCCGACTTTTCGCCGCCGCAGTTCGCCCCTCCACCACCGCAGCCCACGTCTCCGCCGTGGCCGTCCGCCCCATCGGAGCCATGGTCGTCCGCCCCATCGGAGCCGTGGCCGTCCGCGTCTCCTCAGCCGTGGCCGTCCGCGTCTTCGCCGCAGGAGCCCGCGTCGTCCCCCCCGTGGCCGTCCGGGTCTTCGCCGGAGCAGTTCGCGTCGTTCCCTCCGTGGCCGTCTGCGCCTTCGCAAGAGTCCGCGTCGTCCCCTCCGTGGCCGTCCGCGTCTGCGCCGCAGGAGTTCGCCCCGTCCGCCCCGCAGCGGATCGTGTCTCCCCCGCCGCGGCGGTCAACCCCTCCCGGTCGGCGCCGCGGCAGGCTCATCGCCATCGTGGTCGTGGCCGTGATCGTGGGCATCGGCGCGGGTACCGCCACCGTGCTGCTCGGGCACCATGGCAGCCAGGCTGCCGCCGGCAGCAGCGGCGCTGCCCAGCAGCAACCGGCGGCACAGAGCAGTTCGCAGCCGAGCAGTTCGCAGCCGAGCAGTTCGCCCGGCACCGGCACGGAGCAGGCGCAGCTGGCGCGGGTGACGCCCCAGATCCGGCGCAGCGTGTCCGCGCGCTCGACCGTGGTCACGGCCACCCAGGGAGTGGTCGCCTGCACGATGGCGCCCAGCAAGGGGATCAGCCTGATAAATCAGGCGATCAGCGAGCGCCGTGCTGTGATCACCCGGCTCGGGACCCTCTCGGTGACCGCCGTGCGGGGCGGGCCGCAGTTGCTGGCGGACTTCAAGCAGGTACTCCGGCAGTCCATCCACGCCGACCAGGACTTCATCGGCTGGATGCAGAACGCCAAGAACTCGGGGACCTGCCCGGTGAACCCGGCGTCGGATGCCTCTTACCAGGCGGGCCTGCAGGCCTCCCTCCAGGCCAACAGCGCGAAGCTCAGTTTCCTGGATCGGTGGAACCCGTTGGCCAGCCGGTTCGGCCAGCCAAGATATACGGCCTCGCAGATCTGACCGCGCCGGCCGGCGGGTCGCGTGTGGAGATCAAGTTTCGCGGAGCGCTGACGGCGCTGGCGCGCCGGCCGTTATCGCGAGCCACGCCGCCGGGCCGCTTCCCGGCGGGGCCAGGAACGTGAACATCCTCGTGGGGGATTGCGCGAGCCTCGCGCCCCGAGCTGGACCGGCACGGCAAAGGCCGGCGTGGCCGCCAATGAACGCGGCCGCGCCGGCCTCCCGGGCTACGGGGTTCTCAGTGAGCCGGGCCTGCGGAGAGGGTCACCGTGGCGGTGTGGGACTGGCCGGACTGGTCCGTCCAGCTGATGGTGATCTTGTTGCCGGGGTGGTAGTTCCCCAGCACCGACTGGATCTCCGAGGAGGATGTGACGGTGTGGCCGGCGACCGAGGTGATCTGGTCACCCGCGGTCAGGCCCGCCTGGGCGGCTGCCGAGCCGGATACGACCCCGGAGATGGCGACGCCGCTGCCGCTGGTGGAGCCGCCGCTGCTGCCGCCAATGTAGCCGCCGATGTCCCCGCCGAAGCCGGGGAAGCTGCCCCCGAAGCCGGGGATGTTGCCGCCGTTCCCCCCGAAGCCGGGGATGTTGCCGCCGCTGCCGCCGAAGCCGGGGATGTTGCCGCCGCTGCCGCCGGAGCCGGGGAAGTTACCGCCAAAGCTGCCGGTGCCGGAGGGTGAGGTCTCCACGCCGAGGAACGCGGTAGCGCCGATGTGCACGGTAGACGACGGCGTACCCGCCTCGATCTGGCCCGCGATCGAGGATGCCCGGGCAATCGGGATGGCGAACGCCTGGGTCGCCGTCTGTGCCTGGCTGGACTGCGACGGCGAGCTGGAAGGGGAAGAGTCGGAAGCGGCAGTGTTCATGCCGATGACCTCCCCCTCGGTGTTGACCAGGGGTCCGCCGGAGTCGCCCGGCTGAATGGGGGCGTTGTGGCTGATCATCCCGGTCAGCTGCTCGGAGTCGCCCGCTCCCTGGTCAGACGCGGTGATCGACTGGCCGAGCCCGGTGATCCGCCCGCTGACGACCGATGGGGTGCCACCCTTGCCGAGGGCGTTGCCCAGCGCGACCACGTTCTGCCCGCTCTGGGCGCCGGCCGAGCTGAGGGTGACCGTCTGCAGGCCGGAGGCGTTCTGAAGCTGCAGCACGGCGACGTCGTGGGTCTTGTCGTAGCCAACGACCTTGGCGGTGTACGTGCGCCCGTTCCCGATATCGGTGGCCTTGATCGAGGTCGCGCCGTCGATCACGTGGTTGTTGGTCAGCACCTCGCCGGTGGAGGTCAGCACCATGCCGGTGCCGGCCGCCTTGCCACTCTGGTACCCCAGCGTGGTCACCACATCGACGAGGCCCGGGTCCACCTTCGCCGCGATCTGCGGCGTGGTCAGCGCGGTGGCGGCCGTCGCATCCGTCGCGGCCAGCCCGGCGATGACCATGCCGGCCGCCGCGACCGACGCGCCGGCGATCAGGGCGTGGTGCCGCCACGACCGGCGGCCCCGCCCATCTCCCTGGCCGGCGAATTCGCCCGGCTGGCCAGGACCCTCCGGCCCCGCCCACAGCCCGTCACTCTGATCTTGCCCCGGACTGCTAGAGACCGGCTTGTCCGTGCCCATCTGGGATCTGCTCCTCGCTGCGTGATCATCCTGGTTGCCTGCATACTGATGGTCGGCCGTCAACCTGGAAGAAAACTTCAAGGAAACTGAGAGCTCGCCGGTGCCTTGGCTGCCGGTGCCTTGGCTGCCGGCGGATCGCCGGAGCAGAACGGGCATAACCGAACAGGCGACACCCCAGATGCCTAACGAGAGCCGGGGAACCGCGCCGATGCAGGCGGCCGTGGATCCTGGCCGGTCCGTCCGGCTCTCCGGAGAGTCGTGTGTAATTATGTAATCATCACAACCGCTCAGCCACGGCCGACGGGAAGGACGGGGATTGGCATGGGCAACGACCAGGACGCGGCGGCGGCCGGTCTCCCGGCCGCGGGCCAGGGCAGGCTGGCACAGGTGATCGCCACCCGGGGCGGCCTGGCGGCGCCGGAGGCGCCGTTCGTGATCGAGCACCGCGAGGCCCTGATCTACATGCTGTGCGAGGCCGCGGAATTAGAGCACGGCATCATGTGTCAGTACCTGTTCGCGGCGTTTTCCCTGAAGCAGGGCGAGCAGGAGGGGCTGAGCGGGACCGAGCTGGACGCGGTACGGCGCTGGCGCAAGCAGGTGTCGCATGTGGCGGCCCAGGAGATGCTGCACCTGGCCCTGGTGCACAACCTGCTGTCGGCGATCGGCGCCGCGCCGCACATGGCCAGGCCGAACCTGCCCGCGCCCGCCAGTCATTACCCGGCCGGCGTGCAGCTGGCGCTGCTGCCGTTCGGCGAGCAGGCGCTGCGCCACTTCATGTTCCTGGAGCGCCCCGAGGGGATGGACCTGGCCGACGCCGACGGCCTGGCCGCGATCGGCCGGGCGGCGCCGATGCTGAACGAGCGGGACATCGTTCCCCGCGGCCAGGACTTCGCGACGGTCGGGCACCTCTACCGGTCGATCGAGGCGGGCTTCGCGCACCTCGCCGAGATACGCGGGGAGGACTGGCTGTTCGTCGGGCCGCCCCGCGCGCAGGCGACCGCGGCGTATTTCGGCTGGCCGGAGCTGGTCGCCGTGACCGACCTGGCCAGCGCGCAGCGCGCGATCGAGGAGATCCTGGAGCAGGGCGAGGGCCCGCGCGGTCACTGGCGGGACGCCCATTTCGGGCAGTTCGTGAACATCCTGGACGAGTACCAGCGGCTGCGCGAGGCCAACCCGGGCTTCGACCCGGTCCGTCCGGTCTTGGCGGCCAACGTCCGGCCGCCCGAGCGCGACGTGGACGTGCCGCTGATCGGCGATCCGCTCACCGCCCGGGTGACGGATCTGTTCAACGTCGGCTACGAGGTTCTGCTGCAGATCTTCGAGCGGTTCTTCGCCCACACCGAGGAGACCGACGCCGAGCTCAAGGCCCTGGCCGACGCGACGGTCGCGATCATGCTCCGGGTCATCAAGCCCCTGGGCGACCTCATCACCACCCTCCCGGTGGGGGAGGACCACCCGGGGATGACGGCCGGGCCCAGCTTCGAGCTCTTTTACGAGTCCGACTACCTGATGCCGCACCGGGAGGCGGCCTGGGCGCTGCTGGCCGAGCGGCTCGACGAGGCCGCCTGGCTCTGTGACGAGCTTCAGGCCGGCCGTGGCCAGCGCATCGCCGGGCAGCTGGACCCGGTGCTCGCCGCGATGCGGGAGGTCTCGCAGGCCCTGGCCGCGCATCTGCCCGCGGGCAGCGCGCACGCCCGGCTGGCCGGTCCGGCCCCCCGGCTGGAGCGGGCCGAGCTCGGCGCGCTGCTGGACCGGGCGGCCGGGCTGGCCGGCGCGGTCACCGGCCGGGGCGGCACCGCCGGTCCGGGCCGGGAGCTGTATCAGCTGTTCGGGGCCGCGCACGCCGTCGTGACGCAGGCGGCGGCCGGCCTGGGCTGCGGTGCGGGGGAGCAGGCGCTGATCGTGCCCCGGCTGGTCGGCAGCGTGCTGCGGCCGCTGGCGGACGCGCTCGGCACGGCACCGGACGGGCCAGCGGGCACCACGGCTCCGGGCAGGGCGGGAGAGGACGGTTCACCGGACCAGCCCGGGCCGGCCTCGCCCGCCGGCCGGGTGTGGGAGGTGGCCAGGATGGCGACCGCCCTGCGGGCGCGCCTGGGCCGGGCAGGCTCCTGCCCGCCGGAGCTCGCCGAGGCCGCCGCCGCGCTGCAGGACCTGGCCGTCCGGCTCGCGGCGCCCGGTGAGGCCGCGGCGCGCCTGGACGAGCTGTGGGAGCTGCAGTCCGGTCTGCCCGCCTCGGTCCAGCCCGAACGGAACGGGCCGTACCTGGTGACGAACGTGCCGCGGCTGATCGACCACCTGGGAGCTGAAACCCGGCCCGCGCCGCAGCTGGCCCTCTGCCGCTGCGGCAACTCCTCGATCAAGCCGCTGTGCGACGGCAGCCACGCCAGCAGCGGCTTCACCGACGCCAAGGACCCCAAGCGGGTTCCCGACCGGCGCGACACCTACGACGGCCAGCAGCTGACCATCTACGACAACCGCGGCATCTGCCAGCACTCGGGGCTGTGCACCGACCGGCTCCCCAACGTGTTCCGCACCTCCGGCGAGCCGTTCGTGGCCGCCAGCGGCGGCCGGATGGATGAGATCATCCGGGCCGTGCGCGACTGCCCGTCCGGGGCGCTGAGCTATGCCATCGACGGGACCGAGGCTCGCGGGCAGGCCGACTGGGGCGGGACCCGCGAGCCAGCGGTCGAGGTGACCAAGGACGGCCCCTACCGGATCACCGGCGGGATCTCCCTGGCCGGCGCCGACGGGGCCCCGGAGCCGCGGGCGCAGGGCGCCTCGCTCGAGCACTACGCCCTGTGCCGGTGCGGTCAGTCGCAGAACAAGCCGTTCTGCAGCGGCATGCACTGGTACGTGGGGTTCCGCGACCCGGTCCCGGCACCGGGGTATGAGCCTGCGCCGTTCGAGTGGGCGGGCGGGCGGCCCGCGCTGACCCGGATGAGCAGGCTGCTCTACGAAAGGCATGTGCCGTTGGACCCGCTGCTGGCGCCGCTGTTCGCAGATATGCCACCCGATCAGCCGCGGCAGCTGGCCACCTGGCTGGCCGGTGCGCTCGGCGGGCCGCCCGCACCGGACGGCGGCGAGTTCCGGCCATCGGTCATCGGCCCGTCCGCCGGGCAGTTCACCGAGGAACAGCGGGCCCGGTGGGCCGCCCTGGCTGGCGCAGCAGCCGATGAGGCCGGGCTGCCGGCCGACCCGGCATTCCGTTCTGCGTTCACTGCCTGTGTCGACTGGGCGTCGCGGACCGCGCTGGCGCAGCCGGGCGCCGGCCGTCCGCCGGTGCCGGCGCCGCGCTGGGGATGGGGCCCGGGCGGGCCGCCCGCCGCCGGTGACGCGGACCAGGAAGCGGGCCAGGCGGATGAGCCCGCGGAGCTGCCCGGCCCGGATCAGCAGGTGGGCTTCGCCGCCCACATCAAGCCGCTGTTCCGCGAGAGCGACCGGAAGTCGATGAGCTTCGCCTTCGACCTGTGGTCCGCCGACGACGTGCGCGGCCATGCCACCGGC
>DATINY010000283.1:0-2528 GCA_035473755.1 Streptosporangiaceae bacterium
GAGGCCCTCGCCTCAGCGGCGCTGCGGGACGGCGCCCGGCGCATGGCCGGTGCGCTCGCCGCCTGCGACGGGGCGTCAGCCGCAGCCGACGAGGTGGAACAGGTGGCCCGGCGGGGTGCGCTCAGGCGGCCTGTTCGGCTCGGCTCCTGAAGGTGGCGCGCCGCCGGGCGCGGCTCGATGGGGCGCTGACCATCTTCGTCGCGGTCGACGGCGTCCCGGCCGGTGCGCTCATCCTGGACCACCCGCTCCGGCCCGACGCCGCCCGGACGATCCGGGCGCTGCGGGACGGTGGGATCAGCCGGATCGTCATGGTCACCGGCGACCGCGCGGAGGTCGCTGACGCGGTCGGCACGGTGATCGGCGTGGATGAGGTGCTGGCTGAGCGCACCCCGGCCGACAAGCTGGACGCCGTCCGGCTCGAACGCGGCCGGGCGCCGACCGTCATGGTCGGCGACGGGATCAATGACGCCCCCGCGCTGGCCCTGGCGGACGTCGGGGTCGCCATGGGCGCCCGCGGATCGGGCGCCTCCTCCGAGGCCGCCGACGCGGTGCTCACCGTGGACCGCCTCGATCGGCTCGGCGAGGCCCGCGCGCTGGCGCACCGGACCGTCCGGATCGCCCGGCAGAGCGTGCTGGCCGGGATGGCGATGTCACTGGCGGCGATGGCGGCGGCAGCGGCCGGCCTGCTGCCCGCCGTGTGGGGAGCGCTGCTGCAGGAGGCGATCGATGTCGCGGTGATCCTTAACGCCCCGCGGGCCTTGCGGCCCGCCCTGCCGCACGCCCATCTGGCCGCCACCGACACCGCGCTGACCCAGCGGTTCACCCGCGAGCACCTGGCGATCTGGGCCGATATCGATCAGCTGCGTTCCGCCGCCGACGCCCTCGGCACCCTCCCGCCCCAGGCGGCGATGGCCCGCGTCAGGCGGGTCTACCGGCTGCTGGTGGAGGAGGTGGGCCCGCACGAGCGAGCAGAGCAGGAGGAGCTCTACCCGGTGATGGACCGCCTCCTCGGCAGCCGTCACGCCACCGAGACCATGAGCAGGGCACACGCCGAGATCGCCCACCAGACCAGGCGGCTCGGCCAGCTCATTGAGGACATCGGCCCAGGCGAGCCCGACGATACGGACGTCGCCGACCTGCGCGCGCTGCTCTACGGGCTGCACGCCATCCTCAGCCTGCACACCACCCAGGAAGAGGAGAATTACCTCTCGCTGGGCGACGACACCCTGCCCGCCCCCTCCGCCCCGCCTGGCGGCGAACGCCGCGTGGGCCCGTTCGCGGGCACGGCCGGGGAGGGAGTACCGGAAGCTGCCGCAGCCGGCCGCGGCGCGCGCCCGCGGGCAGACGGGAACCAGGTGCCGGTGCTCGGCCCTGGCGTCTGGCCGGTGCCTGACGAGCGCGAGTGAGCTGCTCATAGTCGCTGAACAGCGGTCACCGGCGGAGCCCGCGATGGCGCCAGTTCAGCCGGGAAATGTCAGCCCGGCTTCACCGTCGGCCGGCTCACCCACTGGGCCGGGCCGCCGTCCCGCGGGCCAGGGCTGCGTCGAGCAGGGTGGCCGCGGCGGCGCGGGCCGCGGCGGCCGCGGTGGGATCCTGGTCCATCCGCGCGGACTGCCCGCTGCCGTCGTAGAGCAGGTGCAATTGGCGGGCCAGGACCTCGGGCTCGGGCACGCCGGCCTGGCCGGCCAGCTCAGTCAGCAGCGTGCGTACCCAGCGGCGGTAGGCCTCGGTGGCCTGCTCGGCCAGGTCGCCGGGGTGGGATTCCGCGCTGGCGCGGGCGAACGCGCAGCCGCGGTAGTCCGGCTGGGCGAACAGTTCCCCTTGGCCTTCGAACACGGCCAGCAGGCGCTCGCGCGGGGTGTCGTAGCGTTCAACCGCCTGCGTGATGCGCTGGGTGACGCTGGCGTGGCGGGTCTGCAGGTAGGCACGGACCAGCTCGTCCTTGCTGCCGAAGGTGTTGTACAGCGAGGCCTTGGCCACCCCGGCTTGCTCGATGATGCGGTCGATGCCGACCGTGTGCACGCCTTCGTTGTAGAACAGCTCGTTGGCCGCGGCCAGCAGCCGCTCGCGCGCCGACGGCCGGGCTGCGCTCGCTTCCTTGACAGCCATGGCGATGGCCACCTTCCTAGACAGACTTGTCTATCGTATGTCCTGGGCCGCGGCGGACGCAGGCTCTGCGGTGCGGCCGGGCCGGTTCCTCAGCAGGCCGAACAGGGCCAGCGCGGCCAGCACGATCACCGCGGCGCCGTAGTAGCGGGCGGTGTCGATCAGCCCTCCGCCGTGCACCACGCCGAAACCGGCCACCACGGCGGGCACGCCCAGCCCGAGGTAGGACACCACGTAGAGCAGCGAGACCAGGCCGGCCCGCTCGTGCGCCGCGGCCAGCGGAACCACCATGCGGATGCCGCCCTGGAAGCCGCTGCCGAACCCGGCGCCGGCGATCGCGGAGCCGGCGAAGAAGACCGCCGCGGACCCCAGGCCCACGGCCATGACGGTCACGGTCACGCCGGTGATCAGGGCCACGATGC
>DATINY010000284.1:0-12934 GCA_035473755.1 Streptosporangiaceae bacterium
GAACCCGGTGAACCGCCCGTCGGAGTCCGTGGCGTACTCGGGGCGCAGCGTGTTCACCCCGGCCGTCTCCAGCCACTGCTTGGACCAGCCGGCCAGGTCCCGCCCCGAGGTGCCGGCGACCGGCGCCAGCAGGTCGGCCAGGGTGGCGTTGGACCACGCGTGCTGGCCGAAGTAGCGGCGCACGCCGGCCAGGAAGTTGTCGATGCCGACGTAGGCCACGAGCTGCTTGAGCACGGCCGCGCCCTTGGCGTAGGTGATCCCGTCGAAGTTGACCTCCACCGCGGCGATGTCGGGGATGTCGGCCGCGATCGGATGGGTGGAGGGCAGCTGGTCCTGCCGGTAGGCCCAGGCCTTGTGCAGCTGCGCGAAGGTGGTCCAGGCCGTGGTCCAGCGGGTCGCCTCGGCCTGGGAGATGGTGGCGGCCCAGGTGGCGAAGGACTCGTTCAGCCACAGGTCGTCCCACCAGCGCATGGTGACCAGGTCGCCGAACCACATGTGCGCCATCTCGTGCAGGATCGTCTCGGCCCGGACCTCCCGCACGAAGTCGGTGACCCGGGACCGGAAGATGTAGTCCTCCAGGAACGTCACGGCGCCCGCGTTCTCCATCGCGCCCGCCTTGAACTCGGGCACGAAGAGCTGGTCGTACTTGCCGAACGCGTAGCGCACGCCGAACGCGCCGTGGAAGAAGTCGAATCCCTGCCGGGTCACCTCGAAGATCTCACCGGGGTCCAGGTACTGGGCCAGCGAGGCCCGGCAGTAGATGCCCAGCGGGATGCCGTCGTGCTCGGACCGGACGACATGGTAGGGGCCACCCGCGACCGCCGTGATGTAGGTGGACATCTCCGGCGACGGCGGGAAGTGCCAGCGCCGGGCGTCTCCGGCGGGCGCGCCGGTCACGTCAGGCGCCATGTTGGAGATCACCTGCCAGCCGTCCGGCGCGGTGACCGTGAACTCGAAGCTGGCCTTCAGGTCGGGCTGGTCGAAACAGGCGTACACCCGGTGGGCGTCGAACGTCTCCAGGTCGGTGTAGAGGTAGACCCCGCCGTCCGCCGGGTCGGTGAACCGGTGCATGCCCTCGCCGCTGCGGGAGTAGGCGCAGCGCGCCACCACCCGCAGCTCGTTCTCGGCCGCCAGCGGCGCCAGCGCGATCCGGTTGCCGTCGAACGCGTCCGCCGGGGCCGGCTCACCGTTGAGGATGATCTCGATCGCCGCCGGGGCGGTCAGGTCGATGAAGCTGGCCGCGCCGGGACGGGCGCAGCGGAAGATCACCGTGCTCACGGACGTGAAGGTCTCCTCGCCCGCGGTGAGATCGAGCTCAACCTGGTATGAGACGACCTGGAGCAGCCCAGCCCGTTCGTGTGCCTCGTCGCGGGTGAGGTTGTTGGTCACGACGTTGTCCTTCCCGGTCCGGCCGTATTATGCGGCCCCGCCCCCAGCAATTTCGCATCCTAGCCATGCCGTGCGGAATGCCGGGGCGAGCGGCCCGGTTGCAGGCAACGGCGGCCGGCCGCAGCGGGTACCGGCGTAGTCCCGGCAACTGCCGCGCGCGCGTGCCTCCGCTGATCTCCCGAAGGAGGAAGAAGTGCCCGAGCAGGAGCCGACGCCGGTGGATTTCTGGTTTGACCCGCAATGTCCCTGGGCCTGGATCACCTCGCGCTGGCTGGTGGAGGTGACCCAAGTGAGCCCGGTCCAGCCGCGCTGGCACGTCATGAGCCTGGCCATCCTCAATGAGGGCAAGGAGGACATGTCGGAGCGGTACAAGGAGTTCATGGCCCGGGCCTGGGGCCCGGTGCGCGTGTGCATCGCGGCCGAGCAGGCGGCTGGCCCGGAGGTACTGGGCCCGCTCTACACCGCCATAGGCACCCGGTTCCACAACGAGAAGGCGGAACGCAACCGCGCCACCATCGAGTCGGCGCTGGCCGAGGTCGGCCTGCCCACGTCACTCGCGGACGCGATGGACTCGACCGAGTACGACGAGGCGCTGCGGGCCTCCCACCGGGACGGCATGGACCGGGTCGGGGACGACGTCGGCACGCCGGTGGTCTCGGTCAATGGCGCGTCCGTCTTCGGGCCGGTGGTGTCCCCGATCCCGCGCGGCGAGGACGCGGGCCGGCTCTGGGACGGCGTGCTGACCGTGACCTCTGTCGACGGCTTCTTCGAGCTGAAGCGGAGCCGGTACCGGGATCCGATCTTCGACTGAGGTGCCGCGGCGCCTTCCCCTAGGGCTCGGCGGGCTGGCTTCGGCCGGGGCGCCTTCCCCTGGGGCTCTGCGGGCTGGCTCACGACGGTGAGGGCTTGCGCTCGTAGTGCCCGAGGCGCGTGAGGTGGTGGCGAGCTATGGGACGCTACGCCCGCTGCCGCCCCAGGCGAAGGCGCTGATGTGCCCGGGCGCCTGCTGCGTGCGAGACTGGCGCGCGTGCGCGTCTACCTGGGATCCGATCATGCCGGGTTCGAGCTGAAGTCGGTCCTCGCCAACTGGCTGGCCTCGGCCGGGCACGAGGTGACCGACTGCGGCCCGGCGTCCTATCACGAGCACGACGATTACCCGCCCTATGTCATGCGCGCCGCGGCCGCCGCGGCGGCCGACCCCGATAGCGTCGCGATCGTGATCGGCGGCTCGGGCAATGGCGAGCAGATCGCCGCCAACAAGATCGCCGGGATCCGGGCGGCGCTGGTCTGGAGCGAGGAGACGGCCCGGCTGGCCCGGCTGCACAACGACGCCAACGTGCTGAGCCTGGGCGCGAGGATGCATCCGGCCGCCGACGCGATCACGTTCACGCAGGTGTTCCTGGCCACGCCGTTCTCGGGCGAGGCACGGCACGTGCGGCGGCTGGAGATGATCACGGAGTACGAACGGTGCGGGGAGCTCCCGCCGCTCCCCGGCTGGGAGTGACGGGCACCGGGGGGGCCAGCCGGCTGCGGTACCCGTCTGTGATGCTCAGCTGCGGCGCTCAGCCGCCCGTCTGGCCGCGCCGCCGGCGGCGGCGCACCCGCTTGCCTCGGGCCGGGGCGGGCCCATGTGCCTCGTCGTGCCCGGACGTTAAGGCCGGTGGCCGCCGCGGCGCCGGGGCCGCCTCCCGCGGCGGCTGGGCCGCGTCGCGCGGCGGTGGCGCGGGGCGCTGGCCGGTGCCCTGAGGGGCCGGTGGCGCCTGGCCCTCGCCCTTACCGGGCCCGCCACCGGTCCGGGACGCGGGTGTCTCGCCGCGATCCGCTCCGGGGCGCCATGGCCGGGGCCCGCCGCCGCCCCTGCCGCCACGCGCCGGCGGCGGGGCCGGCGTGGGCCGGGCGCGCGAGGCGGGCCATTCCGCCACCTTGGCGCGGGCATTGTCCTCATGCTGAGGCGATGGCCGCGACACGTCCCTGACCCGCATCGCCGTGTTCAGCGTGACCTTCATCCCCGGCATCATGGCCTCCGCTGCCCAGTGTCGCACCACGGCGCCGCCTGGCACCAGGTACCCACACCGGCCGGAGAGCGGCCCGCATGCGGGCGCGCCCATCGGTCAATCGGCCGCTGGCCTCCCAGCGGGCGGCGAAGCCGCGTCCTGCCGGCGGGGGCCCGCCTCCTGCGGGGCCGCCGTGCCCCGCTGCTTGTCCCAGGTGAGGAACTCGACCGGGCCATTGAACCAGTGACCACGCGGGCAGCGGATCCTTGCGCTCTCCATCGGGCCGTCGGAAGACCGGACGGTGTAGCGGTCCTCGACCTCAGCCGGAAGCCCGCACCTCACCGCGCCGCGCTTGTCCATATAGGCCGGGCAGTCAAGGAACATCACGTCCGTGTTCATCACTACCCCCCCGTCCGTTGTCTTTGCCGTTGCTGGCGGGCCCGGGCGGCCGTCCCCCCGAACAGATGATCAGGCACCTGATGCCACACCATGGCCGCTCGGGCCCGTTACAGTTCAGAGCGCCCAGCCGCATCCCTGATACACCGGTAAGGTCACCCGCGTGAACCCGAACGATGAGGAGCTGGCGGCACTCCGGGAGAGGCATCCCGGATGGCAGATCTGGCGGGTAGACCGCTACGTCGGCGGGCCGTTGTGGTGCGCCCGGCCGCTGGGCCAGACCCAGCCCGTGCTCAATGCCGGCCGCCCCGGGCGCCTGAGCGAACTCATCGAGGCCAAGGAAGCCGGTTTAGCAGCGACCGGGCCAGCCCCGGAACGGGACCGCCGGTCAGAACATCATCGGGCACCAGGGGGCCGGGTCCCAGGACAGCGCGGCCGACAGGCAGGCCAGGGTGCCCGGCCGCAACTCGGCGACCAGGCCCGCCGCCGCCATCGGCCCCAGCCGGGTCCCCCCGAGGTAGGCGGCCCCCAGCGCCCGGACGGTCAGGACGGTGGCCAATCGGCCGCGCACGCAGGTTCCGGATCGCCCGGCGGCCCGATACAGTGCCGCCATCATGGTTGTGCCCGGCTGGTCCCGTTCGGTGCTCGCTGCCCGTTCTGCCGCGAGCAAGACAAGCGGCTGGGTGAGCCACCAGTTCATCACCCGCAACCGGCGGGTGGCGGTGGGCCTCGCGCTGGTTACCGTGTTCATCAGCGTGGCGGCCGTCCATCTCTCGGAGGCATGGTTCTCCCCGGGCCTGCTCATCCTGCCGGTGCTGGCCGGTGGGCTGCTGCTCTGGCCGCGCGCGCTGCACATCCTGTTCGCCGTCATCGCGGCCGGGCTGGCCTACGACGCGCTGATGGACCTGGCCGGGCCGGGGCTGATCGCCACCATCGTGGTCACTGCGCTGCTCGCCGACGTGCTCGCCCGGACCAGGAAGAAGCTCGGCATGCAGGGGCTCCGCGGCAACCAGATGCTGATTGAGCTACGGGACAGGATCCGGGCCCAGGGGACGCTGCCGGTCCTGCCCGAGGGCTGGGGGTCGGTCTCGGTGCTCAGGCCGGCGGGCGGCTCCTCGTTCGGCGGGGACTTCCTGGTCTCTGCCTGCGACGGGAAGACCCTCGAGGTCGCGCTGGTGGACGTCGCGGGCAAGGGGGTGGACGCCGGGACCAGGGCGCTGCTGTTGTCGGGCGCGTTCGGCGGCCTGCTCGGCTCGGTCCCGCAGGAGGAGTTCCTGTCCACGTGCAACGCCTACCTGCGCCGCGGGGAGATGACCGAGGGCTTCGTCACCGCGGTCCACCTTGCGCTCGACCTCACCACCGGTGAGTACATCGTGACATCCGCCGGGCATCCGCCGGCCGCCCATCTCGACTCCAGCAACGGCACCTGGCGTATCACCCAGGCCCGCGGCATCGTGCTGGGAGTCGTCGCTGACCTGCGCCTGGTCCCCGAGCGCGGCGTCCTCCGGCCGGGTGACGCGCTGATGCTCTATACCGACGGGCTCGTCGAGGCCCCGGGCCAGGACATCGACTACGGGACCGACCGGCTGCTCGGGGAGGCGGACCGGCTGGTCGTCTCCGGGTTCCGGTCGGGTGCCGCCGATCTGGTCGGGGTCCTGCAAAGCGGCGGCGACGACTGCGCGCTCGCCATCATCTGGCGAGCCTGATCCGGTAAATTCCGCACCCGATGTGACATAGGCGTCAGAGAAATGGCGTGCACCCGCCGAATATGACACTGACGTCAGTGAAAGGTGCGTTCGCGGCCCCCATGCCGTGCCGGGCGGCGGCCGGGTGAAGCCATCCTGGGGATGAAATGCAAGGCCATGAGGCCCACGGGGGCTGGGCGGGCCGGCATGCACACGATTGAGGGGCACACGGAGCGACAGTTTGCGTGTGCGAACTGTCGCCGGGCGGCTCGCTCCTGGTGGCGGCGGGCCGCCGCGCACCCGCACCGTCCGCCAGCCGGGCCAGCGGCATAGACCTGGGAAGATACAGCGTACATCCGCCCGTGTGCACGGTGGATCAACGCAGCGTAAATAATGTGTTTCGCTGTGTCCATAATGCGGGCCAGCCGCCCGCTATGGCCCCGGCCATGGCCCGCGGCGGCGGTAATTGAGCGCTGTGTATAATCGTCGCCTGGCTGAGATGGGGGCCAGGCGCTCCGCTCCGTTCTACGACACCTGCGTCATATGACGCTCATGTCATTGTTTGCATTTGCTACCGAACTATGCAGGGATAGGGATGTGACCCCGGACGCGACGCGAACAGACGAATGCCGCGCCGCCCGGGCGCCGACCACCTCGGCCGCGGCGATCGCGGCCCAGGCGGCGGCCAAGGCATCGGCCGAGAACTTCCCGGTCGCGCTGCGCCTGCTGCCCCGCCGGTACAGGGGGCACCTGGCCGCCGTATACGGCTTCGCCCGGTCGGTCGACGACATGGGGGATGAAGCGGCGCCGCAGGAGCGGGCCGCCCTGCTCGACGAGCTCGAAGCCGACGTCGGGCGCCTGTACCGGATGGTGTCCCGGGGCCTGGGCGGTGCCCCCACGGGCGGCGGAACCGCCGGCGGCCGGGGGAACGAGGGCCCGGGCGGCCCGCCGCGGCTTTCCGTCGTCCGGGCGCTGGCCCCCGCCGTGGTCGCCTGCGCCATCCCCGCCCAGCCGTTCTACGACCTCATCGCCGCGAACCGCCAGGATCAGGTGGTCTCCCGGTATGCGACGTTCGGTGATCTGGAGGATTACTGCCGGCTCTCGGCCAACCCGGTCGGCCGGATCGTGCTCCATGTGTTCGGGGCCGCCACACCCGGGCGCGAGGCGCTCTCGGACCGGGTCTGCACCGCCCTGCAGCTCGCCGAGCACTGGCAGGACGTGGCCGAAGACCTGCGGGCGGGCCGTATCTACCTGCCGCAGGAGGACCTGGGGCGGTT
Source organism: Streptosporangiaceae bacterium (assembly GCA_035473755.1). GTDB lineage: Bacteria > Actinomycetota > Actinomycetes > Streptosporangiales > Streptosporangiaceae > UBA9676. Next base: position 6,742 of record DATINY010000284.1, read on the forward strand.
CGGCTGCACCGAGGATGACCTCGCCGCCCCCCGCGCCACCCCGAGGGTGCGGGCGCTGATGGCCTTCGAGGAACGGCGCGCGCGTCGCCTGCTGGACACCGGCGCCTCGATCGTCGGCACCCTGCGCGGCGCCGCCCGGCTGGCCGTAGCGGGCTATGTGGCCGGGGGCCGGGCCGCCCTGGCCGCGATCGCCGCCAGCGGTCACGACGTGCTGCGTGCCACCCCCCGGCCCGGCACGGCCCGGGTCGCCGCGGAGATGGTGAGGGCGTATGCCACCGGGAAGTGAGGTCATGGACACCCGCGCCGCCTACCGGTACTGCGAGGAGATCACCTGGTCCCAGGCCAGGAACTTCGCCTACGGCATCCGGCTGCTCCCGCCCGCTAAGCGGCAGGCGCTCGCGGCGGTCTACGCCTTCGCCCGCCGGATCGACGACATCGGCGATGGCGACCTGCCCGCGCCGGCCAAGCTGGCCGCGCTGGCCGACGCCCGGGCCAGCGTGACCGCGCTCAGTGCCCGATGTGAGCGGCCGGACGAGAGCGGCTTGCCGAGTGGTAACGGCAGCGTGCCGGGGGAGAGCGGCCTGCCCGGTGGTAACGGCAGCGTGCCGGGAGAGAGCGGCATGCCGGGGGAGAACGGCCGGCCACCCGGCGACGGCGCTTCCCGCGACCTGGTCCTGGTGGCGCTGGCGGACACGGCGAACCGGTTCGACATCCCGCTCGCCGCATTCGGTGAGCTCATTGACGGCTGCGAGGCCGATGTGCGGGGCACTACCTACCGCACCTTCGATGACCTGCTGCACTACTGCCGGTGTGTGGCAGGCTCGATCGGGCGGCTGTCGCTGGGGGTGTTCGGCACGGCCGACGTGGCCACCGCTGCCCCGCTCGCGGACGCGCTCGGCGTCGCGCTCCAGCTTACGAACATCCTGCGCGACATCCGCGAGGACTATCTCGGCGGGCGGATCTACCTCCCGGCCGAGGACTTTGAGCGCTTCGGCTGCTCGCTGGGCAATGGGGCGCTCGGGCCGGGCTCCCCTGAGCACGGCGCCAGCCGGCACGAGGCCAGCCGGCACGGGGCCAGCCAGCACGGGCCGGGCGACGGGGCCAACGGGGACAAGCTCGCGGCGCTGGTGGAGTTCGAGGCGGAGCGCGCCAGCGCCTGGTATGCGAAGGGACTCACGCTGATCCCGTTGCTGGACTGGCGCAGTGCGGCCTCGGCCGGGGCGATGGCCGGCATCTACCACCGGCTGCTGGAACGGATCGCCGCTACTCCCGGCGTGGTCCTCGAGCGCCGAATGTCGCTGCCCGCCAGTGAGAAAGCGCTGGTGGCCGCCCGGTCGCTGGTGGTGGCACTGCGCCCGCACGGAGCGGGAGCGGCGGCCGGGAAGGGAGCTGCCCGGTGAGCGCGCCCGGCAAGATCGTCGTGATCGGTGGCGGCCTGGCCGGCATCACCGCCGCGATCGCACTCGGTGAGACCGGCGCCGACGTCACGCTGGCCGAGGCCAGGCCCCGCCTGGGCGGCGCGACCACCTCGTTCAGCCGCGGCGGCCTCATGGTCGACAACGGCCAGCACGTGTTCCTGCGCTGCTGCGTGGCCTACCGTGGCCTGCTCGCCCGGCTCGGCATGACCGGGGCGGTGTCGCTGCAGGACCGGTTCGACGTCACCGTGCTGGCGCCGGGGGGCCGGGCGCGGCTTCGCCGGACCGCGCTGCCCGGTCCGCTGCACATGGGCCAGGCCCTCATGGGCTACGGCTTCCTCTCCCGGGCCCAGCGATTGCGCGTGGCGCGGGCCGCCCTGGCCATGGCGGCCCTGAACCCGGCGAAGCCGGAGCTTGACCGGCAGCGGCTGGGTGACTGGCTCGCCGCCCACGGGCAGGACGAGCGGACGCGGCGGCTCCTGTGGGACCTGTTCACGGTATCCGCGCTCAACGTGGACGGCGATGACGCCAACCTCTCGCTGGCCGCCACCGTGGTGAAGACCGCGCTGCTGGGGGCCCGGGACGCCGCGGACATCGGGGTACCGTCCGTCCCGCTCGGTGTCCTGCACGGGCAGGCGGCGGGCGCGCTGCTGGCCCGGCTGGGCGCGCAGGTGCGGCTGAACGCGAAGGTGGCCGGCATCGAGGTGCTGCCCGGCGGGCCGGGGCCCAGGTTCCGGGTGCGGCTGGCCGGGCGCCAGGGCGGCGATGGCCCGCCGGTGGGCGGTGCCGCTCCGGATGGTAACCCCCTGGACGGTGCCGCCCCGGACGATGCCGCCCCGGACGATGCCGCCCGGCATGGTGCGGAGCTGGATGACGCGGCTCTGGACGATGCGGGCGAGGTCATCGACGCGGATGGCGTGGTGCTGGCGGTGCCGCCGGCGGTCGCGGCCAGGCTGGCGCCCGCGGGCACGGTCAGCCCGGGCACGGTCAGCCCAGGCACGGCGTGGGAGCCGGCGGCCGCGGGCGGCGGGCACGGCTCGCCGGGCCAGCCCGGCCCGGAGCAGTGGCGGGAGCTGGCCACCTCACCGATCGTCAACGTGCACGTGATCTACGACCGGCGGGTCACCAGGCTGCCCTTCGCGGCGGCGGTGGACTCGCCGGTGCAGTGGGTGTTCGACCGGACCGGCTCGTCGGGGCTGCGGTCGGGGCAGTACCTGGCGGTGTCGCTCTCGGCGGCCGACGGCTATGTGGACGTCCCGGCGTCGGCGCTGCGGGAGCGGTTCCTGCCCGCCATGGCGGATCTGTTCCCGGCCGCGCGTGACGCGCGGGTCACCGACTTCTTCGTCACCAGAGAGCGGCGGGCCACGCTGCGCCAGGTGCCCGGGTGCGAGCGGCTGCGGCCCGGGGCCGCCACCGCTCTGCCGGGACTGGTGCTGGCCGGTGCCTGGACCGACACCGGATGGCCAGACACGATGGAGGGAGCCGTGCGAAGCGGTTTGAATGCGGCGCGGGTGCTGCGCCGGGGGCTCGCCGTGCCGGCCGGTGGGTTGCGGCCGCGGGACCCGGGCCGGGCCGGGCGGCCGGCCCGGGTGAACGGGTCGGATCCGGTGACCGAGCCGGGCCCGGCGGGCGCGGGAGCCACGGCATGACGGCCGTGATCCCGGCGGGCGTGGAAACCGCCCGCGACCTGGTCGGGCCGGCACTCGCCGCGGTCGTGGAGAGCCTCAGCCCGGATGTGCGGAAGGTGGCCGCCTACCACCTCGGCCTGGCGGGCCCGGAGGGCGCGCTGCCGGGCGCGGCCGGGGGGGCACGGCCCGGCGGGGCCCGGGGCGGCCAGGGCGCCACTGGCCGGCCGCCGGGCGCGGGCAAGGCGCTGCGGCCCGCGCTGACCCTGCTGTCGGCCCGCGCCGCGAACGCCGCGCCGGAACGTGGCGTGCCCGCCGCGGTGGCCGTGGAGCTGGTGCACAACTTCTCACTGCTGCACGACGACATCATGGACGGCGACACCGAGCGCAGGCACCGGCCGACCGCCTGGACCGTGTACGGGACCGGCGCGGCCATCCTGGCCGGTGACGCCATGCTCGCGCTCGCCCAGGACATCCTGCTGGAGGACGCCGCCCCGCCGGGGGTGTGGGCGGCCCGCGCCCTGTCCGCCGCGGTGCAGCGGCTGATCGCGGGCCAGGGCGCGGACCTCGCGTTCGAGCAGCGCGACGACGTCTCGCTGACGGAATGCCTGACGATGGCCGGGGACAAGACCGCCGCGCTGATGTCCTGCGCGTGCAGCATCGGCTCCATTCACGTCGGGGCCCCGCCCCAGCTGGCGATGGGACTGGCCGCGTTCGGCGCGCACGCGGGCCTGGCCTTCCAGCTCACCGACGACCTGCTCGGCATCTGGGGAGCCCCCGAGGTGACCGGCAAGCCGGTGCGGTCGGACCTGCGAGCCAGGAAGAAGTCGCTGCCGGTGGTGGCCGCCCTGTCGGCCGGCACGGCCGAGGCGGGCGAGCTCGCCGCCCTGCTGGCCCGGGAAGAGCCGCTGAGCGAGGACGACCTGGCGCTGGCCGCCGGGCTGGTCGAGGCGGCCGGCGGCAAGACCTGGACCGAGAACGAGGCGGCCACGCAGCTCGCCGCCGCGCACAGGTGCCTGGCGGACACCGACATGCCCGGCGACGTCAGGGCCGAGTTCGCCGGTATCGCCGAGTTCATCACCGAACGCCAATGGTGAGCGGGGCCAACAGGTGCGGGAGGAGAGGATGACGGTCACCCACCCGCGGCCGCCGGGCCGGGCCGCCACCACCCCGGCGGAGGCCCTGGCCCGCGCCCGCGACCACCTGCTCGGCCTCCAGCATCAGCAGGGCTGGTGGCAGGGCGAGCTCGAGACCAACGTCACCATGGACGCCGAGGACATGCTGCTGCGGGAGTTCCTGCAGATCCGCACCCGTGAGCAGACCGAGGCAGCGGCGCGGTGGATCGCGTCCAAGCAGCGCGAGGACGGCACCTGGGCCAACTTCTACGGCGGGCCCGGCGACCTGTCCACCACGGTCGAGGCGTACGTCGCGCTGCGGCTGGCCGGTCACGAGCCGGCCGAGCCGCACATGACGAGGGCCGCGGAATGGATCCGGGCCCGGGGCGGGATCCCGGCCACCCGGGTGTTCACCCGGATCTGGCTGGCCATGTTCGGCGAATGGTCCTGGGATGACCTGCCGGTCATGCCGCCGGAACTGATCTACCTGCCCGCCTGGTTCCCGCTGAACGTCTATGACTGGGCGTGCTGGGCCCGGCAGACGATCGTGCCGCTGACCATCGTCGGCACGCTGCGCCCGGTCCGGCCGCTCCCCTTCACGCTCAACGAGCTGGCCGGGCCGGCCCCCGAGCCGGGTGACCCGCCCCGCCGGGCAGGCCGGACCGACCGGCCGGGGCCCGGGCCCGGGTGGGCGGCGCTGTTCGGCGGGCTGGACCGGGGGCTGCACGGCTACGAGCGCCGGGTCCACGGGGCCGCGCCGGTGCGGGCAGTGCGCCGCGCGGCGATGCGCCGGTGCGCGGAATGGATCATCGCGCGGCAGGAGAAGGACGGCTGCTGGGGCGGCATCCAGCCGCCCTGGGTCTACTCGCTGATCGCCCTGCATCTGCTCGGCTACGGGCTCGGCCACCCGGTCATCAAGCGCGGGCTGGCCGGGCTGGAGCGGTTCACCATCATCGAGGACACCCCGGACGGCCCGGTGCGGCGGCTGGAAGCCTGCCAGTCACCTGTGTGGGACACCGTGCTGGCCGTCGTCGCGCTGGCCGACGCGGGCCTGCCGCCCGATCACGCTGCGCTCACGACCGCGGCCGGCTGGCTGCTCGATGAGGAGATCGCCGGCCCGGGCGACTGGCAGGTGCGCAGGCCGGAGCTGGCGCCGGGGGGCTGGGCGTTCGAGTTCGACAACGACATCTATCCCGACATCGATGACACCGCGGAGGTGGTGCTGGCGCTGCGCCGGGCCCGCAGCCCGGCGGGCCCGCGGGGCGATGCCGCGCGGGCGTCGGCCATCGAGCGCGGGGTTCGCTGGATGGCGGGCATGCAGTCCCGCGACGGGGGCTGGGGCGCGTTCGACGCCGACAACACCTCCACGCTGGTGACCAAGCTGCCGTTCTGTGACTTCGGCGCGGTGGTGGACCCGCCCTCGGCCGACGTCACCGCGCACGTGGTCGAGGCCCTGGCGGCCGAGGGCCTGGCCGGCGGCCGGGTGGCCCGGCGTGGCGTGGTCTGGCTGCTGCGGGCGCAGGAGAGCGACGGCTCCTGGTTCGGCCGGTGGGGCGCGAACTACGTGTACGGGACCGGCGCCGTGGTGCCCGCGCTCATCGCCGCGGGAGTCAAGCCGGGCAAGCCCGCCATCCGGCGGGCGGTCGCCTGGCTGGAGGAGCACCAGAACGCGGACGGCGGCTGGGGGGAGGACATGAGGTCCTACGACGACCCCGGGCTGGCGGGGCAGGGCGAATCCACCGCGTCACAAACGGCGTGGGCGCTGCTGGCCTTGTTGGCCGCCCGGCCGGGCGACAGTGCGGGTCTAAGCCGGCCGGAAGACGCCGCCGTCGACCGCGGCGTTCAGTGGCTCATCGACCACCAGCGCGAGGACGGGACGTGGGATGAGCCGCAGTACACCGGTACCGGGTTCCCGCGGGACTTCTACCTCAACTATCACCTATACCGGCTGGTCTTTCCGGTGACGGCGCTCGGCAGATACGTGGCGGGGACGTCATGACGGCGCACAAGGCCGATGCGGGCGGCGCCCCCGAGGTAC
>DATINY010000285.1:0-1558 GCA_035473755.1 Streptosporangiaceae bacterium
GTGCCCGCCATCGCGGCCGCTCCGGCCGCCGCGCCGCAAACCGCTGGCCCCCGCCCCGGCTGATGGGCAAAACTCGCCATCATGACGGTTGAGCGGATCGACCCGCCGCTGGTGGCGCAGGAACGCGAGATGCTGGATGCCTGGCTGGACTTCCACCGGGCCACCCTCGCGGTGAAATGCGAGGGCCTGACCGACGATCAGCTGCGGGCCCGGGCGGTGCCGCCGTCCAGCCTGTCGCTGCTGGGCCTGGTCCGCCACATGGGCGAGGTGGAGCGCAGCTGGTTCCGCCGCGTGCTGGGCGGCGAGCACGCGCCACCCCGCTACTACAGCGATGAGAACCCGGACGGGGACTTCGACGACGTGGCCGGGGCCGGCGTGGCCGAGGCGTTCGGCTACTGGCGGGACGAGTGCGCGCATGCCCGGGAGCGCGTCGCTGCCGCGCCATCCCTCGATGTGACCGGCACCGGGCGGCGAGGCGAGAGGTACTCGCTGCGCTGGATCATGGTCCACATGATCGAGGAGTACGCGCGCCACAACGGCCACGCGGACCTGCTCCGGGAGCGGATCGACGGCGCCGTGGGCGACTGAGCCCGGGCCGCCGGCCCGGCGCCCGGGCGCGGCTGCGGCGCTCAGGAGCCCGATCTTGAACGGCGCGGCGGATGCCTGGGCGTAGATCACCCGCGGCCCGGCCCGGGACTGCTACTAATGGCCTGTGAGGCTATTCGTGGCGATCGCGCTGCCGGCCGTCGCCGCTGGGGAGCTGGATAGCGCGGTGGCGCCGTTGCGGCCGGCCTGGCCCGAGCTGCGCTGGACGGGGCGGGATGCCTGGCATCTCACGCTCGCCTTCCTCGGCGAGGTGGACGAGAAGCTGATAGGAAGACTCGGCACCCGGCTGGAACGCGCCGCCGCCCGGCATGCCCCCCTTTCGCTGTCGCTCCGCGGCGCCGGGGCCTTTCCCACGGCGGCCCGGGCCCGGGTGCTGTGGACCGGGGTGAAAGGCGACCGGGACGGGCTGGGCATGCTGGCCATGCGGGTCGCCGCCGCGGCGCGCCGGGCGGGGGCGCCGCCCGCCCAGGAGGGCAGGGAGTACGAGCCGCACCTGACCCTGGCGCGGTGCCGGGCGCCGGCCGACGTGCGGACGCTGGTGGCGACGCTGGGCGGCTTCGCCGGCACGCCCTGGACCGCCGGCGAGATCTACCTGATCCGCAGCCGCCTCCAGGAACAGCCCCGCTACGAGACCCTCGGCGCCTGGCCGTTCGCGCACGCCCCCAGCCCGCCCGGCTGAGCCGGTCCGGCCGGTAGGCTGCCTGCTGTGAACCACACGACGCGCTGGCTGCTCCCGGCGGTGCTCGCGCTGCTCGTGCTGGGCGTGCTCATCGGGGCCGTGCTGCACTGACCCGGGCCGCGCCCGGTGCCGCTAGAGGCGCTCGACCACGTAGTCGATGCAGCCGGTGAGCGCCTCCACGTCGTCCGGGTCGACCGCCGGGAACATCGCGATCCGCAGCTGGTTGCGCCCCAGCTTGCGGTAGGCGTCGGTGTCCACGATCCCGTTGGCCCG
>DATINY010000286.1:0-7610 GCA_035473755.1 Streptosporangiaceae bacterium
GGCAGGCGCCGGAGCCGGGGCCCGTGAGGCAGGCGCGGCGGGCAGCGCGTGAGGCGAGGCTTATCCTGCTGGCCTTATCACGTTGGCCCGCTCCATGCCTACCCGGAGGCCGCCATGCCCATCACCCCGCCCACGGCCGGCGACCTGGCCCGGATCGCGCAGCAGTACGGCCTCCACCTCCAGCCGCAGGACCTGGAGTCGTTCCGCGCCCTGGCCGGCGGCCTGCTTGCCTCCTACGATGAGGTGGAGAGGCTATACGAGGCGAGTGCCCCCGAGCCGCCGCGGCGGCCCTGGCAGTGGCCGGCCGAGGACGGCAACGACCTGGGTGCCTGGTACGTCACCACCGATATAACCGGCCGCCGGGACGGGCCGCTGGCCGGCCGCCGGGTGGCGGTCAAGGACAACATCGCGGTCGCCGGCGTCCCGATGATGAACGGGTCCCGCGCGGTCGAGGGGTTCGTCCCGCGCCGGGACGCCACGGTGGTGACCAGGCTGCTGGACGCGGGCGCCACCATCGCCGGGAAGGCGGTCTGCGAGGACCTGTGCTTCTCCGGCGGCAGCCACACCTCCCGCACCGGGCCGGTGCGCAACCCCTGGGACCGCTCCCGGACCGCGGGCGGGTCCTCCAGCGGAAGCGCGGCGCTGGTCGCGGCCGGCGGGGCCGACCTCGCGCTCGGCGGCGACCAGGGCGGCTCCATCCGCATCCCCAGCGCCTTCTGCGGCACCGTCGGGCACAAGCCGACGCACGGCCTGGTTCCCTACACCGGCGCGTTCCCGATCGAGAACACCCTGGATCACCTGGGCCCGATCACGCGGACCGTGCGGGACGCCGCGCTGATGCTCGGCGTCCTGGCCGGCCCGGACGGGCTGGACCCCCGCCAGCGCGTCACCCCGCCTCCGCTGGACTTCTCCTCCGGCCTGGAGGCGGGCGCGACGGGGCTGAGGGTGGGTGTGCTGGCCGAGGGTTTCGGCATCCCCGGCCTGTCCCAGCCCGCGGTGGACGACCGGGTCAGGGCCGCCATCGACACCCTCGCCGGGGCGGGCGCCGCCGTCAGCGAGGTCAGCGTCCCCTGGCATCGCGACGCCATGCACGTCTGGACCGTGATCGCTACCGACGGCGTGGTCACGCAGATGGTCGACGGCAACGGTTTCGGGATGAACTGGCCGGGCCGTTACGACCCGGAGCTGATCGCCCACTACGCCCGGGGCCGCCGGGAGCGGGCCGACGAGCTGCCGGAGACGGTCAAGGCGACGATATTCGCGGGCCGCTACGCGATCGACAGCTACCACGGCCGGTACTACGCGATGGCCCGCGGCCTGGCGCTCGAGCTGGCCGCCGCGTACGACGCGGCTCTGGCCGACCTGGACGTCCTGGTCCTGCCGACCCTGCCGATCGTGGCCACCGTGATCCCCCCGGCCGGCTGTGCCCGGGAGGAGAGCATCGCCCGGTCCACCGAGATGATCGTCAACACCGCCCCGTTCGACGTCAGCGGCCACCCGGCCACCTCGGTCCCGGCGGGCCTGGCCGGCGGGCTGCCGGCCGGGCTGATGATCGTCGGCCGCCACTTTGACGACGCCACCTGCCTGCGGGCCGCTCACGCGCTCGAGACGGCGGTGGGCGGTTTCCCTACCCCTTGACCTGGCGGCCGGCCGTCCAGACGGCGGTCACGTGCGCGGGCTTGGCCAGCACCGAGATGTCGGCCAGCGGGTCGGCGTTTACCGTGATCACGTCCGCGTCGTAGCCCGCGGCGAGCAGGCCCGACCGTGGCGCCTGCGGGCCGAGCGTGGCCGGCCCGGTCGCGGTAGCGGCCTCGATCGCCTGCAGCGGCGTCATGCCGAGGTCAACGAGATGAGCCAGCTCTTTTCCGTTATGTCCCCAGGAGCTGGGGAGCTCCATGCCGGTCAGCGCTATGTCGGTGCCCGCCGCGATGGTGACGCCGCGCTCCCGGGCCCGGGCGACCGCGCCGGCGTGCACGTCGGCGATGTCCCGGAGCTTGGCCATCGCGTAGCCGGGCACGCCCGCGCTGTTCGCCAGCATCTCCTCGATGATCGTGCGGGTGGGGACCAGGATCGCCCCGCTCTCCCGCATGGCGTCGCAGCACTCGTCGTCGAGGTAGGTGCCGTGCTCGATGGTGAGCACTCCCGCCTGCAGCGCGGCCATGATGCCCGGCTTGCCGTGGCAGTGCGCGGCGACCGGCCGTTCGGCCAGGGCCGCGACCTCGACGATGGCGCGCAGTTCCGCCGCCGTGAACTGCTGGTGGATGGGGTCGTCCAGCTCGGACAGGACGCCGCCGGAGGCGCACACCTTGATCAGCCGGGCGCCCCGGCGGAGCTGCTCGCGCACCGCCCGCTGGCAGCCGGCCACCCCGTCGGCCAGGCACATGGTGCCCGCCAGCGCGGCGTAGTCCTCCATCCAGGGCAGGGGATAGGAATGCAGGTCCCCATGGCCGCCGGTGGTGGACAGGATCGCCCCGGCAGCGTAGACCGACGGCCCGTCCAGCACCCCCTCGGCGACCGCGCGCGCCAGCTCCACCCCGAGGCCGCCTACCTCACGCACGGAGGTGACCCCCGCGTCGAGCGCGTTCCGCAGATCGAGGGCACACCGGGCCGCCCGCAGCGCGAGCGGCTCCAGCGGCAGCCTGCCGAGATCGAGGGTGCGCGTGCCGAGGAAATGCCCATGGCAGTCCCAGAGCCCGGGCAGGACGGCGACGGCCCGGTGCCGGGCGGCGTGCGGCGTCTCCGGCGCTCCTTCGGCCGGCCCCGCGTAACCGATCCGGTCGCCGTCGAGGACCACCACCCCGTTGCTGACGGGCTCACCGCGGCCCGGAACGAGCAGGTCAGCCTCGATCCTGTGCATGCGGTTCCCCCTTTTTGCGCGTGGTACCGGCGGCGGCGCCTTTGCCATCATGGGGCAGCGCATGGCGGCGCGTCCACGGGCGCCGGGCGGCGCTCGGGACAGCGGGCGAACGTGGCGGCGGCCAGGGGTTTCGCGCCGCTATCCGGTCGTGGTTCGCCGTCATCGGCGGGTGATGCGCTATACAAGGAGCAGCACGAGGGAGTTACATGCGGGCAGATGACGGACCTCCGCCTGACAGGCGAACGGCGCGGCAACGCCTCGACCGCGTCCGTTCCGCCGTCCTCTCGGCCCCGCTTCCGGTCAAGATAGTGCTGGTCCTGGCCCTGCTGGCGGTGGCGGTGTTGGCATCGGCGGTCCCGGCCCGGGTTGGCGACCTGGTGGTCGTGCTGGTGCTCTGCTACGGGCCGGTCGCCATCTGGCGCCGGCAGCGCTCGGTCATCGCGTCGCTGGGGGTCGCCGCGTGGGGTGAGGCCGCGATCCTGGCCGTGGCGGCGACGGCGAATTCGGTCACCCTCTGGATCGTCCCGCTCCTGCTCCTCCCGTTCGCGGTGGTCGCCGCCGCCCATTCGCGCCCGCTCGCCCGCAGCCTCGTGCCCTGCCGGACCGTGGCCTGGACGCTGCTGTGGTCGGTGCCGCCCGCCATGCTCGCCTGGCGGCTCGCCTCCAGCCAGCCTGTCTTCAGCTACGTGATCGGGTGGCTGATCGCCGCCGTCGTGCTGGGCTGGCGCCTCACCCGGAGCTGGCAGGAAACCCGCGTCTACGGCCGGCCGCCAGCCCGGAGCCAGTCCCTGGCCGGGCCGCACGGCGAGACGACCGGCCATACCACCCCGCCGACCGTCACCGGGCGCCCCGGCCGCCCCCCGGCTGGCCTGGTCAGGGCCGTGCGGGACACGGACGGCAGCCGGATGCAGCAGGTGGCCGTGGGGGTGCCGGACCGTCCTGTCCCCAACCGGGATCTGCCCACGATCACCGTCGAGCAGGCGATGGCCGAACTGGACGCGATGATCGGCCTGGATGGGGTCAAGGACCAGGTCCGCCAGCTCAAGGCGTCGGTGGAGGCAGCACGGAGGCGCGCGCACGCCGGGTACCAGTCCGACATGCCCATGCAGCACTTCGTCTTCCTCGGCCCGCCGGGAACCGGCAAGACCTCGGTGGCCCGGATCATCGCCAAGATCTACTACGCGTTCGGCCTGCTGGAGACGCCGTCGGTGCTGGAGGCGCAGCGGGCCGACCTGGTCGGCGAATACCTCGGCGCCACCGCCATCAAGACCAACGAGCTGGTCGAGGAGGCGCTGGGCGGGGTGCTGTTCATCGATGAGGCCTACAGCCTGGTCAACGACGGTGAGGGTCACAGCGACCGGTTCGGCAACGAGGCGGTCCAGGCGCTGCTCAAACGCGCCGAGGACGACCGCGAGCAGCTCGTCGTCATCCTGGCCGGCTACGACCGGCAGATGGAGGACTTCCTGGCCAGCAACCCCGGGCTGAACTCGAGGTTCGCGATCAGGATCAGGTTCTCCGGGTACTCCCCGGCCGAGCTGCTCGCGCTCGCCCGGGCCGCGCTCGCCCAGCGCGGGGAGTCACTTGATCCCGATGCTGGGCCGGCGCTGGCCCGCATGATGGAGGACGTCGGCCGCCGCCGTCTCGCCGACGACCTCGGCAACGGCCGCTTCGTGCGGAGCCTGCTGGAGAAGGCGGGCCAGGCACGTGACGTGCGGGTGATGGCGCGCCAGGAGGAGCCCGCTCCGGCCGACCTCGTGACGCTGGAGGCGGTGGACCTGGAACGGGCCTTCGCCGAGCTCACGTCGCGGTTCCGGGGCTATACCGAGGCCCCGACGCTGGCCAGCGCGCTGGCCGAGCTCGATGAGCTGATCGGCCTGGAGCCGGTCAAGCGCCAGGTGCACGAGATCGCCGCACAGCTGCGGGTGGCCCGGCTTCGCGACGCGCAGGGCCTGGCCAGCCAGCCGCCCGCCCGGCACTTCGTGTTCACCGGCCCCCCGGGAACCGGGAAGACCACGGTCGCCAGGATCCTCGGGCGGATCTTCGCCGCGCTGGGGCTGCTGGTCCGGCCCGAGGTGGTGGAGGCGCACCGGGCCGATCTGGTCGGTGAGCACTTGGGATCGACGGCAATCAAGACCGGCAAGCTGATCGACTCCGCCCTCGGCGGGGTGCTGTTCATCGACGAGGCCTACTCGCTGTACAACCCGGGCTACGCGGGCGGCGACGCGTATGGGGCGGAGGCGGTGGCGACCCTGCTCAAGCGGGCGGAGGACGACCGCGACCGGCTGGTGATCGTGCTGGCCGGCTACACCGGCGACATGGACCGCTTCCTGCGCAGCAACCCGGGGCTCTCCTCCCGGTTCAGCGCCCGGATCGCCTTCCCCAGCTACACCCCGAGCGAGCTGGCCAGCATCGCCGAGGTGATCGCCGAGCAGGCGGGGGATTCGTTCGACCCGGACGCCCTGCCCGTCCTCGAGGAGATCTTCCAGCAGGCATGCGACCGGGGCCGGATCGACGAGCTGGGCAACGGGAGGTTCGCCCGGTCCCTGTTCGAGCGCGCGTGCGCGGCCCGCGACCTGCGGGTGGCCGAGCTCGGGGAGCAGGCGAGCGCGGCCGACCTCACCATCGTCAGCGCGGCCGACCTGGCCACGGCGGTCACCGAGCTCGCCCGGGAGCCCGGGCCGTAGTAGCGGGGCGGGCCGCAGCAGCGAGCCGGGGCCGCGGAAGGGGCAGGGACGCGGGAGCCGGGGGCGCGGCCGGGAGCCGGGCCGCGGTAAGCGGAAACCCCCGGCCAGGGCCCGTTGCTCAGGGCAGGTTGCCCAGTTCGGCGATGAGCTTGGCGCAGTCGCCCCCGGCGTCCCTGATCAGGTACATCAGGGTGTGCTGCACCGCATGCCGGTTCTCACCCCGGTCCAGCAGGCGCTGGGCCGCCTCCCACAGCTCGGGTGGGTCGCCGCGCCAGAGCCGGTCGGACAGGACCAGGTGGCGGCCGATGTGCTGCTCGTTGGTGGGCCGTCCATGGGCGTCGTCGTGATCGGCGGCCACCAGCGTGCGCCGCGCCTGCGGCTGGGACGGATCCAGCGTGCTCAGATCGACTCCGCCGTAGCGCCCCTGCAGCAGCGGGAACGCGAACGCCCGCCGCGGCAGCGCCTCCAGGTCGGCGTCCGGCAGCAGCCTGGCCACGATCTGGGGGTCCAGGCCGAAGGTGGCCGGGTCGTGGTAGACACGCGCGAAGGTCGCCATCGAGTTGAACACGGCGTCGAGCGTCTCCTCGATCGCCTCCGGGGGGAGCTCGCGGCGGCGCCCGGCCCAGCGTGCCCAGGCGGCGAGCACGTGCGGCATGGCGTGCTGCTCCGGCGGCGAGAGCATGATCTTGCGCGGCAGCCAGTCCAGCATGAAGGTCTCGGCTTTGGCCGGGCTCATCCGCAGCGGGCGCCCGAAATCCTGGCTGCAGCCGTAGTCGATGATGTGGTCCGCGCACCGGCTGGCCGCCGTGCGGTCCGACAGATCCTCGGCCTCGTCGGAGGCGAGGAACTCCACCACCAGCATGGCGCGGCGGTCGTCGCTCCAGGCCAGCCGGCGCGCCGCCGCCCCCAGCCAGCCCGGAGCATCGTCGTGGCTGGCCAGCGCGGTGGCGGGACCGCCGAACGGGGAGCTGTCCGGCTCGGCGGCCGGCTCGGCCGGGCACAGCGTGCGGATCCGCGCCCGGATGAAGGCGTGGTAGGCCGGGAACGACTCGCTGACCGGCGGGTCCGTCGCGGCGTCGGTGGCGGTGAGCGCCGCCTCCAGCAGCCGCCGGGCCTGGGCCGTGCTGACCCGCCGGAACGCGCCCCGCACCGGGCGGTCCGGTGGCGGGCCGCCCGGCGGCCGGCAGCGCTCCAGCAGCACGTCGACCTTCGACGTCACCCAGCCGTCGCGCAGCAGCCCGCCGGCGTTGTAGTCGACCACCATGACCAGCGCGTGCGGATCGGTCCCCGCATAGCTGAACAGGCAGACCGCTTCGTCGCAATCGCCGAAGATGTCGGAGTTCACGTAGCATTCCCCCGCCGCCACCGCGCCGACGTGCTCGGACCAGGCGGGCCGTGCGACCCCCCGCTCGATGAGCGCCAGCCCGGCCTCCTCGGCCAGGGCCGCCTGGCGGGGCGTTCCCAGGCACGCTATGCCGGACAGCAGGGCGAGCGCCGCCGGGCTGGCATCCTGGCCCGCGTACTCGACCAGCCCCTCGCCGATCACTTCCTCGAGGTCGGCGCCACGGTGCGCGGAGGTGCGCGGCGCACGCTGGCCCCACCAGGTGCCCAGCATCTCGCTGACCATGAGCTCGGCGTCCAGGGGGCTGCGCAGGGCCAGGAGCTCGCGCGACGCCCGCAGCATCTCCGCGAACAGGGCGTTGGGCGGCGGGGTTGCGGCAGGCAGCGGCCTCGGTACCCGGTGGTGGCCCGGGCGGCCGGCACTCCCTTGGGCGTCCCTGCGGCGGCCGTGCGAACTCACAAGGCACAGCTTCCCAGATCTGTACCGCAGCGCGCACGTTAGTGCGATTTCCCGGTTCTGTGCCGTAACGCGCTCGTTAGTGTGATTTCTCGGTTCTGTGCCGTAACGCGCCGGTTCAGGGGATACGCTGCCTGTTTTCCCAGTTGCTGGCCGGGCCGCCCCTGGCCGCAGCCGTCGGTTGGCGCCTGTCACGTCGGCCCAGGGGCGGGATCTGGCTTAGGATGTGGGGGGCTTACCGCACGGCCACCGCGATGACGGCGGCGGTTGG
>DATINY010000287.1:0-2421 GCA_035473755.1 Streptosporangiaceae bacterium
GAGCTCAAGCCGGGCGCACACGGCACCGCCGCGGCGCACGTTCTGCTGTCCGGGCTGACCCTGCCGCAGGGCATGGCGTTCGCCCGGGTGGCGGGCCGCTGGGTTCTCTACGTCGGGGAGTCGGACCAGATCGACCGGTACCCGTGGGGCGCGGGCGGGATCGGCGGGGCCCGCACCGTCATCGCCCCCCACCTGCCCGACGCCGAGCCGGCCGGCGACGATGTCCACCGGCCGAAGGACGTGGCCATCGCCCCGGGCGGCGTGGTGTATTTCGGCGTGGGCAGCTCGTCCAACGCCAGCCCCGCCGACCGGGCGTTCTCGCCGCCGCGGGCGGTGATCATGGCCGTGAGGCCGGACGGCAGCGGCCTGCGCGTGGTGGAGAAGGGGGTGCGCAACGGCGAGGGGCTGGCGGTGGCCCCCGACGGCTCGGTGTGGACCGCGGTCAACAACCGTGACAACGTGCCGTACCCGTTCCACTCGCCCTACGCCGGCCACGGCGACGCCTTCGAGCAGGTGATCCAGGCCTACGTCAACGAGCACCCGCCCGACGAGGTCGTCCCGGTCACGGCCGGGCGCGACCTCGGCTGGCCGTACTGCAACCCCGACCAGGACCGGAGCCATCCGGCCGGGTCGCTGGCCGACGTGCCGTTCGTGCCCGACTCGGTGACCAACCCGGGCGGCGGCCGGCTGGATTGCGCGGCCCTGCCGCCGGTCGAGGTCGGCCTCCCGGCCCACAGCGCCCCGCTCGGCATGTCCTTCCTGGAGGGCAGCGCCATCCCGGCGCCGTGGTCGGGCGGGGCCGTGGTCGCGGCGCACGGCTCGTGGGACCGCCAGCCGCCCCGCGCCCCGGCCGTGCTGTGGCTGGCCTGGGATGCCGCCCGGCACACGCTGAGGCCGGCCGTCACCCTGGTGGGCGGGTTCCAGAACGCGGCCGGCGACCGCTGGGGCCGCCCCGTCGACGCGGTGGCGGGCCCGGACGGCGCGCTCTACGTGAGCGACGACACCGCCGGGGCGGTCTACCGCCTGGCGCCGCCCGGCTGACCGGGCCGCCGGTGCTCAGTGGTGATTCGTGGCGGGATTGTGCCCGCGCTCGCGGGCCAGCCGGGCCAGCAGGACGGTGGCCTGGCCGGAGTCATTCCCCACCTCCCAGCGCTCGGTCGCGCTCAACTGGTAAACCATCCGCCAGTAGTTGCGCTCCGGGCGGCCGTTGATATGGCTCAGCCGGTACAGCACCCTGCCGTCCGTCTTCAGCACCCATGCCCACGTCAGCTGCCCGAGGTCGCTCCTGTAAGTGGACTCGATCCGCCCGATTTCACGCGCGGTGAGCCTGGCCACGTAGCACCCCCCTCCCCCCGGATGACCTCGGTCGGGTCCCGGAGGCAAGTTCCCAGCTAGTCACACACTGTAATTAAAAGACAGCATATCGGAAGCACCTGGCGCTCGCCGAACGTAGCCGGTAATTAACTCCTGGTCAACAGGCGCACGTCCGCGGCGGCGCCGCCAGCGGCGGGCCGGGGCGGGCGCGCTGCCAGCGGGTAGCGTTGCCGCGTCGGAAGGATCCAGCGATGCAGGTCTTCCTCGAAACACGGCGGCTGGTGCTCCGCCGGTTCACGATGGCCGACGTGGACAACCTGGTCAGCCTGGACGCCGATCCCGACGTCATGCACTTCGTCACCGGCGGGATACGGACGGCCCGCGACGAGATCGAGAACGAGATCCTGCCCGAGTTCCTCGGCTACTACGAGCAGTTCCAGGGGTACGGCTTCTGGGCGGCCATCGAGAAGGGGACCGGGGAATTCCTGGGCTGGTTCCACTTCCGGCCGCGCGAGGAGGCCGGCCCGGGCGAGGCCGAGCTCGGCTACCGGCTGCGCAAATCGGCGTGGGGCAAGGGATACGCGACCGAGGGGTCACGCGCGCTGATCAGCAAGGGCTTCACCGATTTCGGCGTGCGGCGGGTGGTCGCGGAGACGATGGTGGTGCACGCGGCCTCCCGGCGGGTGATGGAGAAGGCGGGCCTGACGCTGGTGCGGACCTTCCACGCGGACTGGCCGTACCCGATCGAGGGCGATGAGCTGGGCGACGTCGAGTACGCGCTGGACCGGGCCGAGTGGGAGCGGCGGCGGCAGGCCGGGCGAGCCGGGCCGGGCACGGCGGGAGAGATACGGGCATGACCGGCTACTTCGACCTCGGAAGCCACCACCGGCCGGTGCCGGCCTCGTCGCCGGATGCGCAGCTGTGGTTCGACCGGGGGCTCATCTGGGCGTACGCGTTCAATCACGAGGAGGCGGTCCGCTGCTTCGAGCGGGCCATCGAGGCCGACCCCGGCTGCGCCATGGCCCACTGGGGGGTGGCCTACGCGACCGGCCCGAACTACAACAAGGCGTGGGATGCCTTCGACCCGGCCGATCTGGCGGCGTCGCT
>DATINY010000288.1:0-5922 GCA_035473755.1 Streptosporangiaceae bacterium
GGGCCGACCAGGCGCGGCACGATGGCGCCGAGCCCGGGCAGCAGCACGGCGGCGCCGACGCCGAACCCGGTGGCCAGCGCGAGCACCGGCCCGACGCCGGACACCTGGGTGAGCGCCAGCGCCGTCACCGCCTGCACCGCGGCCGCCGCGAACAGCACCGGCCGGGCCGGCAGCCGGTCCAGCAGCAGGCCGGCCAGCGGCGCGAGCGCGGTGATGGGAATCGTGACCGCGAGGAACACCGCGGCGACCGCCCAGGCATGCGAGCCCTGGTGGTAGACCAGGCTGGCCAGGGCGATCAGGACGAGGCCGTCACCGGTGGAGATGACCGCCTGCAGGCCGATGGCCAGCCACAGCGCGTACCCCGGGGGGCCGGGCGGCGCCCCCGGACCGGCCGCCGTCGGGCGCGGGCCGGACATGGCAGCGGGCGGGCCGTCGCTGGCCGGCGGGCGGGACAAGAAAGCTCCTCGGTCGGTGGCGTTGTTCCGATGCGGTGTCGGCCGTCAGTCGAGAAGCATCTACCCAAATCTGCACCGGCGCCCGGCGGCGCCGGCGGGCCGCTGGCCGGGCCTGGTGACCCGCAGCCGGGAAACCGAGGTGACGGGGACCGGCCCGGTCGGGGAGCATAGGGCGCATGCCAACGCAGTTCGATCCCCCCTCGGGGACCCGTGACTTCCTTGCCCGCGAGTTCGAGACCCGGGAGCGCGCGTTCGCGCTCATCCGGTCGGTGTTCGACCGCTACGGATTCGAGCCGCTCGCCACCCCGGCCTTCGAGCGGCTCGACGTCCTCATGGGCAAGTACGGCGAGGAAGGCGACAAGCTCATCTTCAAGATCTTGCGCCGCGGCGAGCACGAGGGGACCGGCGAGGCCGACCTGGCCTTGCGTTACGACCTGACCGTGCCGCTGGCGCGGGTGGCCGCCGCCTACGGCAGCCAGCTGCCGGCCCCGTACAAGCGCTACGCCGTGGGGCCGGTCTGGCGCGCGGACCGGCCGGGCCGGGGCCGCTACCGCGAGTTCACCCAATGCGACGTGGACACCCTCGGCTCCACCTCGGCGCTGGCCGACGCGGAGATCATCTCCGCGGTGAATGACGTGCTCGCCGGGCTGGGGATCGGCGGCTTCCGCTTCTCGCTCAACTCCCGCCGCGTGCTGGCCGGCCTGCTGGAGGCCTTCGCCGTCCCGGCCGAGGCGGGAGCGGGGGTGCTGATCACCCTCGACAAGCTGGACAAGCTCGCGCCGGCCGAGGTCACCGCCGAGCTGGCCGGCCGCGGGCTGCCGGAAGGCAAGGCGACCGAGCTGGTAACCGCGATGACCGCCGGTGACGCGGCGGAACGGATCTCCGACGCGCTCAAGTCCAGCGAAGAAGGCTCCGCCGGCCTGGACGAGGTGAACGCCCTGCTGTCCCTGCTCGCCGGGCAGCTGCCGGCCGGGCGGGTGGAGTTCACGCCCCGCATGGTGCGCGGCCTGAGCTACTACACCGGCCCGATCTGGGAGGTGGTGGCCAAGGGGGTACCGGGCTCGCTGGCCGGCGGCGGGCGCTACGACCACCTCATCGCCCAGCTCGGCGGGCCGGACGTGCCCGCCACCGGGGGCTCGCTCGGCATTGAGCGGATCCTGCTCATGCTGCCGTCCGGGGAGGAGGAGCACACCCGGCTGGATGTGGCGGTCACGGTCATGGACCAGCGCTACGCGGCGCGCAGCTTCGTGTTCGCCGCCGCGGCCCGGTCGGCCGGGCTGCGCGCCAGCGTCTACCTGGGTGCGTCCGGCAAGCTCGGCCGCCAGCTCAAATGGGCCAGCGACCAGGGGGCCCGCTGGTCGCTGATCTACGGCGCCGCGGAGGACGAGGCCGGCACGGTCACCGTCCGGGACATGACCACCGGGGAGCAGGCCCAGGTCCCGGCCGGCGAGCTGGGCGGCTACCTCGCCCGGCTGGCCGCGGAAGGCTGATGCTGGCGCAGCGCTGGATATCCAGGACGGGCATCCTGGGCTGGCGCAGGCAGGTGCACTAGAACCGCCACCGCGTCGCGCCCCCGGGATCGCCGCCCACTGCCGTTGCCGTGCGCGGGGTAAGGCGGTACACGTGCCACGGCGGCGGCCCGGCCGAGGGCGCGCTGAACTCGGCGGTGAGCGCCATGCCCGTGTCGTCCGCCCGGGCTGGCCAGCCTTCTGCCGCCCAGCGCGCGGCCAGGCCGGCGACGGTGGCCGCGTCCGTGACCAGGGCGGCCTCGCCTTCCACGACGAGATCGAACTCGCGGGCCGCGACGCTCAGCGTGCAGCGCGGGTCACGGGCGAGGTTCTTGCCCTTGCGGGTGTCCCTGCCGGTCTCGAACCACCAGCGGCCGTCGGCCCACAGCGCGCCGATGCCGGTGACGTGCGGGCTTCCGTCCGGGTTGATCGTGGCCAGCCAGCAGGTGTGACGGTCCGGGCCCCCGGTGCCCGGGGCCTGGCTCAGGCCCGCGGCGAGCCGGGCCTGGATCGGGGCCCAGTCGAGCAGCGGTGAGTGATACAAGTCGGCCAGGTTGGTTGCTTCCATGGCCAATGAGACCCCGCGGAACGCTTCAATTCATCGCCATGGTGCCGGAAGGCGCGGGCCCGCTCGTGGCGGGCGGTGACCCGATCCTCGTTCAGGCCGGGCAGGCCGCCGGATCGGGGCCGTCAGTCGGCGGTGCCGACTTCCACCGGGATGGGGTCGTCCGTGAGCGGCTCGGCCAGCGGGTCGGTGCCGTCGACGCTGTGCCACGTGGTGGCGCCGAGGACGCCGGCGAGATGGCGTTCCACCACGCCCAGCATGTCGGCGACGGTGACGGTGCGGCCGGTCTCGGCGGACAGGCTGGTGACTCCCGCATCCCGGATCCCGCAGGGCACGATGCGGTCGAACCAGCCGAGGTCGCAGTCGCAGTTGAGCGCGAAGCCGTGCATCGTGACCCCGCGCGCCACCCGGATGCCGATCGCCGCCACCTTGCGGTCGTGCGCGCTGCCGGGACCGCGGCCGCCGGTGAGCCAGACGCCGCTGCGGCCCTCGACCCGGGTGGTGGCCACGCCGGCCTCGGCGCAGGCCCGGATCAGCGCCTCCTCGAGGGCGCGCACGTACGCGATGACATCGACCGGCTCGGCGAGCGCGACGATCGGGTAGCCGACGAGCTGTCCCGGCCCGTGCCAGGTGATCTTCCCGCCGCGGTCCACGTCGATGACCGGGATGCCCGGGTTGGCCAGCGGGCGGTCGAGTGGGCTGGTCCGCCGCCCGGCAGTATAGACGGGCTGGTGCTCCAGCATCAGGCAGGTGTCGGGGATCTCGCCGCCGACCCGCCGTTCGTGCAGCGCCCGCTGGAGGTCCCAGCCATCCAGGTACGGAACCGCGCTGGCGCCGAAGCCCGCCCGGGCAAAAACCAGCTCGCCATTCACGCCGTCAGCTTATCCCGGCCCACCGGCCCGGCGGCCGGTGCCGGGCCGGCCCGGGCACGCTCCGGCAGGAAGCCTTCGGCTGGATCTTTGCCGCCCGCAAGGACTGGGGATTACACCAGCAGGGCCGGGAGTTGGCACGGAAGAGTGCGGCGAGGGAGGTCTGGCCGGTGCTGGGACGGGCTGAGCTGAAGCGGGCGGCCGAGCCCGGACGGACCCGGCTCGCGCGCACCGTGACGGTGATGGCCGGGCACCGCAGCAGCTGGCGGCGGCGGCTCCTCATCGCTGCCGCCCTGGCCTGTGCGGCCGGGCTGGCGGCCTGGATCGGCGTGCTCGCCGTCACGCTGCCCTGGCGCTACCGGGCCGGCGGCTGGAGCGCCGCCTGGGTCGGGTTCGACGGGGTGCTGTTCCTCGCCTTCGCGGCCACCGCCTGGGCCGCCTGGCGGCGCCGCCAGATCCTGATCCTGTGCCTGGTCGTGCTGGCCACCCTGCTCTGCTGCGATGCGTGGTTCGACACCACGCTGGACTGGGGCACGCCGGGCTTCCTCGACAGCCTCATGCTGGCGCTGGTGGTCGAACTGCCGCTGGCGGTGCTGGCGATGATCGGCGCCAGGCGGCTGCTGCGGCTCACGTTCGGCCGCCTCCACGCGCTGAAGGGCGACTCCGGGCCGGTGCCACCGTTCTGGAAGGTGCCGCTGTTCGGCGACTATTCGGCCGGGCACAGCTACCGTGACCTGTTCCGCCAGCCGCGTGCGGACCCGGACGGGGCCGGGGCGGATCCCGCCGACCGGGTGGCACAGGAGCAAGACGCGTGACGCCCGCCGGTGGCCCGGCGCGGCTCTCGCGCCGGTGCCGCGGGACGCGCAGCTATGACGGCACCGGCTGGGCGGCCAGCTCGGCCGCCAGCGCCGCGGGCAGGTCGGGGAACCGGAAACGGTAGCCCGCTGCCTCCAGGCGCCGGGGCATCACCCGGGCGCTGGCGAGGATGTCACTGCTGACGCCGCCGAGCGCGAGCTTGAGCGCCGGTTCCGGCAGGAACAGGAGCCCGGGACGGTGGACCGCCGCGGCCAGGGTGGAGGTGAACTCGGCGTTGGTGACCGGGTGCGGCGTGGTGAGGTTCACCGGCCCGGTGATCTCGGTGTGGGCGAGCAGGAAGCTCACGATCGCCGCGTAGTCCGCCAGCGTGATCCAGCTCATGACCTGGTGGCCCGACCCCAGCCGGGCGCCCAGCCCGAGCCGGAACGGCGGCAGCATCCGGGCCAGCACCCCGCCACGCCGGGACATCACGACACCGGAGCGCATTGTGATCACGCGGATGCCGGCCTCCTGCGCCGGGTGCGTCGCGGCCTCCCACTCCCTGACCACACCGGGCAGGAAACCGGAACCGGCGGGGGAGGACTCATCGACCTCCCGCCCGCCGGTATCCCCGTACCAGCCGATGGCCGAACCAGACAGCAGAACGGCTGGCGGCGCGCTCGCGGCCGCCAGCGCGCCGGCCAGTGCCCGGGTGCCCCGGACCCGGCTGGCCCGGATCTCTTCCTTGTAGGCGGCGGTCCAGCGCCGGCCGGCCACGTTCGCCCCCGCCAGGTGCACGGCGGCGTCGAGGCCGTCCAGGGCGCCGCGGGCGAGCCCGCCGGTGGGAGCGAGGGGATCCCAGGCGATCTCGTCCTCGCTGGCCGGCGTCCGGCGGACCAGCCTGATCACCTGGTGGCCGCCGCCGCGCAGGGCAGCCACCAGGACGGTCCCGATCAGGCCCGTTGATCCGGTGACCGCGATCCGCACTGTCGGCGTCCTAGCGGGTCAGAGCCCGAGTTCGGCTTCGAACGCACCTTCTTCCAGCCGCTCCTTCACGGTGGTCAGGAAGCGGGCGGCGTCGGCGCCGTCCACGAGCCGGTGGTCGTAGGTGAGCGCCAGGTAGACCATGGAACGCACGGTGATCACCTCGCCGAGCGCCGGGTCCTCCACGACCACCGCCCGCTTCACCACCGAGCCGGTGCCCAGGATCGCCACCTGCGGCTGGTTGATGATCGGCGTGTCGAACAGCGCCCCCCGGCTGCCGGTGTTGGTGAGCGTGAACGTGCCACCGGCCAGCTCGTCCGGGCTGACCTGCCCGGCCCTCGTCCGCGCCGCCAGGTCGGCGATCTTCCTCGCGAGCCCGCCGATGTTGAGGTCGCCGGCGTTCTGGATGACCGGCACCATCAGCGCCCGCTCGGTGTCCACCGCGATGCCGAGGTGCTCGTCGTCGTGGTAGATCACCTGGCCGGCCTCGGCGTCGATGGACGCGTTCAGCCGAGGGTGTACCTTGAGCGCCTCGAGCGTGGCGAGCGCGAAGAAGGGCAGGAACGACAGCTTGACTCCCTCGCGGGCCTCGAAGTCGGCCTTGGCGCGGTCCCGCAGCCGCGATATCGCCGTGACATCGGCCTCGACCACGGTGGTGAGCTGGGCCGAGGTCTGCAGCGACTCGACCATGCGCTGCGCGATCACCTGGCGGGACCGCGACAGCTTCTCGGTCCGGCCGCGCAGGC
>DATINY010000289.1:0-7766 GCA_035473755.1 Streptosporangiaceae bacterium
GACAGGGCATCGGCAGCGCCGCCGTGGCCGCCTTCGTCGGGCGCCTCGCGGCGGTGCCGGGAATCCGCCGGATTACCGCGGTCACCGCCGTCCAGAACACCGCCTCCCGGCGCCTGCTCGAACGCCAGGGGTTCCGCATCACGGGTCCGCTTCCGGGCACCGGCGAGGTGCGCTACACCCTGAGCCTCGGCTAACTGGCCAGCCGGCTGTCAGGCGTCCGGTTCTGGGACGTAGTGCCGGCTCTGGTCTGCGGGGTCTATCCACACACGCATCACCGCCCGCGTGGTGGGGTCGCGGAACCGCTCGCCCGTCGGTATCCACCCGGCAACTGGCTCGGCTGCCTGGGCGTGGCCGCGCCGCCGCCTGGAGGGAGGCCCGGCCGCGGATCCCGGCGCCGCGAGCCGTGGAAGGTCCGCCACCGCCGAGGCGGCCTCGTCCATATACCGCGCACTCAGCACGGCGCCCACCCGGCGATCCAGCTCGTCATCGTCAAGCTGTCCCAGCGCGTAGTGCTCGCGGAGCAAGGCGACCAGCTGTTCGCGGTCGGCCTCACCGGCCAGCCGCCGGGGACCGCCGGGCGCGGAACCGGACACGGCTATCCCGTGGGCCGGACGACGACCGCGGTCCCGTATGCCACGATCTCCGTCAGCTGCTGGCCCATCTCAGAGGAATCGAACCGCATCGCGATGACGGCATTCGCGCCGAGCAGCCGCGCGTTGTCGATCATGCGGTCGATCGCGTGGCGGCGGCTGTCCTCGAGCAGCTCGGTGTACTGGGGGACCTCGCCCTGGCGCAGCGCCGTGAACCCAGCGCCAAAGGACTTCGCAAAGCCCATGCTGCGCACGACAAGGCCGAACGTGAGCCCCAGGTCCCGCTCGACGGTCATGCCTTCCAGGCTCAGAGCGGTAGTGACCGGGAAGGTTGCTGGTGAAGACTCCGACATGACGGTCATCTTAGGGAAGAACCTCTGATGCGGATTCAGGGCGGTGGCCTTCACCTGCGAGGTGGCCCTGCGTAAGTTCAGAATGTGGGCTATCACAGTGCCGGTCCGCCAGGAGTGGTCATCCGCGGCCGGCCGCCCCGCGACGGCTCAGGAGCATGCCATGGCCAGTGATCCAAAGATCCGCGCCTCCGACGCGGACCGCGACCGGACCGCCGCCGCCTTGCGCGAGCATCTGGCCGCGGGCCGGCTGACCAATGAGGAGTTCGATGAGCGCCTGGACAAGACCTACGCGGCCAAGACGCTGGGCGAGCTCGACGACCTGATGGCGGACCTGCCGCGGACCGACCTCGAGCAGCAGCCCGCGGATGTCTCGCTGCGCCACGCTGGCAGCGGCTCGCCGCTGCCCGGGCAGCAGTCCGGCGAGCCGGTCGAGGCCAGTCATAGCCGGTTCTCCCCGGCGTGGCGTGCGGCCTGGGGTTCCTGGCTCGGGGTCAGCCTGTTGTTTTTGGTGATCTGGCTGATCAGCGGGGCGAGCGGCGGCCTGTGGTTCGTGTGGGTGCCCGCCATCATGGGCGTCCTGCTGCTGGGACGGTGGATCAGCGGCTCACCTGCCCCCCGCGACCGCAGGGGGTCCCGGCCGCCGCGGGACCACCGGCACCGCGACAGCGAGTAGGCACCGCAGCAACCGCGGCGCCGAGCGGCGGGACGGCAGGCGGGTGGAAGCGCCCGCTGCGGAGACGGTCCCGTCGGCTACGTGCGCTTGTACTCCTGGACCGCCCACATGTTCCCGTCCGGGTCTTCAAAGAAGCAGTAGCGTGAGCCGGGGGTGCCCTCGGGTCCCATTTGCTGCACGCCGCTGATGCCGACGCCCCGGCCGGCCAGGTCGCTGCGGACGGCGTCGAGATCCTCCACGACGAGCTGCACTCCCTTGACCGAGCCGGGCTCGCCCAGGGGCAGGCCCTCGCCGATCACGACCGAGCAGGCCGAGCCCGGTGGCGTCATCTGCACCACCCGCATGTTCTCGTTCGGCCGGGCGTCGTGGTCCAGGTGGAAACCGACTTGCCGGGTGTAGAAGTCCTTCGCCGCGTCGACGTCGCGCACGGGGACGGGAATGACCTCGAGTTTCATGTCCATGAAGCGTCACGCTAGCCAACCCGCTCAGGCGTCATGCGGGCGCCCCGATCGGACCATGCCCGCTCGCGCGGCAAGCCCGGGAACGCCCGCTCGCCACCGCGGCCGGCCACGGGCCGGTGAGTGGATGCCCTTGATGGGCGGCTAGTAGCTGCTAGTAGGTTCGGTGCTTATGAGCGACCAGGACACGCAAGGCCGTCCCGGGCCTCCCGTCGCGGGCGACGAGACCGCCACCCTCCTGGGCTCCCTGGACCGCCAGCGGGCGATCTTCGCTTGGAAGTGCGGAGGGCTGGACGCGGCCGGCCTGCGGGCGACGGCCGCCGCCTCGTCGATGACCCTGGGCGGGCTGCTCAAGCACCTGGCCCTGGTCGAGGACGAGTACTTCTCCCACCGGCTGCTCGGGCGGGACCCGGGGCCGCCGTGGGACGCGGTGGACTGGGACGCCGACCCGGACTGGGAGTGGCACTCGGCCGCGGCGGACTCCCCGGAGCAGCTTTATGCGCTCTGGCGGGACGCCGTGGCCCGCTCCCGTTCGGCGGCCGGCGAGGCGCTGGCCGCCGGCGGCCTGGGGCAGCTGGCCCGGTGGAGCAGTCCCCGCGGTGAGACACCCAGCCTGCGGCGCATCCTGATCGACCTCGTCGAGGAGTACGCCCGGCACATCGGCCATGCCGACCTCATCCGGGAGTCGGTCGACGGGCTCACCGGGGAGGATCCGCCGGACTGATTGCCACATCCCGGCGGCAGGTTGCGGCGCCGCCATGGCGCGCGGAAGCTGGGGATGGTAGCGGTGGTCTGGTGGCGAACGATTCCCGGTCAAGGGAGCGCGGGTGGACCAGCTGAGCCTCGGTGTGATGGCACGGTCGCAGAAGGAGAGCGAGCGACGGCTGGCGATCCACCCACGGCATATCGAGCGGATCGAGGCCGGCCTGCGGCGGAGCATCTATCTCGAGTACGGCTACGGGGAGCGTTTCGGCATCCCCGACGGGCAGCTGGCGGGCGAGGTCGCCGGCCTGCGCACCCGTGACCAGCTGCTGGCGGACTGCGATGTCATCCTGCTGCCCAAGCCGCTGGCGCAGGATCTGGCGGAGATGCGCGAGGGCCAGATCCTGTGGGGCTGGCCGCACTGCGTCCAGAACGAGGACATCACCCAGCTGGGCGTGGACCGCAAGCTGACCATGATCGCCTTCGAGGCGATGCACCACTGGGACCGCGACGGCTCGTTCAGCCTGCACGTCTTCCACAAGAACAACGAGCTGGCCGGCTACTGCTCGGTGCTGCACGCCATGCAGCTCATCGGCGTCACCGGCGAATACGGGCGCCCGCTCCGGGCCGCGGTCATCAGCTTCGGCGCGACCGGCCGGGGCGCGGTGACCGCCCTGAACGCGTCCGGCGTGAACGACGTCCACGTCCTGACCCACCGGGATGTGACCGCCGTCGCCTCGCCGATCCACTCCGCCCGCATGATCCACTTCGAGCGCGACGCCGATGACCCCGCCCGCTGCCACGCGCTGGGCGAGGGCGGCCGGGTGCCGCTGGCGGCCTACCTCGCCGGGTTCGACATCGTGGTCAACTGCGTGCTCCAGCACACCAGCGCGCCGCTCATGTTCGTCACCGGCGACGAGCTGGCCGCGTTCGCGCCGGGCAGCCTCATCGTCGACGTGTCGTGCGACGCGGGGATGGGCTTCAGCTGGGCCCGGCCCACCACGTTCGCGGACCCGATGTTCACCGTGGGCGACGGCATCCACTACTACGCCGTGGATCACAGCCCTTCGCTGCTGTGGAACTCGGCCACCTGGGAGATCAGCGACGCCCTGCTGCCCCACCTGGGGACCGTGCTCGGCGGACCCGGCGCGTGGGACTCCGACCAGACCATCCGCCGGGCCATCGAGATCCGCGATGGCGTCATCCAGAACCCGGACATCCTGTCCTTCCAGAACCGCGCGCCGCAGTACCCGCACCCGCGCCTCAGTTAGCAGAACGAAAACGGCGTGCCTGGCCGCCTGCCCCCGGGCCCGTCAGAGGTAGGCGAGGACGCGGTCGAGCGGCCGGGGGACCTGGGTGAGATCGAGCGCGGTCACCATCAGCCGCGCGTACAGGCTCTTCCGGCCGGACCGGGTCCCCATGAACCGGTGGAGCTGCTTCTCCGGGCTCTGCCCTTGCCACGCGGGCATCTGCTGGAAGATGCGGAGCGACCGGATCTCGCCCTGCGCCTGGATCACCCGTTCGACCGCGGCCACGCCGAGGGCCCGGATCAGCTCCTCCTCCAGATCGGCGCCGCACACGTAGAAACCGAGCGCCTCCATGTCGGCGCGGGACAGGGGGGAGCCGATGCCCGCCCGCTCCAGGGCGCGCCGGAAAATGCCCTCCTCGGCGGCATCGCACAGGCCGGCCAGCCTGACGTCGAGCCCATGGGGGCCGAACAGGTCCAGGAAGTGGCCGATATTGGTCGCGCCGTCCAGGTGCACGATGGAGATGCCCTGCGCCCGGAGCGCAATGCCCCGCCGCGCGGCCAGCGTCTCGAGCGCGACCCGGTCGCTCATCCCCTCGACGACGATGACCGCTCGCGAGCCGGCGGCAGTGGCCAGATCGAAGTTCATGATCTTTTGCATTCCATCGGCATCAGGCCCGCCGTCACCATACGCCAGGCACAAGCCGCTTGCGGCCGGCCGCGGAGGGCTCGTCGTGTTTTCGTGATCTGGCTGGTCATCGGGGCGAGTCGCGGTCTGTGGCGTGCGTGATGGTGGGGGGGTGCAGGCTGGTTCGGGGCTGCACGCGGTGGCGCTGACATTTGTCCAAGACCGGAAGCCGGCCGCCCCGTATCGTCCCGTGCATGGGTGATTACGAGGTTGAGCACTCGCACGGGATGCACGTGGTCCACGACGGCCCGCGGCCAGCGCCGCCGCTGTTGCTCATTCACGGATCGGGGGCTTCGGGCGCCTCCTGGGGGCCGGTGGTCGGGGCACTCGCCCGCCATCATCACGTCATCCGAGTCGACCTTCCGGGGTGCGGCCAATCCCCGCCCGCACCGTCATACGACGTGCCTGAGCAGGCGGGCCATGTGGCTGTGCTGCTCGACGACCTCGGGCTGCGGCACGTCACCCTGGCCGGGCACTCCAGCGGCGGTTACGTCGCCACCGCGCTCGCCGAACAGCGTCCCGACCTGGTGGGGTCGCTCGCGCTGATCAGCACCGGCCCGAGTCTCGATGCGCTCCTTCCGCAGCCGTTCATCCTCCGGGCCCTGCTGGCCCCGCCTCTTGGCCCGCTTCTGTGGCCGATGCGGTCGGACGCGATGATCGGCAAGGGGATCAGCGCGACGACCGCTCGCCCGGTGGATATCCCGGGCGACGCGGTCGCTGATCTGAGGAACATCACCTACCGTACGTTCCGGAAAATCCTGCGCCGCAACGCCGCGTATGTCGCTGAGCAGAGCGTGCCCGTCCGTCTCGCCGGCCTCGATGTCCCCGTGCTGGTGATCTTCGGCGCCGCCGACCCCCGCTACGAGCCGTCGTCGGCGCACCAGTACGACGCGGTGCCGAACGCACGGGTCGAGATGCTGCCCGGCGTCGGGCACGTGCCCATGCTCGAAGCGCCCGAGGCTACCAGCGAACTCCTGCTGGGCTTCACGGCGACGGCCGCCGACATCCCGCCGGTGATCCCCACGGCATAGACTGCTCACGTGCTGTCCACCGGGACACCACCCGCCTGGACGTGGTCGGACGTGGATGTCGCCGTACCGCGCCCGTCAGGTCAGCTGCCGGGGATCAGCATGGCCGGGTTCGGCCAGCGTGTCCCCGCGCTCGTGGACATCGCCATGATCGCGCACCCATCTCTCACCCTGATCCTCGACCTGAGCGAGGCGGGAGGCATCGTCTACGATGCCCACGGCCGGCACCAGCGCGGCAGCTTCGTCGCCGGGCTCCTCCCGGGCCAGCTCCGGGCCGGCGGATGGAGGGTGAGTGCCTCCAGATCCGGTTGTCGCCGGTCATCGCGGCCGCGGTGCTCGGCGCATCGACCGAGCTCACCGGGACCGTGGAATCCCTGGAAGATGTCTGGGTCCGCGACGCCGGGCAGGTCGAGGAGAAGCTGCGCGCCGCCACGTCGTGGGACGAACGGTTTACGATCGCGGCGGATGTCCTCGGCCGGCGACTGGGCGACCGCCCATCGGTCGATCCGGAGATCGCCTACACCTGGCGGCGGACGGTCACCAGCCGAGGACGGGTACGGGTCGCCGGCCTGGCCGAGGAGGTCGGCTGGAGCCGCAAGCGCCTGTGGTCCCGCTTCCGGTCCCAGATCGGCCTCACACCCAAACGCGCCGCGCAGTTGGTGCGCTTCGACCACGCCGCTCACCTCCTCGCGGCGGGTCACGACGCCGCGAGCGTGGCCGCCCAGAGCGGCTACGTCGACCAGTCCCACCTCCACCGCGAGGTCAGGGCGATCGCCGGAGTCACGCCCACCGCCGTGGCCGCCGCGCCGTGGCTCGCGATCGACGATGTAGCGTGGCCTGCCGCACCGCGAACCTGACGCCGCCGGCAGCTGGCGGATACACCTGGCCCGCCTTCGCCGAACAGCGTGCGTAACGCCTGATCCACGATCCGGCCGGATCTCGCCCGGCGGCGGCCGCGGGAGCGATCACGGGTCTGATGGCGTGGATGCGGCGGTGCGGCCGCCACCGAGGGTGTCTGTGTAGTCGGCGGTGAGCTGCCGGGCCAGGTCAGATCCAGCCGTGGTACCACATGCGGGCGAGCCACTGGGTGTAGGGGATGACCTGGGCCGACAGGATCGGGTACAGGTAGACGAAGTTGAGCAGCACCGCCAGCAGGTAGACGCCCGCCACGGCGGCGCCGGTCGTCCGCCGCAGGGCGCTGGCCCGCGCCGATCCGATGATCAGGCCGAGGCACAAGGTGATCGAGAGCACGAGGAAGGGGACGAAGGCGACGGCGTAGAAGTAGAACTGGGTCCGGTCGGCGAACAGGAACCAGGGCAGCCTGCCTGCCGCCACCGCGAGCAGGACGGCCCCGGCCCGCCAGTCCCGCCGGGCCAGCCACCAGCCGAGGCAGAACAGCAGGGTGATGACGGAGGTCCACCAGATCGCCGGGGTGCCGATGGCCAGCACCTCCTGGGCCCGGCCGCCGCTGCAGACCGGGTGGGCCCCGGTGCTGGGGCACCAGAAATAGGAGACCGGCCGGGAGATCAGCAGCCAGGTCCATGGTTTGGATTCGTAGGGGTGGTGGGTGGTGAGCCCGGTGTTGAACGCGAGCATCGCCTTGTGGTACTCGAACAGCGACACCAGCGGCGCGATCACCGGGGTGTGGATCCCGTGCTGGGCGGCCCACTGCCGGTCATAGCCGCTGCCGGTGGCCAGCCACCCGGTCCAGGTCGCCAGGTAGGCCACCAGCGGCACCACCACGAACGCGGCCACCCGCCCGCCCGCGTCGCGCACAACCGCGCCCGCCCCCCGGCCGCCGGTAAGCCCGGCCGCCCGCCGGGCGCCGATGTCCCAGGCCAGGGCCAGCGCGAAAAACGCCGGCACATACCAGACGCCGTTCCACTTCGACGCGCACGCCAGGCCCAGGCACACCCCGGCGGCCAGCCGCCACCAGCGCACCCCCAGCCGCGGCGCCGCCCCACCCCCCGCGCCGCCCCCCGCGCCGGCCCCCATACCGGCCGCGGCGCCGGCCCGTGTGCCGGCCGC
>DATINY010000290.1:0-3418 GCA_035473755.1 Streptosporangiaceae bacterium
GGTCAGACGATAGGGCTGCATGACTCTGGCGAGGCAAGAGAGCACGTGGGCGCGGGCGTTGTCTACCGGACCGCATACGGCAAGACCGAGGATGGCGTGATCACCAGTGTCGGCGACCGCTGGGTGTTCGTCCGGTACGCAGGTGATCAGCGCGACGGCTGGTTTCACGCGCCCGAAGATATGTCCCCGCTCCGGATGCGCCAGGTTGTTGCACCAGGCCTGGCCCGGAGACGCCCAGCCGGTGACCTTCAGCGGCGCGCTACCAGCCGCGGCCCGGCCGATCACGGCGCCGCCGCTCTCACTTGAGGAGCGGCGAGCCGAGCGGGAGCGCCTTGCCGCCGGTGGCCAGCGAGAGCGAGTTGAAGAACAGGTAGACACCCACGGCGGCGGCCGCCAGCAGGACGTACCCGGCGGTCTTCAACAGGCCGCTCGATGTCTGTTCGTAGCTGAGCAGCACCAGCAGCACCGTGAGCGCCACGAGCACGAACACCGCCGTGAAGGACACTGGGAGCCGGAGCGTAGCCAGGGTGAGCATCACCACGACGACCAGCCAGGTGATCAGGAACAGCTCCACGGTGGAAACCACGTCGGGCGCGAGGATCCCGAACCAGCCGCGGATCAGCGCGGTCACGAGCATGAAATAGCTCACCCAGAAGGCGGCGAAGATGCCAAAGACGGCCGCCACCGCGCTCTGGCCGAGTGCAGCAGCCCAGATGGTCGTGATGATCAGCCCCAGGGACGTCGCCCCGAGAATGATGGCCAGGGGTGCGCCGAGGGCCCGCGCGGGCACGACGCCGACCAGCGACAGGCCGAGCGCCACCGCGCCCATGATGAAGCACGCCAGGCCCAGCCCGGTCGGGTCGCCGGTCAAGGGCCCGGTCGGGGCCGACTCGGGGGTGACTTCTTCCACTTCCACCTGGGCGCGAGCCCGGGACGACTCATCAGCACCTGCGTCGAGGGAGGTCATGGCCGCTCCTCTCACCGGAGTATCCGGGAGCCCCACGATTTGTGGGCCATCGTGATCTATGTACCTCGGTGGGGGGCTGCCGTGGTTCTCAGTTTGAGCCGTCACTGTGGCGAGACGGCGGGCTCAGGCCGGGCGATGGTGTTTAATAGACGCGGTTGGAGCCGGAGTTCGTATACGTGTCACAGCGCCTGCGAAATTCTGACGGCGGGCGCCATTGGCATACATGGCCAGGCCTTCACAGGCAGGCGGTCGCGCCAGCCCGGGCCGCACACGTGTGCGTTCCGAAGATCATCCCATCAGGAGAAGGCACATGGCCCAGGGCACCGTGAAGTGGTTCAACGCTGACAAGGGGTACGGTTTCATCGCCCCCGACGACGGCACCGACGACGTCTTCGTTCACCACTCGGCCATCCAGGCTGACGGCTACCGCACCCTGCAGGAGAACCAGCGGGTCGAGTTCACCGCCGGACGGGGACCCAAGGGCCCGCAGGCCGAGCAGGTCCAGCCGCTCTAGCCGTTCAGTCGCTCCAGCTCCCCCGGCCACCAGGGCCGGGGGACGTCACAGCTTGGTCAGCTTGGCGCACGGGACCGGGATCCGCAGCCGTTGCGGGCCGAAGTCCACCAGCACGGCGACGTTTTCCTCCACGCCGAGGATGACGCCGAGGCCGTATTTGTCGTGCGTCACCTGATCGTGCACGGCGAACGTCTCGGCCGGCGGCGGGGGAGCTGGGGCACTGAACGGGCTGGTGGGCAGGTGGCGCCGGGTTTCGGCGCGAGGTGGCTTCATCGCTACCATCATGCGCCTTCCCTGGCCAGCGTGGGGTGCCGACCCGCCGATCACCGGCACCGTACGCACCATCACTGTGCCTGGGGTAACCTCAGAGGTGCACTGTATCCAGTGAGGCGCAGCCATCAGGCACGCCGGTCGTACATCGCCCCAGTGGGCGAGCTGGTTTCCACGGACGTGGCGGCCCGCGAAATGCGGCCACCCCCGAGTCCGGAAGACGGCATTCATGACAGCTCAGCCCATTGAACGTACTCCTGCCCTGCGCCGGGAGAGCCGGCGCACCAGGCCGGCGAACGCGGCGCACGCCGCCACCTTCACGTCGCTCGGCGTGCCGGCGCCACTGACCGCCGCGCTGACCGCGGCGGGCATTGACACTCCCTTCCCCATCCAGGCTGCCGTCCTGCCCGACGCCCTGGCCGGAGCCGACATTCTCGGCCGGGGCCGCACCGGCTCGGGCAAAACTCTCGCGTTCGGCATCCCACTGGTCGCCAGGCTGGCCGGTGGGCACACCAGCGCCGGCCGCCCCCGTGGGCTGGTGCTCGTGCCGACCCGCGAGCTGGCCAGCCAGGTTCAGGACGTGCTGCGGCCGCTGGCCCGGGCGGCCGGTCTGAGCACCGCCGCTATTTTCGGCGGAACGCCGCAACGGCCGCAGGTGAGGGCGCTGCATAACCGGGTGGACATCATCGTCGCCTGCCCCGGCCGTCTCGCCGACCTGATCGACCAGGGTCACTGCCATCTCGGCGACGTCGAGGTCAGCGTGGTGGACGAGGCCGACCACATGGCCGACCTCGGCTTCCTGCCCGCCGTCCGCAGGCTGCTGGACGCGACCCCATCAGAGGGCCAGCGGATGCTCTTCTCGGCGACCCTCGACAACGCCGTCGATGTTCTCGTCCGCCGGTTCCTCAGCCACCCGGCCGAGCATGCGGTGGACCCGCCTGAAGTTCCGGCCCCGATCGTCCACCACCTGCTCACCGTGGCCCCGGCCGACCGGACGGCGGTTGCCGCGGCCCTCGCCGGGGGCGGTCACCGATCGCTGATCTTCACCCGGACCAAGCACGGCGCGCGCAAGCTCGCCCGCCAGCTGACCGCCGCCCACATACGCGCCGCCGAGCTGCACGGGAACCTCACCCAGCCCGCGCGCGAGCGCAACCTCGCGTCCTTCGCCTCCGGGGCCGTGCGCGTGCTGGTCGCTACCGACATCGCCGCCCGCGGCATCCATGTGGACGGCATCGACCTCGTCATCCACGCCGACCCGCCCTCCGAGCACAAGGCCTACCTGCACCGGTCCGGGCGGACCGGCCGGGCCGGTGCCGCCGGCGTGGTAGTCACCCTGCAAACCCCCGCACAGGCGGGCGACGTGCGCACCCTGATGCGGAAGGCGCGCATCGTCCCGCTGGCCGCCACCGTCAGGCCCGGTTCCGCGCTGCTGCGCTCGATAGCCGGGGAACCCGCCCGGCGGCCCGCGCCGCAACCACGCCCGGCGGATACGGCACCTGGGGCGGCCGCCCCGGCGAGCCCGGCCCCCGGGCGCGGCGCGGCCGCGGCATCCGCCCGCTTCCGAGGCCGGCGGAGGCGCTGACCCACGCCGGGCGGCGCACCACGCTGTGCGCACGCCGGCGCCGCCGGCCCGTGCCTCTGGTCCCGGCGGTCAGGGAGCCGCGATG
>DATINY010000291.1:0-17750 GCA_035473755.1 Streptosporangiaceae bacterium
GGCCCGGCGCGCACCTCGGGCTCACCCAGCGGGAGAGCGAGGTGCTCTCGCTGCTCGTGGCCGGGCTGTCCAACCGGGCGATCGCGGCCAAGCTGGTGGTCAGCGAGGAGACCGTGAAGACCCACTCCCGCGGCATCTACCGCAAGCTCGGCGTCTCCGACCGCGCCGCCGCCGTGGCGGTGGCCCTGCGCGAGGGCGTGTTCCATTGACCGGCGCGCGCCTGGACGGGGTGGACGCCGAGCGCGAGGCGCAGCTGCTGTCGCGGGTGATCGACACCATCTCGGGTGGCCTGGACCTCGGGCGGATGCTGCAGGGCGTGGCGAGGCTGGTGACCGAGGCCACCGGGACGGACGTGTGCTTCGTGCACCTGCTCGACGAGCGGGGCCGGACCCTGCGGCTGCAGGGCGCCACCCCGCCGTTCGACGACCTGGTGGGCAAGATCGAGCTGGGGCTGGGCGAGGGCGTGTCCGGCTGGGTCGCCTCCCACGGCGAGCCGGCCGTGATCGTGGACGACAAGACCGCCGACCCCCGCTACCTGTACATCCCGGCGCTGCGCGGGGAGGAGTTCACCTCCATGGCGTCGGTCCCCATCGTGACCCCGCTGGGTCACCTGGTGGGGGTGCTGAACGTGCACACCAGGCTGCGCCGGGAGTTCACCGCCACCGACACCGAGCTGCTGCGCTCGGTGGCGGGCCTGGTCGCGGGCGCGATCGAGAACGCCCGGCTGCACCGGCGGCTGGCCGAACGGGAGGAGGCGCTCGAGCAGTTCGCGGAGCGGACGGTCGAGTGGCAGGAACACGAGCGCCGCCGGCTCGCCGGGGAGATCCACGACGGGATCAGCCAGCGCATCGTGAGCCTGTTCTTCCACCTGTCGGCCGCCGCCGACGCCATCCCCGGTGATCCCGAGGCGGCGGCCGAGCAGGTCGCGCTGGCGCAGGAGCTGGCCATCGCCGCGCTGGACGAGACCCGGTCCGCGATCGCCGGGCTGCGCCCGCCGATACTCGACGACCTCGGGCTGGCCGCCAGCCTGGAAAGCCTGGGCCACTCGTTCCCGCAGCTCGACGTGCAGGTCGAGGCCACCCGCAGCCGGATGACCGAGCACGTCGAGACCGCCGTGTACCGCACCGCGCAGGAAGCGCTGCAGAACGCGGCCAAGCATGCGAACGCCCGCAACGTCAGGGTCCGCCTCTACCTTCAGCGGGACAAGATGGTGCTGGAGGTGGCCGATGACGGCACCGGGTTCGACCCGGCCGCCATCGGCGGCGCCAATGGCGGGGCGGCCGCTGCCGCCGGAGCGGCGCTGGCGAGCCAGCCGACCGGCTTCGGCCTGGCCGCCATGCGGGAGCGGGCCGAACTGCTCGGCGGGAAGCTGGAGCTGGCCTCCGCGCCGGGGCGGGGAGCCACGGTCCGGCTGACGGTGCCGCTGAGCCCGCCGCCGGCCGGGCCGGTCAGCTTAGCCCCGGGCCGCCGGTGGCCGGGACCGGGCGGCCGGCATCCCGGAAAACCCGGCTCGCGCGCACATCCCCGGCGCTGATCTCCATCAGGTCCCCGCGCGCGATCAGCCCGCCGGCCGTTACCAGCCGGCGGGCCTGACGCAGCCGCAGCCGGTCGATGGCGTTGCGGATGCTGCGGGCGTTGGCGAACCGCGGCTGGCTCATCCGGAGCGCCGTGTACTCCGCGAACGCCTCCCGGGCGGCGGGGGAGAGCCGGTACTGCTCGCGCTCCAGCATCATCTCCCCGATCTGGAGCAGCTCGTCCAGCGTGAAGTCGGGGAAGTCGATGTGGTGGGCGATCCGCGAGGCCATGCCCGGGTTGGAGCGGAAGAACGTGTCCATCCGGTCGGCGTACCCGGCCAGGATCACCACCAGGTCCTCCCGGTGCGCCTCCATGAACTGCAGCAGGATCTCGATCGACTCCTGGCCGTAGTCGCGCTCGTTCTCCGGCCGGTACAGGTAGTACGCCTCGTCGATGAGCAGCACCCCGCCCATCGCGCGCTTGAGCACCTCCTTGGTCTTGGGGGCGGTGTGGCCCACGTACTGGCCGACCAGGTCGTCCCGGGTGACGCTGACCAGCTGGCCCTTACGCAGGTAGCCAAGCTCGCGCAGCAGCTCGCCCATGTGCGTGGCCACGGTCGTCTTGCCGGTGCCGGGGCTGCCGGTGAAGCACATATGCAGGCTCGGCCGGGACGAGGTGAGCCCGTACCGGCTCCGGAGCCGGTCGATGAGCAGCAGCGCGGCGATCTCCCTGACCCGGTCCTTGACCGGCGCCAGGCCGATGAACTCGGCGTCCAGCCGATCGAGCAGCTGCGAGATCCGCAGGGCCTGCTCCTCGGCCGCCAGGTCCACCTTCACGTCCGGATCCAGCAGGTCCGGCGCGGCGACGCCGCCCGCGTCCGCTGAATCGGCGCTCTCCCGGAAGCCACCGGCGGATGGCACCGGCATGGCGAAGCCGCGGGGCACGGACTCGCCATGGGCGGTCATGGGTTGTCCCGCGATCCGTTTGGCGCCATGGTGCCGGCGCCGTAACGCTCGCCGGCCGGCTGATCGGTGGCGTAGGGGTGAAGCGAGTAGCGGATGCGCCGGTCGGACGCCTCCTGCCGGTCCAGCCGGAATCCGGGCTCGCCGGCGGGCCGGTTCACGATGAAGCTGAGCGCGGTGGTCTGCCGGCCCAGGCTGGCGTCGTAGGCCGACACCCGGATGTAGTGGCCCGGGTAGGCGGCACGGCACTGCGTCACCTCGTGCATGGCCGCGGCCGCGTCGGCGATGCCGAACATGGGCAGGCCCCACATCTCCCACAGCACGTTGCGCGGGTGCGGGTCGTCGGTGAACTCGACCGCCACCGCCCAGCCCTGGTCGATGGAGTACTGGACCTGGGCCCGGATCTCGTCGTCGGTGAGGTCGGGCAGGTAGGAGAAGGTGCCCGGGGTGATCCGCATCGCTGCTCCTAGACGCTCGGGGTGGCCACGACGTCGGGCGTGTCGGTGGACTCGTAGTTGAAGGTGATCTCGCCCCAGGTGTCGAGCGCGACCTGGAGCGGCTGGCAGCGCTTGGCGGCGGCGCGGAGGATGTCCTTGCCCTCGCGCACGACGTCGCGGCCCTCGTTCCGCGCCTTGATCATCGCCTCGGTGGCCACCCGGTTGGCGGTGGCGCCCGCCGCGATGCCCATCGGGTGGCCGATGGTGCCGCCGCCGAACTGCAGCACGACGTCCTCGCCGAGGTAATCGAGCAGCTGGTGCATCTGGCCGGCGTGGATGCCGCCCGAGGCGACCGGCATGGTGCCCGGCATCGAGCCCCAGTCCTGGTCGAAGTAGATGCCCTGGGCCGGGTTGAGTGGTATGTGCGCGTCGCGCAGCGTGTCGTAGTAGCCGCGGACCATGGCCGGGTCGCCCTCGAGCTTGCCGACCACGGTGCCGGCGTGGACGTGGTCCACGCCGATCATCCGGCACCACTTGGCGATGACCCGGAAGCTGACGCCGTGCGACTTCTGCCGGGTGTAGGTGCCGTGCCCGGCGCGGTGCAGGTGCAGGATGAGGCCGTTCCGGCGGGCCCACCGGGACATGGAGTGCATCGCGGTGTACCCGACCGTCAGGTCGATCATGACGATGACGCTGCCGAGGCTGGCCGCGAAGTCGGCCCGCTCGTACATGTCCTCCATGGTGGCGGCGGTGACGTTGAGGTAGTGGCCCTTGATCTCGCCGGTCCGCTCCTGGGCGCGGTTGACCGCCTCCATCGTGAACAGGAAGCGGTCCCGCCAGCGCATGAACGGCTGCGAGTTGATGTTCTCGTCGTCCTTGGTGAAGTCCAGGCCGCCGCGCAGCGCCTCGTAGACGACCCGGCCGTAGTTACGCGCGGACAGGCCGAGCTTGGGCTTGGTGGTCGCGCCCAGCAGCGGCCGGCCGTACTTGTTCAGGTACTCCCGCTCCATCACGATGCCGTGCGGCGGGCCCTGGTACGTCTTGATGTAGTGCAGCGGGATCCGCATGTCCTCCAGGCGCAGCGCCCGCAGCGCCTTGAAGCCGAACACGTTGCCGATGATCGACGAGGTCAGGTTCGGGATCGAGCCCTCCTCGAACAGGTCGATGTCGTAGGCGATATAGGCGATGTACTCGCCCTCGCGGCCCGGAACCGGGTCGACCCGGTAGCACTTGGCCTGGTAGTGGTCGTAGGCGGTGAGCCGGTCGGTCCAGACCACCGTCCAGGTCGCGGTGGACGATTCACCGGCCACGGCCGCGCCGGCTTCCTCGGGCGGGACGCCGGGCTGCGGCGTGATGCGGAACGCGGCCAGCAGGTCGGTGTCGGCCGGCACGTAATCGGGCGCGTAGTAGCCCATCTGCGCGTACGGGATGACGCCCGCGCTCCAGCGTTCTTGCTCGGCGGCCATGGCTCCTCCGGTCGGGTGCGGGCCGTGCCGGACGCCGGGTCGTCGGCGCTGGTGTCGGGCCCTCCGCCGGTCACGATGCCAGGCGATTGCCGGTGTGTCTATTGAGGGTTTTGTGGTTATTAATAAGAAAAAGATTGATGGTGGGGGCCGCCGTCACGGCCACGCGGGCACGGCACACGGAAACGCCGTGCCCGCGCGACCGCGCCGCCGTCCGCGACTACCGCTTCCTTGCGCCGGTCTCCGTCCGCGGGCTAACTCTTCTTGCCCGCCGGTGCTTCGGGCCGGCGGGCCGGCTCGTGGAAGCCGCCGGCGCGGAGGGCGTGGGCTACCAGGCGGGCGGCGGCGGGGGGGAGGCGGCCGGGGTGGGCCAGTAGGTACCAGTCGCGGTGCAGCGGGGTGCCGGGGACCGGGATCTCGGCTAGTTTGCCGGCGGCGAGTTCGGCGGCGACCGCGTCGCGGGACAGGAGCGTGACGCCGAGGCCTACCTGGGCCGATTCGCGGATCGCCACGTTGGAGCCGACCATCAGGGTCAGCGGGGAGATGTCGAGGTCGGCGAGGAGCGTGTCGGTGCTGGCGCGGGTGCCTGAGCCCGGTTCGCGCAGGAGCCAGGTCTGGTGGGCCAGCCATCGGAGGAGCCCGGGCGCGTCCGGGCTGGCCGTCTGCGCCCCACCATCGCGGTTGCCCGCCTGGGCTGCGGCGGCTAGTTCGGGGGCGGCTACCACGACTAGCTCGTGACGGCGGACGCCGTGGACCACCACGTCCCAGCCGGGCTCGGGGCGGCCGCCCAGGACCAGGTCGACCTGGTGGCGGTCCAGGAGGGAGCGGACGCGGTCGCGGTTTCCGGCCTCCAGGCGGACTCCGGTCTGGGGGTGGCGGCGACGGAAGCCGCCGAGGATGGGGGGGACGATCTGCTCGGCGGCGGTGGTGACGGCGGCGATCCGCAGCTCGCCGCGTTCGGGGTCGGCGGCGGCCGCCGCCGCGCGGCCCGCCTCGTCGAGCAGGCCGAGGATGCGGCGCGCGTACCGGGCGTAGGAGGCCCCGGCGTCGGTCAGCCGGAGCCCACGGCCATCCGGGGTGACCAGCGCGACCCCGAGCGATTTCTGCAGGGCGGTGATCGAGGCGGACACCGCCGCCTGGGTGACCACCAGCTCCTCCGCCGCGGCGCGCACCGACCCGCTGTCGGCCACGGCCAGGAAGCTGCGGAGCTGGTTGAGGGTCATGGCGCCTCACCGGTCGGAAAGCTTAAGAGAAACCGTAACATTCAGGGCTAACGATTAACTATCTGCCAGATGATTGCGCCCGGGCCCCGATGCCCTAGGGTGCTGGCGGGCCGGAAAGCGGTGGCCGGGCCGGGTGGAGGTCAGGGGTGGCAGACAGACAGGCCGGCGCCCGCTGGGTGGAGGTCCCGCCGGAGCGGCTGGTGCGATGGGTGGAGAACTTCACCCTCCGGCACGGGCCGGCCGTGGCTGAGCCCGGCTCTGAGGTCGTGGTGCTGCGGGCCCGCGATGGCGCGGTCGCCGCCTGCCACCCGCCGTTCCCGCCGTCGCCGCAGCCGGGGGAGGGCCAGCAGGGAGGGGATCCGGCCCGGCAGGCGGAAGTGATGGCCGTGCACGCGGCGGCCGGGCGGACCGTGGGCGTGCTGCTCGTCCGCCTCGGCGGTTACGCGGTGGGCGTGTTCACCGGCGATCCGCCGCAACTGGCCGCCTCCAAGACCGGGTCGCGGCTCGTCCACGGCCGGGCCGCAGCCGGCGGCTGGTCACAGCACCGGTTCGCCCGCCGCCGCGAGAACCAGGCCACCGCCGCGCTCCGGGCCGCCGCCGATACCGCGCTGGCCGTGCTCGGGCCGTACCAGAGCCGGCTCGACGCGGTGGTGCTGGGCGGCGACCGGCGGGCGATGGCCGGCCTGCGGGCCGATCCCCGGCTGGCGCCGTTCATCGCGCTGGCGGTCGAGCGCTTCCTGACCGTGCCCGATCCCCGGCTGGCGGTGCTGAAAGACACCCCGCGCCTGTTCCGCGCGATCCGGATCCAGCTCACCGAGCCGGGCCCGCCATGATCGTGGCGCGCGGGCAGGCTGGTCACGCGGGACCGAGAAGGTCCCACCGGTTGCCGGCGATGTCGAGGAACACGGCGACCCGGCCATACGGCTCCGTGCGCGGCGGCGACACGAACTCGACGCCGGCGGAGGTCATCCGCGCATACGCGGCGCCGAAGTCGTCCACCCGGAGGAAGAATCCCACCCGCCCGGCGACCTGGTTCCCGACGGCGGCGGCCTGGTGTTCCCCGTCGGCCCGCGCCAGCAGCAGGCCCGTCGCGGCGCCCGGCGGCCGGACCACGACCCACCGCTTGGGGCGCCCGCCGCTGGTGGTGAGGGCCGGGGAGTCCTCCACGAGCTCGAAACCCAGCGCGCCGACGAAGAAGTCGATCGCCGGGTCGTACTCCCTGACCACGATGGCAACAAGGTCCAGATGCACGGCGCCAGCATAGGAACCGCGGGAACGTGGCCCCCGCCGGGTCAGCGGGAACGGGCGCCCAGCGTGCGGCGTTCACGTTACGTGGCGCTGACCATGACGATACTGATCGGCCAGGTGTGGTGAGCTTTCTCGGCCGGCGGGTGAGGCGGTTCCTGCAGCAGCCGGGGACGGCCGATCTGGCCTCTTACCAGCGCCTCCTGCCGGAGATTGCCGCGCGTGAGGGCACGCTGCGCGACGTGCCGGACGCGGCACTGGCCGGCCTGGCCGCCGCCGCGCAGGACGGGGCCGGGTCGTGCGCCGTGGGGCGGGAGGCCGCCCGCCGGGCGCTGGGTGAGCGTCCCTACGACGCGCAGCTGCTCGGCACGCTCGTCATGCTGTCCGGGCAGGTCGCCGAGATGGCCACCGGTGAGGGCAAGACCCTCTCCGGCGCGCTGGCGGCCGCCGCCTACGCGGCGGGAGGCCGGTCGGTGCACGTCATGTCGGTCAACGACTACCTCGCCCGCCGGGACGCGGACTGGATGCGCCCGGTGTACGACCTGCTGGGCGTCACGGTCGGCTGCGTCGGCCAGGCCTCCAGCGCGGCGGAGCGGCGGCGGGCGTACGCGGCGCAGGTGACCTACGCACCCGTGAGCGAGATCGGGTTCGATGTCCTCCGCGACCGGTTCCTGACCGAGGCCGCCGCCGGGACGGTGCCCGAGCCCGACGTGGCCCTGATCGACGAGGCCGACTCGGTCCTGATCGACGAGGCGCGGGTGCCGCTCGTGCTGGCCGGTTCGGCCGAGGCGGGCGAGGCCGACCGGATGATGGCGGAGGTCGCGCGGTCGCTGCGGCCCCGGCTGGACTACGAGGTCGACGAGGACGCCCGTAACGTCCAGCTCACCGAGGCCGGGGCCCGCGCGGCCGAGCGCGCCCTCGGCGGGATCGACCTCTACGGTGGCGATCAGCTCGACGCCCTGACCCGGCTCAACGTCGCCCTGCACGCGCACGCGCTGCTGCAGCGCGACGTCGATTACATCGTCCGCGACGGCCGGATCCAGCTGGTCAGCGCCTCCCGCGGCCGGGTGGCCCGGCTGCAGCGCTGGCCGGACGGGCTGCAGGCCGCCGTCGAGGCGAAAGAAGCCCTCGCCGCCAGCGAGACGGGCGAGATCCTGGACAGCATCACCGTCGAGTCGCTGGTCCGGCGCTACCCGCGGGTGTGCGGCATGACCGCCACCGCGGTCGCGGTCGGCGACGAGCTCCGCGAGTTCTACGGGCTGGAGGTGGCGGTGATCCCGCCGAACCGGCCGTGCGTGCGCGAGGACCAGCCCGACCGGCTCTACGCGACCCTGGCGGAGAAGGAAAGGGCGATCGCCGGCGAGGTGTCGGCCACGCACGCCACCGGGCGGCCGGTTCTGATCGGCACCCTCGACATCGTTGAATCCGAACGGATAGCGGGCCGGCTCGCCCTGGCCGGGCTCGGCTGTGCCGTCCTGAACGCCAAGAACGATGCGGAGGAGGCAGCGATCGTGGCCGAGGCCGGCGCGCATTCGGCCATCACCGTGTCGACCCAGATGGCCGGGCGCGGCACCGACATCCGCCTCGGTGGCCGCGAGGGCGACGGCGGCCAGGTCGCCGCGCTGGGCGGGCTGTACGTGATCGGCACCGGGCGGTACTGGAGCAGCAGGCTCGACAACCAGCTGCGCGGGCGGTCCGGCCGCCAGGGCGACCCCGGCGGCTCGGTCTTCTTCGCCAGCATGGAAGACCAGCTGGTCGAGCAGTACGCACCGGACGCCGACCCGCCTCGCGACGTCGCCGCGGACGGCACCGTCGCCGACCCCGGGGCGCACTGGACGGTGGGCCACGCGCAGCGCGTGGCCGAGGGCGCCAACCTGGAGATCCACCGCAACACCTGGCGCTACAGCAAGCTGGTCGAGGAGCAGCGGAGCCTGGTACTCGAGCAGCGTCACCGGGTACTGACCACCGGCGCGGCCCGGCAGGCGCTCGCCCGGCGCTGCCCGCAGCGGTACGCCGAGCTCAGCGCGACGGTCGGCCCGGACACGCTCGACGACGCCGCCCGGCAGATCGTCCTCTACCACCTCGATGCCGGCTGGGCGGACCACCTCGCCGCGCTGGCCAGCATCCGCGAGGGCATTCACCTGCGCGCGCTCGGCCGCGGCCTCAACCCGCTGGGCGAGTTCCACCGGGAGGCGGTCACGCTCTTCACGCGCCTGCTCCCCGACGTCGAGGAGCGATCCGCGCAGACCTTCGAGGCCGCCCCGATCACGGACTCGGGGGCCGACCTGGGGGCGGTTGGGCTGAGGCGGCCCACCGCGACCTGGACCTACCTGGTGCAGGACAACCCGTTCGGCACCGACATCGACCGGGCCCTGCGGAGCGCCGGGCGCCTGCTGCGCCGCCCGCGCCGGTGACGGTAAACTGAAACGTATGCTGCCGCTCCTGCCGTAAAAGGGAATGCCCCGGACCG
Organism: Streptosporangiaceae bacterium; assembly: GCA_035473755.1. GTDB lineage: Bacteria > Actinomycetota > Actinomycetes > Streptosporangiales > Streptosporangiaceae > UBA9676. Next base: position 9,316 of record DATINY010000291.1, read on the forward strand.
GGGGCTGTTGAGAGAATTCGGAAATTCCCTTTGTGAGGAGTGGATTCACGTGATCGCGGCCACCGGCCTGGAACTGCGGGCTGGCGCGCAGCTGCTGCTGGAGGGCGCCACCTTCCAGATCAGCGCGGGGGACAAGGTTGGCCTCGTCGGCCGGAACGGGGCGGGCAAGACCACGCTCGCCCGGGTGCTGGCCGGTGACGGCCTGCCCGCGGCCGGCGCCGTCCGGCGCAGCGGCACCATCGGCTACCTGCCGCAGGACTCACGGGCCGGTGACCTGACGGCGCTGGCCATGGACCGGATCCTGTCGGCGCGTGGGCTGGACGAGGTGCGGGCCGGGATGCGCACCGCCGAGGAGGCGATGAGCGATCCCGACCCCGGGCGCCGGGATGCCGCGGTGCGGCGGTACTCGTCCCTGGAGGAACGGCTGGTCGTGCTCGGGGGTTACGCCGCCGAAGCCGAGGCGGCGGCCATCGCCTCCAGCCTGGGCCTGCCCGACCGCGTACTGGCCCAGCCGCTGCGCACGCTCTCGGGTGGCCAGCGGCGCCGGGTGGAACTGGCGCGGATCCTGTTCTCGGGCGCGCAGACGCTGCTGCTCGACGAGCCGACCAACCACCTGGACGCGGACTCGATCGCCTGGCTGCGCGACCACCTCCGTGCCTTCCGCGGCGCCGTGGTGATCATCAGCCACGACCCGGCGCTGCTGGAGGCGGTGGTCGGCAAGATCTTCCACCTCGACGCCGACCGCGCCGAACTCGACATCTACAACGTGGGCTGGCGGGTGTACCTGGAGCAGCGCGAGACCGACGCCCGGCGGCGCAAGCGGGAGGCAGCCAGCGCCCAGCGCCAGGCGGCCGCGCTGCAGGCGCAGGCGGACAAGATGCGGGCCAAGGCCACCAAGGCCCGGGCCGCCCAGGGGATGGAGCGCCGGGCGCAGCGGCTGCTGGCCGGGGTGAGCGCGGAGCGTCCCACGGGCAAGGTGGCGCGGCTGCGCTTCCCGGAGCCCGCCCCGTGTGGCAAGACCCCGCTGACCGCGCAGGACCTGTCGAAGTCGTACGGGTCGGTGGAGGTCTTCACCGACGTTGATGTGGCGGTTGACCGGGGGGCCCGGATCGTGGTGCTGGGACTCAACGGGGCCGGCAAGACCACCTTGCTGCGCCTGCTGACCGGGCTGGAACAGCCGGACACCGGGCGGGTCGCGCACGGCCACGGGCTGCGCCTCGGCTACTACGCGCAGGAGCACGAGACGCTGGACAGCGAGCGCACCGTGCTCGAGAACATGCGGTCGGCCGCGCCGGAGACGTCCGATGGCGAGCTCCGGGGCATCCTCGGGTCGTTCCTGTTCCCCGGCGACGCGGTCGCCAAGCCCGCCGCCGTCCTGTCCGGCGGGGAGAAGACCCGGCTCGCGCTCGCCCTGCTGGTGGTGTCGGGGGCCAACGTGCTGCTGCTCGACGAGCCGACCAACAACCTGGACCCGGCGAGCAGGGCGGAGATCCTGAATGCGCTGCGCCGGTACCGGGGCGCGATCGTGCTGGTCACCCACGACGAGGGGGCGGTGGAGGCGCTGTCGCCCGAGCGGGTGATCCTGCTGCCGGACGGCGTCGAGGACTCCTGGAGCGAGGGGCTGGCCGATCTGGTGGCCCTCGCCTGAACGGCCGTGGCGCCGGTCCCCGGTCCTGACCAGCGCGCGCCCGGCCCGCACGAAAATGCGGTGATCATTTACCCGGATCTGGGTAGCCGATCGGGTGCTAATGAGTGATCATGGCGGAAGGGCGGGTAACGCAGGGATCACTTCAGCTCACGGGAGGTACGCGTGGCCGAGACCCTCAAGAAAGGTACCCGCGTCACCGGCGCCGACCGGGCCAAGCTCGCGTCGGACCTGAAGAAGAGGTATGACGCGGGCGAGAGCATCCGCTCGCTGGCCGCGGCGACCGGGCGGTCCTATGGCTTCGTGCACCGCATCCTCACCGAGAACGGGGTATCGCTGCGCGGCCGCGGCGGTGCCACCCGGGGCAAGGCACGCGCGAATCGCTAGGCGGACACCGGTGCCCGCCCCGGCCGACCTCGCCCGGGCGGGCCTGCGGCTGGATCTGGACCAGCCGGCACCCGGCGCTGCCACGGTGACGCTGTCCCGGCCGGAGCGCCGCAACGCCATGACACCGGGGACCTGGCGCGGCCTGGCGGCCATCGGGCGCTCCCTCCCGCCGGGCGTGCGGGCGGTGGTGATCCGCGGGGACGGCCCGTCGTTCTCGGCCGGGATCGACCTGCGGCTGCTCGGCGGCGAGGCAGTGGCGGGCGAGGACCCGCTGCCCAGCCCCGCGGACCCGGGTTTCGAGGACTGGATCGCCTCCTGCCAGGAGGGGTTCGGCTGGCTCTGCGACCCCTCGATCGTGTCGGTGGCCGCGGTGCACGGGCACGCGATCGGGGCCGGGTTCCAGCTCGCCCTCGCCTGTGATCTGCGGGTGCTCGCCGATGACGCGCGGCTGTCCATGCGGGAGCCCACCCTCGGCCTGGTCCCCGACCTGCTGGGGACAAAGCCACTTGTCGACATTGCCGGCCTGCCGCGGGCGCTGGAGCTGTGCCTGACCGGGCGCTCGGTGGGCGCGGAGGAGGCGCGTGCGCTGCGGCTCGCCGAGCTGGTGGTCCCGGTCGCCGAGCTCGACGCCGCGGTCGGTGACCTCGTCGCGGCGATCCTCGCGCTGGACCCGGACACGGCCCGGGCGACCAAGGAACTGCTGGCCCAGGCGCCCGGTCACACCCTCGAGGAGCAGGCGGCCGCCGAGCGGCGGGTGCAGGCGGCGCTCCAGCGCGGCCGGCTCACGGGCCGGTGACGCGGCCGGCGGGCGCGTAGACGGTCACGTCACCGTCCGCGGACGTCACCAGCCGTCCCTGGGCGGCGAGCAGTTCCAGATGTATCCGGGTCTCGGTCACGGCGAGCATCTGGTTGAACGGGTCCAGGTCGGCCAGCTGGCGGCCCCGGCGCGTCCAGCGCAGGGCGCAGGCCACCTCGTAGGCGGTGCCCGCCCCGGCCGCCACCGCCTCGGCGCACCGGTCGAGCCGCTCGGCATGGTGGGCGAGGAGCTCATCGATGCGCTTGTGCGCGCTCCCGCCGTCGGGGCCGTGCGCCGGGAGCAGCCGCAGATCGGGCAGCGCCCGGACCACGCGCAGCGACTCCAGATAGTCGCCGAGCGGCTGGCTCGCCGAGACCGGCTCGAACCCGATCGACGGGGTGATGTGCGGCAGCACGTGGTCGCCGGCGAACAGCAGCCCGTTCCCGGAGTCGGTGAAGACGACGTGGCCCTGGGTGTGGCCCGGGGTCGGCACCACCCGCAGGGTCCGGCGGGTCAGCTCGATCTCCTGGTGGGGTTCCAGCCACGCATCGGGCTCCTCCCAGCCGCGCGGCCGGCTGCGCGGCGCCGGGCCGAGCGCCCGCAGGCGCTCGATGACCACCTCGGCGCCGCTCGCCCGCAACTGCCTGAGCTGCGGCTCGAACGGCCGGGCATCCTTGGCCAGGACCGCCCGGATGGCCGGGTGCTCGCCGGCGCCCAGGCTCACCTTGCTGCCGAAGATGCGGCGGAGCTCCACGGCCTGCGTGTAGTGGTCGCGGTGCACGTGGGTGACCAGGAAGTGCCGCACGTCGCCCAGCCCGCAGCCGAGCGTGGCGAGCGCGCCCGCCAGCGCCTCCTGGGACTCGGCCAGCGCCCATCCGCTGTCGATCAGGACGAGCCCGTCGCCGTCCTCCAGGACGTAGACGTTCACCGCCCGCAGGCCGTCGGTGGGCAGGGGGAGCGGCACCCGGTGCACGCCGGGGGCGACGGTGAACAGGCCAGGATCGGTCCAGCTGGCGGTGCTGGCACCGGCCGCGCCGGTACTGGCCGTGCTTTCAGGGCTCACATGCGTCCTTCTTTGCTAGTCGGTACGACCTCCATGATCGCTCATCCGGGCCGGCGTCCCGGCCGCGCGCCCGGTTCACCGTGAGCTGACATGGGAAGATCGCGGACCGGGCCGGCGTTGGCCAGTGCATGGCCGCCGCCAACTGGCACGCTTACCGCTCGCTCAGCCGCGACAGATCCATCACCCATCAGCGGCTCAACAAGGGCATCGTCCGCCGGATCGCCTCCTACGCCCGCCCCTACCGGTGGCCCCTGGCGCTGTTCCTCGTCTGCACCTGCGTGTCGGCGGTGATCACCGTGGCGGTGCCGCTGCTGCTCAAGACAATCATCGACACGGGCATTCTCAAGGGCGACACCGCGGTCGTTCTCGAGGTGGCGGGCCTGGTCGCGGCGCTCGCCGTGGCCGGCGCCCTGATCTCCGTCGCCACCCGCTGGCTGTCGTCGCGGACCGGCGAGGGGCTCATCTATGACCTGCGGACCCAGGTGTTCGGGCACGTGCAGCGGCAGCCGATCGCGTTCTTCACCCGCGCCCAGACCGGCTCGCTGGTCAGCAGGCTCAACAGCGACGTCATCGGGGCGCAGCAGGCCCTCACCTCGACCCTGTCCGGGGTGGTGTCCAACGCCCTGACCCTGCTCCTGGTGCTCATCGCGATGCTGTCGCTGTCGTGGCTGGTGACGGTGGTCGCCCTGGTGCTGCTGCCGCTGTTCGTGATTCCCGCCCGGCTGGTCGGCCGCCGCCTGCAGCGCTACACCAGGGAGTCGATGCAGCTCGACGCCGAGATGGGCAGCACCATGACCGAGCGCTTCAACGTCGCCGGCGCGATGCTGGTGAAGCTGTTCGGCAAGCCGGAGGACGAGGCGCGCGTCTTCGCCGGCCGGGCAGCCAAGGTCAGGGACATCGGCGTGATCACCGCCATGTACGGCAGCACGCTGTTCATCGCGCTTTCCCTGCTCGCGTCCATGGCCACGGCGGTCGTCTACGGTCTCGGCGGTGGCCTGGTCATCCACGGCACCCTCGAGCTCGGCACGCTGGTCGCCCTGACCGCGCTGCTGGCCCGCCTCTACGGGCCGATCACCGCGCTGTCCAACGTCCAGGTGGACGTGATGACCGCGCTGGTCAGCTTCGACCGGGTGTTCGAGGTGCTCGACCTCAAGCCGCTCATCACCGAGCGCCCGGGGGCGGTGGCGCTGCCCGGGCCGGCCCCCGGCAACGGCGGCGGGCCCGCCCCCGCCCCGCCGGTGGAGTTCGACCGGGTCTCGTTCCGCTACCCGACGGCCAGCGAGGTGTCGCTGGCGTCGCTGGAATCGATCGCGCTGCCCGCGCCGGAGCGGGCCGGAAGCGGGCAGGATGTGCTGCACGAGGTGAGCTTCACCGCGCCGGCGGGGCAGCTGACCGCCCTGGTCGGGCCGTCCGGCGCGGGCAAGACCACCATCACCCACCTGGTGGCCAGGCTGTACGACCCCCGGGAGGGGGCGGTCCTCATCGGCGGCCACGACCTGCGGGACCTGACCCTGGACTCGCTGCACGACGCGGTCGGCGTGGTCACCCAGGACGCCCACATGTTCCACGACACCATCCGGGCCAACCTCTCCTACGCCCGGCCCAACGCCACCGAGGAAGAGCTCATCCAGGCGTGCCGGGCCGCCCAGATCTGGGACCTGGTGGCCGGGCTGCCCGACGGCCTGGACACCGTGGTCGGCGACCGCGGTTACCGGCTCTCGGGCGGGGAGAAGCAGCGGCTGGCGATCGCCCGGCTGCTGCTCAAGGCGCCGTCGGTGGTCGTGCTCGACGAGGCCACCGCCCACCTGGACTCCGAGTCCGAGGTGGCGGTCCAGCGGGCGCTGAAGACCGCGCTGGCGGGCCGGACCTCCCTGGTGATCGCGCACCGGCTGTCCACGATCCGGGAGGCCGACCAGATCCTGGTGATCGACCACGGCCAGGTGAGGGAGCGGGGCCGGCACGAGGAGCTGCTGGCGGCGGGCGGCCTGTACGCCGAGCTCTATCACACCCAGTTCGCCAGCCAGGAGGCGCGGCAGGCGCCCGTCGCCACCGGTCAGGTGCCGTAGCCGACCCGGCGCAGCTCGCCGCCCGCCACCCGTTCCACCTCGGCGGCCTGGGCCGGGCTGAGCAGCCGCCGCCACACGCCCGCCTCCCAGTCGGTTTCCGGGCCCGGCCGCAGCTCCAGCTGGCTGACCTCGGCTCCGGTGAACGCCGACACGGCCCGGGCCGCGGTCACCGGCTGGCGGATCATCTCCTCATAGCGCAAGGTGATGAGCTGCTCGGCGGACAGCGCGTTGCGGAGCCGGGCCATCAGGCGCACGGTGCCGCGCCAGCGCATCGCGCACTTGCCGGCCACCGACAGGGACGGCCACCCGGCCCGGTCCGCCTCGGTTTCCAGGCCGAGCACGGGATGGGTGGACTCGGCGTCCAGGTCCACGAAGCCGGGACGGAACCAGGCCAGCGCGTCGGCGTCCGAGATCATCCCGGCCACCACGTCGCGGCCGTCGCGGATGATCTGTACCAGCCGTGCGTCGGGGAAGGCGTCCACCAGCGACTCGGCGCAGTACAGCAGGTCGGGGCTGGCGTCGCCGTAGCGGCTGATGGCCCGGTCGCCCACGCACGGCCCGGTGCCCTCGGCCCCGGCCGCCGCCCGGCACTGCGCGGAGCATCCCAGGCAGCAGTGCGGGCTGACCTGCCAGCCCTGGGCGAACGCGTCGCGGAGCACGGTCGCCGCCGCCTCCGCCCGGCCGCGGGCCAGCAGCGGGTTGCGCGCGAAGGCGTGCACGACCGGCAGCACCCAGCGCTGCCCCATCGTGAGGTGAAAGCCCTCGGATCGCTTGAGCGCCCGGGCGAGGATGGAGACGCCCGAACACGGAGCGCCGAGGACGAAGACCGGCTGCCGGACCTTGCGGCCGTTGACCACCAGGATGTGCGGCCGGGTCCCGGCCGGCCGGGGGTAGGCCGACATCGCACCGGCGGGCGGCGGGCCGAGGACTCCGGTCTCCGTGGGCCCGGGGGGACTGGTCACCGGTGACCGCGCCCCGCCAGGCACCGCCTGGTCCCGGCCAGGGCGCAGCCCCTGGTGAGTCCAGTCACAGGCGCCTCCAGGTCACAAGGTTGCCGGGCCCGGCCCGGATGCCCGCCCCTCCGCACGTATGTATTGTCCCTCCTGCTGGTAAACCGTACCTGGGTAGCCGCGAGGTGATGGCAATCGTTTTCGGCTGACCCCGGGCCGATGCGGGCCCCGGTCCCGCCCGCCATAAGCTGGCAGCCATGCCAGCATCGCGCCCGCCACGCCCCTGGCGTCCCATGCTGCCCGCCGTCGGGATCATGCTGGCTGCGCTGGTCCCGGCGGTGGCCGGCTGCGCGACCTTCGACCGCACGTTCGGCAAGCAGGAGGCGATCGTGCAGTTCCAGGCGCAGACCCCCAACTCGGTCCGGCTCAAGGTGCGGGCCGCCTGCTCGCATGTGCCGCAGGCGATTCCCGAGCCGCTGCCCACCGACCATCTGGCCTCGGACATCGCCTCCGACGTGCGGTACCGGGTCGACCACGCCAGCGACGGGGACCTGGCCAAGCTGCAGCAGTGCCTGCAGAGGTTCCCGTCGGTGGTCGGCATCGAATTCAACGGGCCGGCCGGCAGCTGATCGTGGCCGATCCGGCCCTGGCCGGCCACGGGTGTTCGTATGCTCAGGTGCCATGATCGGCGACCGCACGTCCTGGCCGGCCTCCGCTGGCCGGGCGGCCGCCCTCGCCTGCGCCGCGCTGGCGGTGGCGGCGCTGGCCGGCTGTGGCGTGCTGAGCCCGCCGTCCGCGAGCCCGGCCGCGGGCGGGCCGGACGGGCAGCCCACGCCCGTGGCGGCGCTGCCGGCCCAGACCACGCAGGCGCCGCCCTGCCCGGGCACCCCGGCCGGGTTCTCGTGCGCCATGCGGCGGCGGATAGCGGCCGTGGAACGGTACCTCAGGCACCGGCCCGGCATGATCGGGATCGTGCTGCGCGACAGGTCCACCGGAGCGGTCTGGCGGAACAGGTACGCGGGCAGCCAGGTCTACATGGCCTCGACCAGCAAGCTGGCGATGGCGGTCACCCTGCTGGTGCAGAACCAGGCCGGCGTCATCCACCTGACACCCACCGACCGTGACGTGATGTACCAGATGCTGCACGTCAGCTCGGACAACGCCGCCGACGACCTCTGGTTCAAGTACGGTGCGTCGTTCTACACCAGCTTCTTCCCCCGGATCGGCCTGACCGCCGCCCAGTACCTGCCGCAGGCGGGCGTGACCGGGCCCTACTGGGGCGAGATGACCTGCACGGCCGAGGACGAGAGCCGGGTCATCAACTATGCCCTGAACCGCCTTGCCGCGCCGCTGCGCGACTACCTGGTGTACCAGCTGCGGGACGTCGCCCCCGTGCAGCACTTCGGCGTGTGGGGCGCCGGGGCGGCCGACCAGCCCGGGAACAAGGATGGGTGGTCGGTGGAGAAGCCGGGCTGGATCATCGACTCGACCGGGTTCGCCGGGCCCGGCGAGCGGTACACCCTGGCCA
>DATINY010000292.1:0-4344 GCA_035473755.1 Streptosporangiaceae bacterium
ATCGCGGTGGAGCGGGCGCCCGCCTCGCGCAGCACCCGGCGGGCGCGGTCGGCCACCCGGCGCGAATCGGCCCCGCCCTTGCAGTCCAGCACCACCAGCAGCGGCCGGTGCCCGGCCCCGGCCGCATGCAACTGCAGGCCCCGGGCCAAGAACCCCGCCCACAACCGCAACAACAGGGTGGTCTTCCCCGTCCCTGTGGTGCCGATGATCACCTGGTGGGAGCGCAGCCGCCCATACGGGATGGCCGCGAGCGGCGGCGAGGCGTGACCGACCGCGCGGATGACGGCGCCGGCCACAATAGCCCCGTTGCGGGACAGCAGCGGCACCGCGCCGGGAGCGGCGATCCTGGCCCGGGCGCTGCGGACCTGGTGCCGCCACTGCCGTCGGTCGAAGGCGGCCGGGGCGCGGGGGGTGAGCCCGCCGGTACCGGTCTCCATCGCGAGGATCCGCCGCGACCAGGCCAGGGCGCCTACCAGCAGCCCGAGCGGTACCGCCACCGGGGCGATGGTCACCGCGGCCAGCAGGACCGACCCGGCCGTAGCCAGGTGCCACATCGAGAGCCAGGCCCGGTAGGGGGCGGCGGCCACCTGCCACCAGGACTGGGCGGCGGCCGCGGTGGCGGCCACCCAGACGGCGAGCATCGGCAGGCACCACAGCGCCGCGCGGTACAGCCGGCGCGGCGGCCAGCCGGCCGTCCAGGCCGCGGCGACCGCGACGGCCGCTACCAGGGACACCGGCGCCGCCGCCACCACGAGCGCTGCCCCGGCCGCCCCGGCGATCGCCAGGCCGAGCGGGCGGCCGACGGCCAGCACCGCCCGCCGGCCGCGGCCGCGGCGGCTCATGACCGCGGCCCGGCCCGGGGCAAGCCCGCGCGGGATAAGCCGGCCCGCGGCAGCCCGGCAGGAGGCAGGCCGGCGCCCGGCGGCAGATCACGGATCTCCACGCGTGCCCCGAGCGCGCCGATCGCGTCCCGGGCCCGGGCCACGACCGGCCGGGCGGTGGGCGAGCAGACATACAGCACCCGCGCATGACGCGGCGGCCCGCCGGGCACCCGGGCCTGCGCCGCCGGGCAGCCGTAGTCCCCGGTCCGGGTCAGGATCTCCCGCATGATGGCGGCCGTCCTGGTGACGGTCTTGCGGGTCAGCTCGGCCTCGACCGCCCAGCACTCCCCGGCCCATCCGGCCTGTGTCCCGTCCGGCCAGTGCACCTCCCCATCCGGGATGTGCTCGCGTAAGCCGACCCTGCCGCCCACCCGCGCGCGCAGCCTCCGCTCGCTGCGCCAGAACGCGCCGGCGGCGCGGTAGCCGGAGGTGGCTTCCAGGGCCAGCCGCACCGCCGTCACCGCGCGCAGGTGCGCCAGCCGGGATAAGGCCGGGATGGTGGCGGGGAAGGGGACGCCGCACGCGGACAGCCCGGGCCGGGTCAGCCAGGTCCACGGGCCGCCCGGTCCGAGCCGGGCCGACTCGGCATACCGGGCCCGCCGCCACGAAGCGGTGATGCCCCGGGCCCGCGACTCGCCGACCCTCAGCACGGCGGCGAGCTGGTCGAGCTGCACGCCGTACATGTCGGCGACGAACAGCAGCCCCGCGATGTCCCGCCCGGCGAGGTGCGCGGGCGCGGCCGCGGCGGCCGGGCGGCCTGAGGCCGTGGTCACCCTTCAACTACATCATGCGGCGGCAACTCGCGGTAAGGACTGGTGCCGGTCATAGCCCGTAGGGCAGAATACGAACAGAAGGACGAGCGGCACCTGTCATGCAGGACGCAGGCCGGCCCGCGAGCCGAGGTCGTTGGGGAAGACGAACCTCGTCCGCTCGCAGGGAGGGTCCTGGTGTCTGTTCGTGGTGTGCTGCAGGTCCATTCGGCGCCCCCGGCGCTGTGCTCACATGTTGAGTGGGCGGTGGCGGGCGTCATTGGTGTGCCCGTGAGCCTGCCCTGGGTGAGCCAGGCCGCGGCGCCTGGCATGGTGCGGGCCGAACTCGACTGGCAGGGGAGTCCCGGCGCCTCCGCGACCATCACGTCGGCGCTGGCCGGCTGGAGCCGGCTGCGGTTCGAGGTCACCGAGGAAGCCAGCCCCGGCTGCGACGCCGTCCGCTACAGCTACACCCCAGACCTGGGCATCTTCTCCGCGGTCACGATGGCCAACGGCGACATCCTCATCCCGGAGAGCCGCCTGCGCGCCGTGATGGCGCTGGCGGCGGCGACCCCGGTCATGGCGGGCTCACTCCCGGACCGGGGGAGCAGCCTGGAAGACGAGATCGCCCGGCTGCTCGGCCAGCCCTGGGACGACGAGCTCGAGCCGTTCCGCTGTGCCGGCGACGGGGCCCCGGTCCGCTGGCTGCACGCCACCGGCTGAGCCCCGGCCCGCCCACCGCCCGGCCAGGGCCGGCCACCGGCAATGGCATGCCCGGCCGCCGGCACCGATGCCGCAATACGTAGCAGTCCCGTTACGCGAAGTCTCTAAACTAGCCGGGGTGATAGCGAACCCCACCGGGGAGGTCGTCGCCAAGCTCGAGGCCAGCTGGCCGGACTGGCAGTTCTGGACGGTTCCCCGCGCGGTCGGGGGAACGCTCTGGTGCGCGCGGCGCTGGGACGACCCCAAACGGGTGCTGCATGCGCGCGGCCCGGACGAACTGGTCGAGCGCCTTAAGGCGGAGATGTCCCGCTGACGGGCCTGCGCCAGTCTCCGGCGGCGGCCGCGAGCGGAAGTCCCGCGGCAGACACCACCCGCTGGATCTGGATAACCTGCCGGGATGAGCGCTCCGCAGCCGGCCGCCGGCTCCCCCCGGAAGGTCCTGCTCGACTGCGACCCGGGCATCGACGACGCACTGGCGATCGCGTTCGCCTGCGGCCACCCGGGCCTGGACCTGTGCGGGGTCACGACCGTGGCCGGGAACATCGGCCTCGCCCAGGCCACGGCCAATGCGCTGAGCGTGCTGGAATTCGTCGGCCGCCCGGATGTGCCGCTGGCCGAGGGCAGCGCGGCGCCGCTGCTGCGGCCCCATGTGGACGCCCGCGATGTGCACGGGGACTCCGGCCTGGGCCAGGCCCGGCTCCCGCCGGCGCAGGCGCGGCCGGTCGACGCGGACGCGACCGACCTGATCATCGACACCATCGGCGCGTCGCCGGGGGAGATCACCCTGGTCGCGACCGGCCCGCTGACCAACATCGCGCTGGCCGTGCGCCGTCAGCCGGGCCTGGTCCGCCAGGTCGCCGATTTCGTGATCATGGGTGGGTCGGCGACCAGGGGAAACACCACCCCGGCCGCCGAGTTCAACATCGCCACCGATCCCGAGGCGGCGGCGATCGTGTTCGCGGCCGGATGGCAGGTGACGATGGTCGGCCTCGACGCGACGCTCCAGGCACGGGCGGATGAGGTGGTCAAGGAACGGCTGGCCGGCCTGGGGCGGCTCGGCAGCGACCTGCTGCTCCCCGCGCTGGGCGGGTACGCCGGGGCCGACGACACCACCCCTCCGGAGTTCATTCCGGCCGTCCTGGCGCGGGGGATGGGCACCGGCCCGGCCGTGCACGACGTATGCGCACTGGCGCTGGTCGCCGAGCCCGGTCTGTTCGGCTGCCGGCCCGCCAGGGTCGAGGTCGAGACGGCTGGCCGGTGGACGGCGGGCATGACCGTCACCGAGTTCGGGGCCCCGGCCGGGGAGCGCAATGCGCTCGTCGCCACCTCGATCGAGGTGCCGGCCTTCTGGGAGGCGGTTATCGCCGCATGGGCCCGCGTCCCGCCCGCTCAGCCGACCGGGTGATGCCCGCCCGCGGGCGCGCCGGCAACAGCTGGCGGCCGGTGCCGCGGCACGCCTACCGCCTGGTCAGGTTGCCGTCGAGCCAGGCGGAGAAGAAGGTCCCGGCGTTGGCGGATGCCTGCTGCCAGGCGCCGTCCGCGCCCTTGAACAACGGATCGGTGACCTCCTGCCCCGGCGGCGGATCCGCGTTCGCGAGCCAGGACGCGACGATCGGCTGGGTCGCCTCCGGGTGGAACTGGACCGCGGCGTGCGGGCCAGCCGCGAACCCCTGCAGGCAGACCTCGTTGACCGCCAGCTCGGTCGCGCCGGCCGGCAGGTCGAAGGCATCGACGTGCCAGGACGGCCAGGGCCCCTCCGCCAGGCCTGGGTGCTTGCTGGTGACCCGGGCCCAGCCGATCTCCGGCTCGGCCAGCCGGTACAGGCGGGCGCCGAGCACCCGGGCGAGTACCTGGGCGCCGAAACAGATGCCGAGCACCGGCACCTCGCCCGCCAGCAGGCCGTCCACGAAGGCCCAGACCGTGCACCCCGAGCAGGTCATCGTGATCGACGACCGGTCCGACGACCGCACCGCGGCGATCGCGCGAGCCCA
>DATINY010000293.1:0-2309 GCA_035473755.1 Streptosporangiaceae bacterium
GTCGGCCACGTGCGCGATGCGGTCCTTCAGCAGGTAGCCGACCGAGCTCGTCGCCGCCGACAGCAGGTCGGTGGCGTAGCTCTCCTCCACGTACTGGGACAGGACCAGCAGCGCGACGTCCGGGTACTGGCGGCGGATGACGAGCGCGGCCCGGATGCCCTCGTCGGTGTGCGTGGGCGGCATCCGGACGTCGATGACGGCCAGGTCCGGCTGGTGCCCGGCCACCGCCTTGAGCAGCTGCTCGGCGTCCGGCACGGCCGCGACGACCTCGAAGCCGCCGCCGGTGAGCATCCTGGTCAGCCCGTCCCCTGAGCAGCACCGAGTCCTCGGCGATCACGATTCGCATGGCAGCTCCGCGGCGATGACGGTGGGCCCGCCCGGCGGGCTGTCGATGGTCAGCGTGCCGTCCACCGCGGCCGCGCGCTGCGCCAGGCCCCGCAGCCCGGTGCCGTCACCTTCCGCGGGAGCGGCGCCGCCGGACCCGTCGTCGGTCACGGCGATGCGGAGCAGGTCGCCGTCGCGGGTGACGGTCACCTCGGCCCGGGTCGCCTGGGCGTGCTTCGCCACGTTGGTGAGCGCCTCGGAGACGATGAAGTAGGCCACGGCCTCGACGCTGGGCGAAGCGGGCCGTGGCACGTCCACCCGCAGCCGGACCGGCAGCGGGGCCCGTGCCGCGAGGCCGGACAGCGCCGCGTCCAGGCCCCGGTCGTTGAGCACGGCCGGATGCAGGCCGCGGATGAACTCCCGCAGTTCAGACAGCGCCAGCACGGCCTCGTCGTGCGCGTCGGCGATCGCGCGGCGCACGGGTTCCGGCGCGCCGGCGAAGCGCTCCCTGGCCATGCCGAGGTTCATGGCCAGGGAGACCAGCCGCTGCTGCGCGCCGTCGTGCAGATCCCGCTCGATCCGGCGGCGCTCGGCGTCGGCCGCGGCGACGGCGCCGGCCCGGCTGCGGGCCAGCGACTCGACCCGCTGCGCCAGTTCCTCGCTGCGGGCCGGCCCGAGCAGCGCCCGGGCCGACGCGGCGTCCGCCCGTGTGACCTGCTGGGACAGCCAGGGCGCCGCGAGCAGCAGCCCGGCCGCCGCGACGATGGCGGCGGCCCCGGCGGCGGCGGGCGGGTGGCCCGCGGCCAGGTAGGCGATGGCCGCCACCGGGGCCAGCCAGCAGGCGGCCACCAGACCGCCGCCGGCCACCCCGGTGACGATCGCCAGCAGGTGGAACCCGAGCTGGCGCCAGGTCGCGGCGGCGAGCCACGGCCCGACCGGCCACGGCTTGCGCTCGGCCGCTCGCGGGCCCGCGGGGATCTCCAGGCCGAGCGTGGCGCGCAGCCGCGACCGCTGCAGCGCGGCGAGACCCTGCACCGCCCACAGCGCCAGCACCGGGCCTACCAGCACGACCGCTATATACAGAACGGCGTGCGCCCAGCCGCCCACCGGCCAGTGGACCAGGCTGTATATCGCGCCCCACGAGATCACGGCGAGCCCGCCGATCAGGATGCCGCCCACCAATCCGACCAGCAGGGCGGCCAGCGCGTTCCCGGTGGCCCGCCAGGCCGGTGCCGACCACAGGGCGCTCACCGCGGCCCTTACGCGGCGGGAGGTCCGGTCGGCCGAGGTCATGACGTCACGGTACAAGGGCATCCCCGCAGGTCACCATGGGGCAGGCCTGCTGCCTGGGTGGGGAAATCCCCACCCGGGACCGGCCGGGCGCCCCACTGACGCGGCGCCGCGCGTCCGGCAGCGTCGTGTCCATGATTGCGATCCACGCACTGACCAAACGCTACGGACGCACCACCGCGGTCTCGGACCTGACGTTCACGGTCCAGCCGGGCGTGGTCACCGGCTTCCTCGGCCCGAACGGCGCCGGGAAGTCCACCACCATGCGGATGATCCTCGGCCTGGACGAGCCGACCAGCGGCTCGGTCACGGTGAACGGGCGCCCGCCCCGGGCGCACACCGCGCCGCTGCGCGAGCTGGGCGGGATGCTGGACCCGCGGGCGGTCCACCCGTCCCGCAGCGCCTACCACCACCTGCTCGCGCTCGCGCAGACCTCCGGCATCCGCCGGTCCCGCGTCGATGAGGTCATCGACGCGGTCGGGCTGCGCTCGGTGGCGAGCCGCCCGGCCGGCAAGTTCTCGCTCGGCATGGCGCAGCGGCTCGGCATCGCCGCCGCGCTGCTCGGCGACCCGGCCACCGTGGTGCTCGACGAGCCGGTCAACGGCCTGGACGTTGAGGGCATCCGCTGGATCCGGGGGCTGCTGCACGACCTGGCCGGACAGGGCAAGACGGTCTTCGTCTCCTCGCACCTGATG
>DATINY010000294.1:0-13901 GCA_035473755.1 Streptosporangiaceae bacterium
GCAGCTGCTGGGCACTGAGCCTCCTCGTCTCGGCGGTGAGAACCCGGTCACCGGTGATCAGCTCCCCCGCTGGGCGCCAGCCCCCCGGCGTGCGGACAAGATGGTTTTCGGTGGCCGCGAACTGCGCCCTGCCGTTTCCGCCGGACCTGGCGACCGTGAACTGAAGGAACCGCTCGCTGCGGCCATTGTTGAACCAGTTCACGATCCGCCGGGGGACGACACGATCCTGCTCGGGATCGTACGAGAGCACCTCCACGTCCAGCCGCTGATTGACGATCTTGCCGATCTTCTCCTGGGTGCCGTCCGCCAGGGTCACCCTGGTCGTGTACGACATGCACCCGAACATGACGCCGACCTTTTCCCGCAGCTGGTTGATGAAGATCGCGGTGGTCTTCGTCTGGTTGAGCGCACCGGCGAGCTTGCGCATGGCCTGGGACATAAGCCTGGCCTGCAGGCCGACGTGGCTGTCCCCCATCTCCCCTTCGATCTCGGCCCGGGGCACCAGCGCGGCGACCGAATCGATGATGACCACGTCGATCGCGCTGGAGCGGACCAGCATGTCGGCGATCTCCAGCGCCTGCTCACCCGTGTCGGGCTGGGAGACGAGCAACGCGTCGGTGTCTACACCAAGCTTCTTGGCGTAGTCCGGGTCGAGCGCGTGCTCGGCGTCGATGAAAGCGGCGATCCCGCCAGCCTTCTGCGCGCTGGCGGCCGCATGCAGCGCCACAGTGGTGTTATGCGTTGGAACGCACTCACGTCCCGCCAGGTAGGTGTGGCTGGGGTGATCTACTTGGATGCAACGCACCGGCACGGAGGGGACCAGCTCGACAGCCGCTATGTACCTGAGCGTCGCCCGGCGTGTGCGCAGCGGTATGAGCCGGGCGGCCTTCCGCGGCAGCCGGAACACCGGCAGGCTTGTCTGGAAGCCCAGCCGGTAGCGAGTCCCAACGACACGTCCTTCGAGCAATGCCGGACCCTCATGAAGGGTGACCTTTATACCGAGGCCGAGCAGCAGTTCGTGCACGTCGCTGGCCAACTGCCGGCTCACTACGCTGAACTCACACGGGGCGGCCCCGGCCCCCCGGCCGACTTCCGCGCCCGCCGCACTCACTGTGCCATCGGTATCCATCAGTCCTTGGAGGAGCGCGAGCCGCTGTGCGACGGAGGCATGCAGATAACTCTCGGGAATACGCTTGTCCCCGAGCACCCCCAGCTCACGAAGCTGAGCCGGCAGCGACGCCGCTTTGTGCACAGGCCACTCACCGACCCGGCCGCTGCGCCGCTCACTCTCGTAATGGTTCTTGCACAGGCCACGCGCGATGACGCTTCCGCTGGATGAGCAGCGTGGACCCGCTAGGAGGCACACAGGCCGCTCCTGCTGCCTGCTGATCCGGTATGTGGGAGCACGGTCATACTGCCTGGGATTACCGCGGTGGACCCTGTATCCATCGCGCCGGATTTCATCAAGGATCTCCGGATCCACGCTGGTGATCCTGGCATCTGCCGTGGCCCCGTCCCCCAGCCATGCCCCGAGCGTGTAAGGAGCTATGGGAAGCTCCTGTGCCGGGTACTCCAGCGGCCCGCAGGTCTGGATGGCGTGGTTGAGAGCGTGACCGTCCCGCGCTCGTAGACTCCCCGCGATATCCCGAGTCGTCACCACTGCCGGAGACCACCGTTCTGTGCGACCCCACAGCGTCGTCGTCAACCACAGATGGTCCGCGTCCGCGACAATCTCGGCGCCGTCGGAGAACCTCACCCGGAAACATTCGTGATCCGTCATGACAGGCGTGGCGAATGTCACCTGAGTGGTCGAGCCATCACCGCTGAACACTTCCTGGCCCGGTGACAACTCACCCATCGTGGTCCAGCCTTTGGGCGTCGGGATCGGCGTGTCCAGCGCGAGCGCCTTCCCGCTTCCTTCTGGGCCGTATATCTCGACGACCCGGCCGCGGGGCAACCCGCCGATGCCGAGCGCCACGTCCAGCGCGATCGACCCGGTCGGGATCACCTCGATGGGTGCCCGGGCCTCATCACCGAGCCGCATGATCGAACCCCTGCCGAACTGCCGCTCGATCTGGGCGATCGCGGTCTCCAGGGACTTCTCCCTGGCGCCGGCCTTGCCGCCCGCCCTATCGCTGCCTGCCATGGATACTCCCGTCGGGATCATGGGCTTCCTGTCGGCACCCGACGCTACGCGCCGCCGCCGACAAAACTCCGCGCACTGGTCTGCTTGAAAGGGCCCGCGTCACGATGTGCCGCGCCGCAGACCACCACGTAGCTGCCTACTCTAGGCGAACAACTGTTCGATCATGAAGGCGACACGCCCGGAACCGGGAGGCCGTTCGCGGTGGCAGCGCGTTCGCCTGGCGGGTGTCTAACGCAGCCGCTCCGGCACGTCGAAGGCCTCGCAGACGGCCCGCCACACGGCCTTCGCGTCCACGCCGTCGGCGAGCGCCTGATCCACCGTGCGGCCGCCCAGCCCCGCCAGGACAAAATCCTTGGCCACGCTGTCCGCGTAGGAATCGCCGAACTGCGCCCGCATCCGCTCCCAGAACACCGTCAGACGCACGGCGCCAGGCTACCGGCCGCCGGGGCCGCGCGCGGCTGAAGAACAGCAGGGAAACAACTGTGAACTCTTGTTAAGAATGTCCCAAGCTTTACGGGGGAAGATCTCCAGCAAGCACGTCGCGAATCGCGTGGGAGCCAGGGATGACCCTCCGGGAAGAGTCCGGGAACGCACCGCCGACCGGCTCGGAAACCGGGGGCCAGCCGCAGGAACTCCCGGCCCAGCCACAGGAACTCCCGGCCCAGCCACAGGAACCGGCGGCCCCGCCACCGGAAGCAGTCCTGCCGGTGCCCCCGCCGCGGGAAGCGCCCTTCCCGCTGGAGGTACCCGCACCGCGGGAGGCGCCTTCCCCGCTGGAAGTACCCGCACCCCGCGAAGCGCCCCCACAACTTGAGGTACCCGCACCGCCCGAAGCGACCCCACCGCTGGCAGCAGTGGCCCCACTGCAGGAACCGGTGGCCGAGCCCGGGATACCCGGCGGCCACGCCGCCCCAGCAGAGCCCGGTCCAGCGACCGGGCCCGCGTCACCGCCCGCCCGCCCGCCGCGGCGCCGGCGGTCCCTGGCCGCCATTCTCGTCGGCGGTTTCGCCGCCGTCTGCCTGATCGGCCTCGGCGCCTTCGCCACCGTCCTGCTGCTGCACGGGCGGCACCATGCCCCGCCGCCCGCGCTGCCGTCCGTTTTCCGGCTGCAGGTCGGCAACTGCGTCAATTCCGGGCCGAAGGGAATCTCCTCGCCGACCGTCGTGCCCTGCGGCCAGCCCCACGACGCCGAGGTCTACGCGAGGTTCGCGCTGGCCGGGCACAGCTGGCCGGGGGGCGCGGCCATCGGCGCTCAGGCCCGCCGGGGCTGCACGGCCAGGCTCGGCGGCTATCTCAACCCGCAGCTGGCCACCACTGTCCTAGCGGAATCGTATGTTTTTCCCGACCAGGGTGCGTGGAACGCAGGCGAGCGGGCCGTTATCTGCGAAATCCGTAGCACAGCGGGGAAGCTCACCGGCTCAGTCCGTGGTCTTAGCTAGTTATAGCCGTTTAGCAGCACAAATACCGATCATGGGGGATATCCTGCACAAGACCGTATTCAGCGCTGCCGGGGGGGAGTGCGGGAAATCTCTGTTCCGGTCCCACGCGGGGACGCTGCACCAGACGGGTTCGCTCTCATGCAAGAACTGCTCACGAGCCTGCCTGCCGCTGTGGCCTACCTGTCAGGACCCGACCTGATCATCGATTTCGCCAATGAGGCCTGTTCCCAGCTGACCGGGAACCGGGATTTGCTCGGCAGGCCGCTGGCCGAGGCCTTCCCGGAACTGGCCGACCGGATGGACATGCTCCACCAGATCATGAAATCCGGGGAGACGGTCCGCGGCAACGAGGCGACGGTCCGGCTCAGCCGCACGGAGGACGCCAGGCAGCTGTTCCTTGACTACGTGTGCCAGCCGGTCCGTGACGCCGACGGGGAAGTCACGGGGATCTTGCTGTACGCCACCGATGTGACCGCCCACGTCCAGGGCCGGATCGAGCTGGAGGAGACGGCGGCCCAGCTTGCGGTGACGGAGGAGCGGCTTCGCGGGCTGTTCGAGACCATGCCGCAGGGTGTTGTCCACTATGCCGCCGACGGGTCCGTGCTCGGCTCGAATCCGGCGGCGCGGCAGATCCTCGGCCTGTCGCAGTCCGAGATGATCAGCTGGCCGCTGTCTAACGTCCGGCGGGCGGTCCACGAGGACGGCTCCCCGTTCCGGCCGGAGGAGCTGCCGCTGAGCAGGGTCCTGCGCACCGGGGAGATCCTCCCCGACATGATCATCGGCGTGCCGCACGGCCGCACGGGCGAGATCCGCTGGCACCGGGTCACCGCCGTACCCGAGGCCAAGGATGCGGCGGGCCGGCCACAGCGCGCCTACGTGATGTTCACCGACCTGACCGAGCAGCGCCGGGTGGAGGCGGCCCTGCAGGCGAGCAACGACCTGCTCGGCCGGCTTCGCGAGGCCAACGCGCTCGGCGTGATCGTCAGCAGCGTCCAGCGGATCCACGAGGCGAACGACTTCTTCCTCGACCTCATCGGCTACAGCCACGAGGACCTGGAGACGGGGCGCCTGTCCTACCAGTCGATCACTCCACCGGAATATGCCAGCGGCGACGCCGCCGCGGTGACGCAGCTGCGCCGGACGGGCGTGGTTCCGTCGCTGGAGAAGGAATACATCCACCGCGACGGGCACCGGATACCGGTCCTGATCGGGGGCGCGGTGATCGACCCCGACCCGCTGCGCTGGGTGACCTTCGTGGTGGATCTCACCGCCCGCCAGCGCGCCGAGCGGGAGCGCGCCGAGATCCTCGTCCGGGAACGCGCCACCAAGGCCGAGGCCGACCGCGCCAGGGAACGCCTCGCGTTCCTGCTCCACGCCGGGGAGATGGTGGCCGCCACCGACGACCGCCAGCAGATGCTTGAGCACGCCGCCCACCTGGTGGTGCCGACCCTGGCCGACCACTGCGTGGTGTACCTGCCCGCCGGGGACGGCACCCTGCACGCCACCTCGCTTGCGCACAGCGACCCAGCCCGTGCCCCGGTCCTCGCCGAGTTCCGGCAGCACAAGATCCCCCCGGCCGGCCCGATGTCGATCCAGCTGGCCTATTCCACCGGGACCAGCCAGCTCCTGCAGGACGCGAAGGCGCAGCTGCCGCAGTGGCACGACCTCGCCCCCGGGCTGGCCGAGCTGCTGGTCCGCCTGCGGGCCGACAGCGTCCTGTCCATCCCGCTGCTGGTGGACGAGCGCCCGATAGGTGTGCTCGCCCTCGCCCGCGACGCCGAGCGGCCCGGCTTCACCGACACCGATATCGCGGTGGTCGAGGAGTTCGCCCGCCGCCTGGCCGACGGGCTAGCCGCCGCGGACACGTTCGCACGCGAGCACGCCATCGCGGAGACCCTGCAGCGTTCCGTGCTGCCCGGCACCCTGCCCAGCATCGGCCGGCTGGACCTGGCCGTCTGTTACCTGCCCGCCACCGAGGGCGCCAACGTGGGGGGCGACTGGTATGACGCCTTCCCCCTGGATGGCAACCGGGTCGGGCTGGTGATCGGCGACGTGACCGGGCACAGCATCAACTCGGCGTCGATCATGGGTCAGGTGCGCAGCATGCTCCGCGCCTACGCGATCGACTACCCCAGCCCGGGCGAGGTCCTGGCGCGGACCAACACCGCCCTGTTCCGGCTGCTGCCCGAAGCGCTCGCCACCGCCGTGTACGCCGTTCTCGACCCGGCCACCGGCGAGCTGGTCTACGCCAACGCCGGGCACCTGCCCCCGCTCCTCGCCACCGGCGCCGGTCAGGTCGAGTACCTCGACGAGGCGGCCGGCCGCATGCTCGGCGCCTCCCCCGACGTGGCTTTCACCACCGGGCAACGGCGGCTGCCCGTCGGGAGCGTCCTGCTCAACTACACCGACGGGCTGATCGAGAACGGCCACCGCGATCTCAGCGACGGCCTGGATGCGCTGGCCCGCGTCATGCGGCGGTCGGCCGCCCTCACCGCGGAGCAGACCTGCGCCGCCGTGCGGAAGGCACTGCTCGGCACGGACGCCAGGGACGACGACGTGTGCCTGCTCGCCGTCCGGTTCCGGGGCTGACGGTCCAGACTGTCGGCGGCAGCGGGCAGGATGGATGTGTGCCTGCCCGCCGGCCCACGTCCCTGGATGCGCCCACTGCGCCCAGGGCCGTGAGCGTGCCCGCAGGCAACGGCTCATCGCGACCGGCGGACCCGCTGGGCAACTTCGGCGCGCTCACCCGCGACTGGTTCACCGGGGCGTTCAGCGAGCCGACCCCGGCCCAGGTCCAGGCCTGGGCCGCGATCGCCGCCGGCGACAACACGCTGGTCATCGCGCCCACGGGATCGGGCAAGACGCTGGCCGCCTTCCTGTGGGCACTGGACCGGCTGGCGAGCGACCCGGCTCCCGCCGACCCGAAGCTGCGCTGCCGGGTGCTCTACATCTCCCCGCTCAAGGCGCTGGCGGTGGACATTGAGCGGAACCTGCGCGCGCCGCTGACCGGTATCCGCCAGGTGGCGCGGCGGCGCGGGCTGCCCGAGCCCGACATCGGCGTGGCGGTCCGCACCGGCGACACGGCGGCGGACGAGCGCCGACGGCTGGCCAGCAAGCCGCCGGACATCCTCATCACCACCCCGGAGTCGCTGTTCCTCATCTTGACTTCCCGCGCCCGCGACGCCCTGCGCGGCGTGGATACGGTCATCGTGGACGAGGTGCACGCTCTGGCGGGCAACAAGCGGGGCGCCCACCTGGCGCTTTCGCTGGAACGCCTCGACGCGCTGCGGGCCGGCGCCGGAGGGGACGATAACGGGAGCTCCGCGGGGCCCCGCTCCGGGACCAGCACCTCCCCCCGGGCCGGAGCGGCCCAGCGGATCGGGCTGTCGGCGACCGTCCGGCCCCCCGGGGAGGTGGCAGCGTTCCTTGGCGGGTCCCGGCCGGTCACGATCGCCGCCCCGCCCAGCAGCAAGCAGATCGAGATCAAGATCGTGGTGCCGGTCGAGGACATGTCCGACCTCGACGCGCCCGCCGCGATCACACCGGCCGGCGGCCCGGACGGCGTGCCGAGCGTCCTGGTCGGCCCGGTGGGACCGGACGGCTCCGTCCCGGCCGTTCCGCCGCCCCCCGCCCAGCGCTCGATCTGGCCGCACGTGGAGGAGCGGGTGCTCGACCTCATCGGGCAGCACCGGTCTACGATCGTCTTCGCCAACTCCCGCCGCCTGGCCGAACGGCTGTGCGGCCGGCTCAACGAGCTCGCGGCCGAGCGCGCGGAGGAGCCAGCGGAGGCCGAGGAGGGCATGTCCCCGCCCACACCGGCCGCCCCCGCCATACCGGCGCAGATCATGGCCCAGGCCGGCGCCTCGGCGGGCGCCCCGGCCGAGATCGCCCGGGCCCACCACGGCTCGGTTTCCCGGCAGGAGCGGGAGCAGATCGAGGAGGCGCTGAAGGCGGGCCGCCTGCCCGCCGTGGTCGCCACCTCCAGCCTGGAACTGGGCATCGACATGGGCGCGGTGGACCTGGTCATCCAGGTCGAGTCGCCGCCGTCGGTGGCGAGCGGGCTGCAGCGCACCGGCCGGGCCGGCCACAACGTCGGCGACGTCTCCCGCGGCGTGTTCTTCCCGAAATACCAGGGTGACCTGGTGCAGTCGGCGGTGGTCGCGCAGCGGATGCGGGACGGGGCGATCGAGGAGCTGCGCATCCCGCACAACCCGCTCGACGTCCTCGCCCAGCAGATTGTCGCCATGGTCGCGATGGACGACTGGGAGGTCGGCGCGCTGGAGCAGGTGATCCGCCGGGCGGCGCCGTTCGGCGGCCTGACCCGGCCGGTGCTGGAAGCCGTGCTCGACATGCTGGCCGGCCGCTACCCCAGCGAGGAGTTCGCCGAGCTGCGGCCCCGGCTGGTCTGGGACCGCACCACCGACACCCTGCACGGCCGCCCGGGCGCCCAGCGGCTGGCCGTCACCAGCGGCGGCACGATCCCCGACCGGGGCCTGTTCGGCGTGTTCCTGGCCGGGCCCCAGCGCCAGGGCCGCAACTCCCACCGGGTCGGCGAGCTCGACGAGGAGATGGTGTACGAGTCGCGGGTCGGCGACGTGTTCGTGCTCGGCGCCAGCTCCTGGCGGATCGAGGACATCACCGCCGACCAGGTGCTCGTCTCCCCCGCCCCGGGCCAGCCCGGCAGGCTGCCGTTCTGGCACGGCGACGCGCCCGGCCGGCCGGCCGAGCTGGGCCGCGCGCTCGGCGCGTTCTGCCGCGAGCTGGGCGCGGCGGGCGAGCAGGCGGCCACCGCCACGCTGCGCGAGGCCGGTCTGGATGAGCTGGCGGCGGCGAACCTGATCCGTTACCTGGCGGCGCAGCGGGAGGCCACCGGCTACCTGCCCGATGACCGGACGCTGGTGATGGAGCGGTTCCGGGACGAGCTCGGGGACTGGCGGCTGGTCCTGCACAGCCCGTACGGGGCGCGGGTGCACGCCCCGTGGGCGCTGGCCATCGCCGCCCGGCTGCGCGAGCGCTACGCCGACATGGATGTGCAGGCCCTGCACACCGACGACGGGATCGTGCTGCGCGTGCCCGATGCCGACGAGCCGCCGCCGGCCGGCATCGCCGAGTTCGACGCGGACGAGCTGGAGCCGCTGATCACCGCCGAGCTGGGCGGCTCGGCGCTGTTCGCGTCCCGGTTCCGCGAATGCGCCGCCCGGGCGCTGCTGCTGCCGCGCCGCCAGCCCGGCCGGCGCTCCCCGCTCTGGCAGCAGCGGCAGCGGTCGGCGCACCTGCTCGCGGTGGCGGCCAGGTACGGCACCTTCCCGATCGTGCTGGAGACCGTCCGGGAGTGCGTGCAGGACGTGTTCGACGTGCCCGCCCTGACCGGCCTCATGCGCGACCTGGCCAGCCGCAAGGTCCGGCTGGTGGAGGTGGAGACGCCGGCGCCGTCCCCGTTCGGCAAGTCGCTGCTGTTCCGGTACGTCGGCGCGTTCATGTACGAGGGCGACTCGCCGCTGGCCGAGCGCCGCGCCCAGGCGCTGGCGCTCGACTCCTCGCTGCTGGCCGAGCTGCTCGGCGGGGCGGACCTGCGGGAACTGCTCGATCCCGAGGTGGTCGAGCAGACGCAGAACGAATTGCAGCGGCTGGCCCCCGGCCGCGCCTGCCGCGACCTCGAGGCGGTCGCGGACCTGCTGCGCACCATCGGGCCGCTGTCGGCGGCCGAGGTCGCCGACCGGTGCACCGAGCCCGGCGCGGCGCCCAGCTGGCTGGCCGAGCTGGCGGCGCAGCGCCGGGCGATCGAGGTGCGGATCAGCGGCGAGGCGCGCTGGGCGGCGATCGAAGACGCGGGGCGGCTGCGCGACGCGCTCGGCGTGCCGCTGCCGGTCGGCGTGCCCGCCGTGTTCACCGAACCGGTGCCCGACCCGCTGGAAGACCTGGTGGCCAGGTACGCACGCTGCCATGGCCCGTTCACCACCGCCGGCGTGGCGGGCCGTTACGGCCTCGGGCAGGCGGTCGTCACCGGCGCGCTGCGGCGGCTGGCGGCGCAGGGCCGGGTCAGCGAGGGTGAGTTCCGGCCCGGCGGCCGGGGCTCCGAATGGTGCGACGCCGAGGTGCTGCGGCTGCTGCGGCGCCGCTGCCTGGCCCGGCTCCGCAAGGAGGCCGAGCCGGTCCCGCCGGAGGTCCTGGGCGCGTTCCTGCCCGCCTGGCAGAACGCAGGCCAGCGGGCCCGGGGTGGCGACCGGCAGCGGCCGGGCCGGAGCTCGCGGCCGGCCAGGCCGGACGCGGTATACGACGCGGTCGAGCAGCTGGCCGGGGCACCGGTGCCGGCCTCCGCGCTGGAGACGCTGACGCTGCCCGGCCGGGTGCCTGGCTACCAGAGCGGCTTGCTGGACGAGCTGACCGCGGCCGGTGAGATCGTCTGGTCGGGCGCGGGCGGGCTGCCGGGCGGCGACGGCTGGCTGGTGCTGGCGCCCGCGCACACCGCCCCGCTGCTGCTGCCCCCGCCGTCGGAGATCACCATGACGCCGCTGCATGAGGCGGTGCTCGCGGTGCTGGACGGCGGCGGTGGGATGTTCTTCCGGATGATCGCCGACCGGGCGGCGGGGCTGCTGCCGGAGGCGGAGCGGCGTGGCTTCACGGACACCGCGGTAGCGGCGGCGATCTGGGACCTGGTGTGGGCGGGGCGGCTGACCAACGACACCCTGGCGCCGCTGCGCACGGTCCTCGGCAGCGGGCGGCCGGTGGCGGACGCCGGCCGGCCTGCGGCGCGCCCGGGTGGGCCCGGTGGGCCGGCCATGCCGGGTGCCCCGGGCGGGCCGGCGGCGAACGGGCTGGACAGGCCCAATGGACTGGGCGGGCCGGGCGGCGGGCTGGGCAGGCCGGGCGGCCAGAACGATCCCGGCTGGCTGCCGCTGCCCAGCCGGCCGGGCCGCACCGGCCGGTTCGGGACGCGCAGGCCGGGCGCGGGGCGGATGGGGATGGCCAGCCGCACCGGGCCCCCCACGGTGACTGGCCGCTGGTCGCTCCTGCCACAGCTCGACCCGGACCCGACCAGGCGGCTCCACGCACTCGCCCGCACGCTGCTGGAACGGCACGGCATCCTGACCAAGGGCGCGGTCACCGCCGAACGGGCGGCCGGCGGGTTCGGCGCGCTCTATCCGGTGCTGCGGGCGATGGAGGAGGCCGGGCATTGCCGCCGCGGCTACTTCGTGGAGGGCCTGGGGGGCGCCCAGTTCGCGCTGCCTGGCGCGGTGGACCGGATGCGGGCCATGGCCGCGGACGCGGACGCCCCGCCCCCGGTCCAGCCGCCGCAGTTCCCCGGGAGCCAGCCCGGCTGGCCGGGGGCGCCCGTGGAGCCCTGGCGTGGCGGGGAGAAGGAGCCACCCGGCCCGACCGTGACCGTGCTGGCAGCGGCCGACCCAGCCAATCCGTTCGGCGCGGCGCTGCCCTGGCCCGCCCGGCCCGGTGAGGTGCCCGGCGGGCACCGGCCCGGCCGCAAGGCGGGGGCCCTGGTGGTGCTGTCCGGCGGTGAGCTGGTCCTGTACGTAGAGCGCGGCGGCAAGACGCTGCTGTCGTGGACGAGCGACCCGGCCGTGCTGGCCCCGGCCGCGGCCGGCCTGGCGGAGGCGGTACGCGGCGGGGCGCTCGGACGCCTCACCGTCGAGCGGGCCGATGGCTCGGGGGTGTACGAGTCTCCGCTGGCGCAGGCCCTGGCCGACGCCGGGTTCCGCCCCACCCCCCGTGGCCTGCGCCTGCGCGGCTAGCGGACCGGACCGGACGTGACCGCCAGGCCGCTTTCGGGGTCGAAGAATTGCAGGTTCGTGGTGTCGACGGCCAGCTGGGCGGGCTGGCCCGAGCGGACCCTGCTGCGGGCGGCGACGCGGGCGGTCCACAGTGATTTGCCACCGGCCAGCACACCGGCGGCCTCATCGGCATCGGCGCCGGTACCGGCGATGTCGCTGAGGCTGGGGTGGCGGACGGGCGGGGCGTCGATGGTGAACAGGACGTGGATCTCGCTGCCGAGCTCTTCGGTGACGTCGGCGGTGATGGTGATCCTGGGCCAGGCTGGGTCGGCGATGGCGGCGTCTTCGAAGTCGGAAGGGCGCACGCCAAGGATGATCTCGCGTCCGAGGTAGCCGGCCAGCCCGGGACGGTCCTCTAGGAGGCTGGCGGGCAGGGGAAGGGTGAGCCCGGCGAAGGTGACCGCGTGCCCGTCGTCGCGGGCGAGGGCAGCGCTGGCGAAGTTCATTGCCGGGGAGCCGATGAACCCGGCGACGAACAGGTTCACCGGGCGGTCGAACAGGGCCTGGGGCGTGTCCACCTGCTGCAGCCGCCCGTCGCGGAGGACACAGACCCGATGGCCCAGGGTCATCGCCTCAACCTGGTCGTGGGTGACATAGACCGTCGTCACTCCCAGCCGCTCATGCAGCTGGGTCAGTGAGGCGCGCATCGACACCCGCAGCTTGGCATCCAGGTTCGACAGCGGCTCATCCATCAGGAACGCCTGCGGCTCGCGCACGATCGCCCGTCCCATGGCGACTCGCTGGCGCTGCCCGCCGGACAGCGCGGCCGGCTTGCGCCCCAGGTACTGCTCGATCCCGAGCAGCCTGGCCACCCCGGTCACCCGGCGCCCGATCTCCTCCCTCGGTGTCTTGCGCTGCCGCAGGCCGAACGCCAGGTTCTGCTCCACCGTCATGTGGGGGTAGAGCGCGTAGTTCTGGAACACCATCGCGACGTCGCGGTCCTTGGGAGGCACGTCGTTGACGACCCGGCCACCGATGGTGATCGTGCCGCCGGTGATCTCCTCCAGGCCGGCGATGGAGCGCAGCGCGGTCGACTTCCCGCACCCGGAGGGGCCAACTAGCACCATGAACTCGCCGTCTTCGATGTGAAGGCTCAGGCCATCCACCGCGTTGACCCCGCCGCGATAGGTCTTGGTCACCTGATCGAAAACGATCTCTGCCATCGCTTACCTCAAATGGTCATCTGGTCCAGGCCGCCGGAGGCTGGAGATCCAGTCAGCTAGGGCCCCGGCGGCGGCCCGGTGGTGTTGCGGATGATCAGGCGGGGCGCCGCGGAGGTGAGAACGGAGCGGCTGCGGCCGTCCATGCGCTCGCGCAAGAGCCGGGCGGCCGTCGCCCCCATGTCATGGCCCGCCTGGTCCACGCTCGTCAGGTTGATCGGCGCGATGGAGGCGATGGTGGTGTTGTCATAGCCCACGAGGGAAAGATCCCCCGGGATCCGGAGCCCAAGCTCGTATGCGGCCCGCAGTACTCCCACCGCGGCGATGTCGGCCCCGGCGAAGATGGCGGTCGGCCGGTCGGGCCGGTCGAGCAGCTCGCGCCCGGCGCGGTAGCCGCCCTCCTCGGAGTAGCTCGTGGCCGCGATGCGTACCGCACCGTCGAGATGGTGGCGGTGCATGGCCTGCCGGTAGCCGTCGCTTCGTACCTGCTCGGGACGGCGCGTCCACTGCCCCTCGGTGGCCGTGGCGGAGGTGTGCGCGATGCGCTGATGGCCCAGCGTGACGAGATGATCGACGACGAGCGCGGCGCCCGCCATGTCGTCGTCGACGACCGAGTCGTACTCATCGGCCGTGTCGTGATGCCCGACCACCACGGTGGGAACCGTCTTCGCCGTGGCGATGACCTGTGACCGCGACATGGAAGGAGCCACGAGGACGAGCCCGTCCATGGCCCGGTCGATCATGGCGTCCGCGAGGCGTGACTGGTGGCGGGGGCTGAAGCCCGCCGACCCGACCAGTACCTGGAAGTCGGTCTTCGCGAGGGCGTCGGTGACGCCGTCGAGGATGTCGCCGTAGAAGGGGTTCCGGATGTTGTCCAGCAGCAGCCCGATCGTGAAGCTGCGGCCCCGCATGCCCCGCGCGGCCGCATGCGGGCGGTAGCCAAGTTGGGCGATGGACGACTGGACGCGTTCGGTCATCTCGGCGCTGACGCCGTAGGCGTTACGCAGCACCTTCGACACGGCGGCGGTAGAGACGCCCGCATGCCTGGCCACGTCGGCGATCGTGACTCGCCGGACGGCAATCTGCGGCTTCATCAAGCGCCCTTTCGATAACGAACTACAACAGGGAGTGTAGATAGTGCCGAGCTACCGGGCCATTCAACGGGTGCAGCCTCCCTGAGAAACCCCGGGCCAGACGCCAGTTTCCGGGCGTTGCCGGCTCGTTACCAAGCGATCTCTTGACGGAGGTCTCTCCTGCGGCCTACGTTAACGCACAAGAGATTGTAGAACGTTCTACACAATCTGAAACACGACAGCCGACCCGGAGCAGCTTCACCCGGCTCTTTGGGTCCCAGATGCCGAGCACGTGC
>DATINY010000295.1:0-9899 GCA_035473755.1 Streptosporangiaceae bacterium
CAGATCCACTCCCGGATGGAGGCGGTCATGATCGCGGTGCGGGAGAAGCTGATCGAGTTCGGCTGAAGGCGCAGGCGGCGGTCAGGCGAGCGCCGAGCGCAGCCGCGGCGCCAGATGCGGCGGGTCGACCCGCTCGGCCACGACCGCGGAGCAGCCCACCCACCCGGCCGCCTCCCGCAGCGCCCGTGCCATCGGGGCGACGGCGGCCGCCGAGGTCAGTGACAGCTGGCGGGCGACGAGGGTCTGCCCCTGCCGCACCGGGTCCACCCGGCCGACGAGCCGGCCGCCGGCCAGCAGGGGCATGGCGTAGTAGCCATGGACCCGCTTGGCCCGCGGCACGTAGGCCTCCAGCGAGTGGCCGAAGCCGAACATCCGGCGGGTGCGCTTGCGGTCCCAGACCAGCGAGTCGAACGGGGACAGCAGCGTGACCCGGTGCCTGCCCCCGGCGCCCTCGTTGGCCCGCGCCAGGGCCACGGGATCGGCCCAGCCCATCGTTATGCCGCTCCGGCCCGGGGCGGGACTGGGCCGTCCGGCCGCGGCGGCGGGATCTACTGCAACCGGCGTCAGCCCGGCCGCCTCCGCCGCCTCGTCCACCAGATCGGCGTGCCGGACCCCGGGGCTGGCCAGCTCCCTGAGCCGGTGATAGTCGATCAGGTCGGCCCGGGTCACCACGCCCAGGCTCCGGGCGGCCGAGGCGGCGAGATGGGCCAGGCACTCGGCGTCGGTGGGCTCGCCGGCGAGCAGGCCGGGGGGGAGAACCCGGTCCGGGAGGTCGTACACCCGGCGCCAGCCCTCCCGGCGCACGCAGATCACGTCGCCCACGTCCAGCAGCCACTCGACGGCGATCTTGGTATCCGACCAGTCCCACCAGGCGCCCCCGTTCTTGGCCCCGCCGAGCTGGGTGGCCGTGAGCGGGCCTTCGGCCCGGAGCCGGGCCAGAACCTCGGCGCAGGTGTCCCCGTGGCTCTGATGCCAGCGCTTGCCGCGGGCGCGCAGGGCGCGTCGGCGGAAGGCGTAGTAGGGCCATTCCTCGATCGGGAGCACGCAGGCGGCGTGCGACCAGTACTCGAAGGCGGCCGGCTGGCGCGGGTGCCAGTACGCCCGCTCGATCCGCTCCCGCGGGACGGGGCCGAGCCGGGCGTAGGCCACGAGCTCATGTGAGCGGGCGAGCACACTGATGGTGTCGAGCTGGACCGCGCCGAGCCGGCGCAGCATCGCGGGCACCCCGCCGCGGCGGCCCTCCGTGCCGATGAACCCCTGCGCGCGCAGCGTCATCAGCCGGACATCGTCGCCGGACAGGGACAATTCCGGTGCCTGGACAGGGAGGACGGCCACGAATACGTCAGCCTAGCGGCGGCCTACGACATTTCTCGCATGCCCGTAGCGGTGCCGGCTCAGGGCAGGGGCCGTGGCGGCGCGGCGCCGGGCTTTTAGTACCAGTCGTCGAAGATGCGGGTCCCCAGCGCCAGCAGCCCACCGATGATCGCTGCGCCGCCGCCCGCCCAGAACAGCCACCAGGTGGGGCCGATGACCAGGCCCAGGCCGCCGGCCAGGAAGCCAGCCATGATGATGGAGACCGCCACCCACGACACGGGCCGGCCGTGAAACGGCTCGGGCGTCTGGTAGCTGGGGGGGAGGGGCTCGGCGAGAGCGCCGCCCTCCTGGCCGACGCTGGCCACGGGGCCCGGACTGGCCTGGTCTGCCATGCGTTCTGCTCCCCTCGGGTGCGCGGCCCGCGCCGGTGCGGCCGCCGCGATCCTATTATTGTGGCGAGGCCGCCCGGGTAACCGCCACCGGCCCCCCGTTTTGCGGCCCGTGTGCTCGCCGGCGGCCATGGCGCGCGCAGCAAGGCTCGCTTTCACCCGTGACTCGCCTACGATGGCTGGGGAGAGCGCTGTGCCTGCAAACTGCCGCGGCGGCAGGCGGCCGGCCGCCCGGGCGCGGGCGGCGATCCCTTTCACAGCCAGATTCGCGAGGAGCGCGACGAGAAGTGCCAGCCATCATCGACAGGGTCATGCGAGCGGGTGAGGGCAAGCTCCTGCGCAAGCTCGGGCGGTTTGCCGAGCAGGTCAACTCGATCGAAGAGGACTTCCAGAAGCTCAGCGACGCCGAGCTGCGCGCCATGACCGACGAGTTCCGCCAGCGCTACGCCGATGGGGAAGCGCTCGACGACCTGCTCCCGGAGGCGTTCGCGACCGTCCGCGAGGCGGCCAAGCGGACGCTCGGCCAGCGTCCCTTCGACGTGCAGATCATGGGCGGGGCCGCCATGCACCTCGGCAACATCGCCGAGATGAAGACCGGTGAGGGCAAGACGCTCGCCGCCGTGCTGCCGTCCTACCTGAACGCGCTGGCCGGCAACGGTGTGCACGTCGTCACGGTCAACGACTACCTGGCCAAGCGCGACTCGGAGTGGATGGGGCGGATCCACCGCCTGCTCGGCCTGGAGGTGGGCGTCATCCTCGCCCAGATGACCCCGGAGGAGCGGCGCAAGTCCTACGCGGCGGACATCACCTACGGCACCAACAACGAGTTCGGCTTCGACTACCTGCGCGACAACATGGCCTGGAGCCTGGAGGACTGCGTCCAGCGGGGGCACCACTACGCGGTCGTGGACGAGGTCGACTCCATCCTCATCGACGAGGCGCGGACCCCGCTGATCATCAGCGGCCCGGCCGAGGAGAGCGCCCGCTGGTACACCGAGTTCGCCAAGATCGCCCCCCGGCTGCGCCGGGGTGAGGACGGCGAGGGTGACTACGAGGTCGACGAGAAGAAGCGGACCGTCGGCATCCTCGAGACCGGGGTGGAGAAGGTCGAGGACTACCTCGGCATCGAGAACCTCTACGACCCGGTCAACACGCCGCTGGTCAGCTTCCTCAACAACGCGATCAAGGCGAAGGAGCTGTACAAACGGGACAAGGACTACGTCGTCATGGACGGCGAGGTCCTGATCGTGGACGAGTTTACCGGCCGGATGCTGCACGGGCGCCGCTACAACGAGGGCATGCACCAGGCCATCGAGGCCAAGGAGGGCGCCCAGATCCAGAACGAGAACCAGACGCTGGCCACCATCACGCTGCAGAACTACTTCCGCCTCTACGACAAGCTGGCCGGCATGACCGGCACCGCCATGACCGAGGCGAACGAGTTCCACCAGATCTACAAGCTGGGCGTGGTCCCCATCCCCACGAACATGCCGATGATCCGGGCCGACCAGGCCGACGTGGTGTACCAGACCGCGGTGGCCAAGTTCGAGGCCTGCGTCACCGACATCGCGGAGCGTCACGAGGCCGGGCAGCCGATGCTGGTCGGCACCACCAGCGTCGAGAAGTCGGAACTGCTGTCGAAGATGCTCAAGCGCAGCGGGGTCCCGCATGAGGTGCTGAACGCGAAGTACCACGAGCGGGAGGCCACGATCGTCGCCCAGGCCGGGCGCAAGGGCGCGGTCACCGTGGCCACCAACATGGCCGGCCGCGGCACCGACATCATGCTGGGCGGCAACCCGGAGTTCATCGCCGACGCCGAGCTGCACCAGCGCGGCCTGTCGCCGGTGGACACGCCGGAGGACTACGAGGCGGCGTGGCCGGAGGCGGTGGAGAAGGCGCGGCGGGCGGTGGCGGCCGAGCACGAGGAGGTCGTCGCGGTCGGCGGGCTGTACGTCCTCGGCACCGAACGGCACGAGTCGCGCCGTATCGACAACCAGCTGCGTGGCCGTGGCGGCCGGCAGGGCGACCCGGGGGAGTCCCGCTTCTACCTGTCGCTGGAAGACGATCTGATGCGGATGTTCAACGCCGACAAGGTCGCGCACTTCATGGAGTGGCTCAAGACGCCGCCGGAGGTGCCGATCGAGTCGAAGGCGGTGTCCCGGTCGATCCGTTCCGCGCAGACTCAGGTCGAGCAGCAGAACTTCGAGATCCGCAAGGACGTCCTCAAGTACGACGACGTGCTCAACCGCCAGCGCCAGGTCATCTACGGGGAGCGCCGCACCGTGCTGGAGGGCGCGGACCTGCACGAGCAGATCCGCCAGATGGTCGACGAGGTGGTCACGGCCTACGTGACCGGGGCGACCAGCGAGGGCTTCCCCGAGGAATGGGACCTCGACCAGCTGTGGGTCGCGTTCCGTGACCTGTACCACCCGACGCTCACCGTGGGGGACCTGGTCGAGGAGGCCGGCGGGGAGCGGTCGGCGCTCTCGCAGGAGTTCATCGCCGAGGTCGTCAAGACCGACGCCCAGGAGGGCTACGACCGCCGGGAGGCTGAGCTCACCCCCGAGGTCATGCGCGAACTCGAGCGCCGGGTGGTGCTGGCCGTGCTGGACCACAAGTGGCGCGAGCACCTGTACGAGATGGACTACCTGCGCGAGGGCATCGGCCTGCGGGCGATGGCGCAGCGCGACCCGCTGGTGGAATACCAGCGGGAGGGCTTCGACATGTTCAACACCATGATGGAGGGGATCAAGGAGGAGTCCGTCGCCTACCTGTTCAACTCCAAGGTGGACGTCCAGGCCAGCCCGATCGTGGAGGAGGCCGCCGGGGAGCTGCCCGCGGCTTTGCTCACCCTCGGGCAGGTGCCCGGGAACGGCGCACCGGCCGGCGTCATTGAGGACAGCGTCACCCCGGCCGGTCCCGGTCCGGTCGACGGCGCTCCGGGCGACGGCGCCCCGGCCCAGCGCACCGGCCGGCGGGGAACCGGGGGCCGGAGCTCACGCGGCAGACATGCCAAGGGCGGCCCGGCGCAGCCGAGGGCCGACCAGGGGCCGGCGGATCGGCAGCCGCCGAGCGGCGCTCCCGCCGTGGTGACCCCAGGGCTCAGCCAGCCGCAGCGGCCCGCCCGGCTGTCCTACAGCGCACCGACCGTGGACGGTGAGGCGCAGGTCCAGCGCAGCACCGAGTCCGGCGGCGGGGAGTTCGGCAAGGTCGGCCGCAACGCCCCCTGCCCCTGCGGCTCGGGGCGCAAGTACAAGCTGTGCCACGGCGACCCGCGTAACCGCCCCGCCGGCTGAGCCGGACGCCGGCTGAGCCGGACGCCGGCTGAGCCGCTGATCCGGACGCCGGGCTGAGCCGGCCCGGCAAGGGGCCCAGGCGGTCCCTTCGGATGCCCGGCCGGAGTCCCAGGGAGGCCGTCTCCTAGGCCGCCTCGACGGCGACGCACATCCACCGGCCCGGCTCGGGCGCCCGGCCCGCGGCCGGCCGCCCGCCGCCCCGTTCCAGCCGGAGGGCCAGCGCGTGTACACGCTGCCCGAAGGCGACAACCACGGCCATTTCCATGGCGTCGGCGGTGGGATGGCAGGTCACCACCCGCCGGACCCGCGGCTGCTGCCCGGCCGACATCAGGGGCCCGAGCCGCTGGATGCGGTCGCGGGCCCGCTCGGTTGTCCGCGGCACCAGCTGCCGCGGCGGCCGGGACCCGGCCAGCGTCTCCGCCAGCACCTGGGCGAACTGGCCCGGCCAGCCGGGAGGAGAGGCTGCCGGGCCGGGCCGGCCGGGCGAGCCCGGTGCGGCCGGTGGCTCCCGGCGGCCCGCCGCATCTGCCTGGTCTGGTGAGCCCGGCCCGGATGGACGTGGCGCACCGTGGGCGCCGCCCGGGCCGGTGCCCAGGCGGGGGAACGGGCCTGGCGGGCCGGGCGCCACCACCTCCGCGTCGTAGGGCGGCGCGGAATCGGGGATAAGGCACAGGCGGACCGCGGCCGGGTCCGGTAACGGCCGGGGCCCGGCGGGCGGCCGGGGACGGGCAGGCGCGTGCGGGCACCCGGCATCAGCCGTGCCGGTTTCTTCGGGTTCCCCCGCCGCGGGTCCGCCGGGTGCGGGCGGGAGCCCTCGTGGCCGGTCTGGGGGTAATTCGGGCATGGCGCCTCCCGGGCGTGTCAGCGAGACGGCGGGCCGCCCGGTGCCGGGCCAGGGCGCCCGGCCGGGGCCGCCTGCCCTGAGTTGTACTCGTGCCTGGTGACATTTTCCGGCGGCCGCACGGGGGAATGCCCCGGCCGGGTCATGGGTTACCCCTGGAGCCGGGTAAAACGGGCCCGGATTTCGTTTTCCAGGAGAGTTACCGTGTCGCTGCCCCCGCTGGTTTCCCCGGCCGATGACCTGACCGTGGAAGAGGTCCGGCGCTACTCCCGGCACCTGATCATTCCCGACGTCGGGAAGACCGGGCAGCGGCGGCTCAAGAACGCCAAGGTGCTGGTCGTAGGCGCGGGCGGGCTCGGGTCCCCGGCCCTGCTGTACCTGGCCGCCGCCGGTGTCGGGACGCTCGGGGTCATCGACTTCGACGTGGTGGACGAGTCAAACCTGCAGCGCCAGATCATCCATGGCCAGTCCGACATAGGCCGGCCGAAGGCCGTTTCCGCGATGGAGAGCATCCGCGAGGTCAACCCGCTCGTGAACGTGGTGCTGCACGAGGAGCGGCTCGACTCCGACAACGCGATGCAGATCTTCGAGCCCTACGACCTGATCGTCGACGGTACGGACAACTTCGCCACCCGGTACCTGGTGAACGACGCCTGTGTGCTGCTGGGCAAGCCCTACGTCTGGGGCTCGATCTACCGGTTCGACGGCCAGGCCAGCGTCTTCTGGGCCGAGCACGGGCCGTGCTACCGGTGCCTGTACCCGGAGCCGCCGCCACCGGGCATGGTGCCCTCCTGCGCCGAGGGCGGGGTTCTCGGGGTGCTGTGCGCGTCCATCGGATCCATCCAGGTCACTGAGGCGATCAAGCTCATCACCGGGATCGGGGAGCCCCTGGCCGGCCGGCTTATGATCTACGACGCTCTGGAGATGACCTATCGGACGGTCAGGGTCAGGAAGGACCCCGAGTGCCCGGTGTGCGGCAAGAACCCCACGATCACCGAGCTGATCGACTACGAGGAGTTCTGCGGCACGGTCTCGGAGGACGCGCAGAAGGCGGTGGCCGGATCGACCATCACGGCCACCGAGCTCAAGGACATGCTCGACCGCCAAGAGGAGATCTTCCTGGTGGACGTCCGCGAGCCGAACGAGTACGAGATCGTCTCCATCCCCGGCGCGACGCTGATCCCCAAGGGGGAATTCCTGTCGGGCGCCGCCCTTGAGCGGATGCCGCAGGACAAGCGGATCGTGCTGCACTGCAAGAGCGGCCAGCGCAGCGCCGAAGTCCTGGCCGTGGTTAAGGATGCCGGATTTTCGGATGCGGTCCATGTCGGCGGCGGCGTGCTGGGCTGGATCAACCAGGTGGATCCCTCGCTTCCGGCCTATTAAAACGCCGGCGGATGGGATCGGCTGATCCCGCAACCTGTCACAGCCAACGGCGCCCGTGCGGTTAAGGCCGTACCATGCCGGTGTGGGATTGCGGCCGGAGCCACCGGGAGGCAGCGGCCCGGGGCCGGACGCAGAGCGGCCGGTGCTACCCGGACCGGTGCCGGTGCCGCGCCGTCCGCTCAGCTCCCAGGTCCCGGTTACCGGCACATCTGAGCACCCGCCAGCCCGGGGCACGGCGTCGCGCCCCCGGCGCAAGGGCCTCATGCTGGCCGTCCTGTCGCTGTCACTGGTGGGCCTGCTGGCCGCGTCGGCGGGACTGGTGGTGCAGCTCCTGCCGCGCACCTTCAACACCGCCCAGAAGCAGCAGATCATCGCCTGGCAGATGGGCAAGCGCTGGCGCACTTGGCCGGCCGCCGAGATCTTCCCTGATTCACTCCGGTACCAGGTACCGGGTCAGGCCCTCGACGGGGCCGATCTGCCCCTGGCCGCGCACCGGATCGGGATCGCCCGCCAGGCCAGCTGCCATACGGCCATTGACCCGGCGGTGGCGCGGATCCTGGCCCGCTACGGATGCCTGGCCGTGCTCAGGGCAACCTATGACGACGCGACCCAGAGCCTCGCGGTGACCGTGGGCGTCGCCGTGCTGCCCGGCCCGGCCGCGGCCAGCGCTTCCCTGCACGCCCTGCCCGGCCAGCACGGGAGCGGCTCGCGGCCCGGCGTGCGGGCGGTGTCGTTCCGCCGAACACCGGTCGCCCGGTTCGGTAACCGGCAGCGCCAGCTGTCATCGGTGCAGCGCGCCGGCCCCTATCTGGTGTTCACCACGGTGGGCTACGCCGACGGTCGGCGGCGTGTGCACGAGGCCGCCAACGTGTACGCGACGGAAGAAATGATCGGCCTGGAAGGCGGGGTCGGCGGCGGGGTGGTCGGCCACCTCGGGGCCGCCCCACCGCCACCGGCGTGCCCGGGCGGGCCAGCGTGCTAACGCGACTCTCATCTCACGGCGGCCGCGCGGCGGGCCGGAGGCCGGCCTGCCGCGGCCGCAGGGTGCGCGCGGGCGCCCGGCTTGCGGGCGCGGTCCTCGCCGCCGCCGGGCTCTGCGCGGTCACGGTGCTCCCGGCCCAGGCGGACGCGGTGCGCGACCAGGAGATGTGGGTGCTGGACATGGTGCACGCCCCGTCCGCCTGGCCGGTCACCCAGGGCCAGGGCGTGCTGGTCGCCGTCATCGACAGCGGCGTCCTCGGTTCCGTATCCGACCTGACCGGCTCGGTCACCGAGGGCCCCAACCTCTCCGGGGTGAACACCCCGCAGTCCAACACCTCCTGGGGCGTCCACGGGACCTGGATGGCCTCGCTCATCGCCGGCCACGGTCATGGGGATGGGTCCGCCGGCATCGAGGGCGTAGCGCCCCAGTCGCGGGTGCTGTCCATCCGGGTAGTGACCGACCGGGGTGATCCCAACTTCGGGAAGTACGAGCGGGAGTCCAACGCCGAGGTCCAGAAGGCCCTGGCCCGGGCCATCACGGTCGCGACCAGGCGTGGTGCGGATGTCATCAGCATGTCCCTCGGCTACGGCGCCGCCAGCCGCCCGGTCCGGGTAGCGCTGCAGAACGCCCTGGACCACGGGGTCGTGGTGGTCGCCTCGTCGGGCAACTCGGGGGACACGGCCAGCGCGCTCAGCACCGGGCAGGCCCCGTATTCGTTCCCCGCCGACTACCCAGGCGTGCTCGGCGTGGGCGCGGTCACCCAGGCCGGGACGGCCGCCAACTTCTCGAGCAACAACCTGTCGGTCGAGGTCGCCGCCCCCGGCGTCAAGGTGCCGGCTCAGGGCAGGGACGGCCAGTACTGGCTGGTCAGCGGGACAAGCCCGGCATGTGCGCTGACAGCGGGCGTCGCCGCCCTCATCAAGTCGCGCTACCCCCACCTCTCCCCGGCGCTGGTCGACCAGGCCATCACCTCCACCGCCCAGAGCCCACCGCCGCATGGATACGACGACCGGGTCGGGTTCGGCACCGTCGACGCGGCCGCGGCGCTCACCGCAGCCGCCACCCTCAGCCGCGACGTGAGCACGGGGCGTGGGGTGAAGGTGGCCACGCACTTCGGCGGCGGGGCAGCCGCCGTGCAACCGGTTCCCGTGGCGCCACGGGGCACCGGGCGGCTGATCCTGTACGCGGTGCTGGTGCTGGCCTGCCTGGCCATCGCGGCGCTCGCGGCGGTCCGCCTCACCCGCAGGTCATCCCCGGCGGTCCCGGCGGACGAGTCGTGGGAGAACAACGACCCATGGCCGGGCAACGCGCCGTGGCCGGGCAACCGGGCCTGGGAAGGCAATGGAGCGTGGCCGGGCCACGGGGCCCGGGGAGACAACGGAGCGTGGCCGGGCAGCGGCGCGCCACCGGGCCACGGGACCGGGGGAGGCAACGGGACCTGGGGTGGCGACCGGGCCCGGTCGGCGGACGGGGCCTGGGACGGTAACAGGCCCCGGCCGTCCATTCCGCAGGCCGTCGCCAACCCGGACGTCGCAGCAGGCACCGCTCAGTTCCTCAGCCCCGTCGTCGTCGACCTCACCGCCATCGTCGTCAACGGCAAGCAGGCCCACTGGCACGTCCGTGGCGCGAACTTCATCGGGGTGCACGAGCTCCTCGACACCATCGTCTCTCACGCCGGCGACTTCGCCGACACC
>DATINY010000296.1:0-1877 GCA_035473755.1 Streptosporangiaceae bacterium
GGCTTGGAGTCGGAGCGGATCCGGGAGTGGGCTGACCGGCCATCGTCGCGGAGATCACCCGAAACACGCCTGGTTTGAGGCCGCCCGGCGATACCGGCGGCCAGCCACTCGGTGTCGTCTGCCGACGAGGGCCGCCAGCCCGCGGTCACGGTGTGACCGGCTCAGGCTGGCCGTGGTTTTCCTGTCACCTGCAGGTAGACCGCGGCGACCTGGCGGGCCAGCGCGGGCCAGGTGTACCGCTGTGCGGTCTGCCGGGCGGCGGCGGCCAGCCGGGCGGCGGTGCCGGGCTCGGTGAGAACGCGGGAGATGGCCGCGGCGAGGGCGGCGGCGTCGCCGGGCGGCACGAGCAGGCCGTTGACGTCATGGTCGACCAGGGCGGGTATCCCGCCGACCCGGCTGGCGATGACCGGCAGGCCCGCGGCCATGGCCTCGATCAGCACCGAGGGCAGCTCCTCGTACCGGGTGGCCAGGACCAGCAGGTCGATGTGCCGCAGCACTGCCGGGATCCGCGTGTGGGGCGCGAAGCCGGTGAACCGGGCCAGTCCGGCCAGCGGCCGCGCCTGGGCTTCGGCGGCACGCCGGCCGGGACCGTCGCCCACGATGAGCAGGCAGGCCGGCCCGGTGAGGCGGCCGAACGCGCTGATCAGCGTGCCGACATCTTTCTGCGGGGCGATCCGGCCGATGTAGCCGACCCGTGGCCGGCCCAGGTCCGGGAACGGGTCCGGCGCGCCTGCGGCGAACAGGTCCGGGTCATAGCCGGGCGGGATCACCCGGATCCGGCTTTCCGCGATTCCCGCGCCCGCCAGGCGGCCGGCGGCGGCCGGGGTGAGCGCGATCACCATGTCCGCGGCGGCCAGCGCCCGGCGTTCGGCCGGGCCGCCTGCCAGCCGCAGCCATGCCGTGCGCGCCGAGGTGACCCGCATGTTGTGCCGCACGCTGGCGTGCACGGTAATGACCAGCGGGCAGCGGTGCCGCCGTGCCGCCAGCCGGGCCAGCGGCAGGACCGCGATGTCCTCCCCGCAGTGCCCGTGCACCACGTCGACCGGGGCGCCGCCCAGTGCCAGCGGGGCGGCCAGCAGCGCCCACCCCTGCCGGGCCAGCCGGGTGTCCACCCCGGTCCGCACGACCTGCCCGTGCCGGCCGAACCCGGCCCGGCCGGCCGGCCCGTCCAGCCGGGACGTCAGGACCAGCTGGCGGGCGCCCATCCGGTCCAGGTGCCGGCTCAGCTCGGCGGTATGGTTGTGCATCCCGCCGATGGCGTCGTAGCCCGCCGACCTGCCGCTCAGCGCGGTCGGCTCGAACACTGAGCACAACCGCAGCACCCGCATCCCGTCCAGGATCACCGGGCCCCTGCCGCCGGGCCCAGCCAAACCGGTCATGCCGTCCCCGCTGTCCGCCATGACCAGCCCCTTCCCACACTGAGCGCCAGTCCACCTCCGCGACAGCAAAACGGGCCGGCGCCAGCGCGAGCGACGATCTCCACATCGAGACCTGGCTTCTCTGGGCCGCCCTTCATGGCGCGGCCACCCTCGAAAACCCGCCGATCCGACTATCTCCGCCTCGGCCCCCCGACCGGGCCGCCATGGTCGAAACGCTCATCCGCAGCACCGTGCATCGTTACTACTGAAATAATCCTAAAATTCGCTAAATTGTTCTCCTGGAGGGATGGCCGTGACCTTGCTGGATGTATGGGTCGCTACCGGAGCGTCCGGCCCGGTCCTGGTCCTGGCCGGTGAAGCGGATTTCACCTCTGTCGCGCGGCTGGACGAGGCACTCACCGGCCAGATATCCGGGCAGGCGGTGCAGCTGACCATCGATGCGACGAACCTGCGCTACGCCGATCTGGCGTCGATAAGAACACTGGTAGAAGCGGCCAT
>DATINY010000297.1:0-6253 GCA_035473755.1 Streptosporangiaceae bacterium
TCACCTTGTCCGCGGCCTGTGACACCTCCGGTGCCCAGCAAATCCCGTCCGACCAGCCGGGCACGCGGCGGTTCGAGCGCCCGCTGAGCCTGCGCCCGCAGTACACCAGCCTGCGCTTCTACACCTTCCCCGGCGGCTGCGCCACCTACAAGTTCAAGTTCGCGGCCGGAAGGTCGCCGCTGCTCGCCATCCCGGTCGACAGTGCCGTGGCCTTCACGCCCCGGGCCGAGCTGGTGGATTACATCAGGAGCACCGAGGACCTGGCGCTGTGCGGGCGGGGTGCGCCATGCCCGGGATGAGCCGGCCCGCGGCCGCCGGACGCGAGGAGCACCTGCTCCTGGCCTACCCCAAGCGGGACATCGCCGTCACCGTGGTCACGGTGGTTCTCACCGCCGCGATCTTCGCCGCCGTGGCCAGCCAGGGCGCGCTGGCCCACATCCAGCACCTGGACAATGCCTGGCTGCGGCTCATGGTCACACACCGGTCGGGGCCGGTGACCGCGGTCGCGAAGATCCTCAACTTCTTGGGGCTTGTCTACATAACGCTGCCGGTGCGGATCGCCCTCGCCGGGTACCTGGCCCTGCGCCGCAGGTGGTGGCATCTGGCCGCGTTCGTGACAGCCATCGTGGCGTCGGAGGCCCTGATCGGCACGTTGAAGGGAATCTACGACCGCGCCAGGCCAACCGGGTCGCTGGTGGCCACCAGCGGCGCGTCGTTTCCCTCTGGGCACTCGATCGCCGCCACGGTCACCGTGGTCGCCGCGGTCATCGCCCTGGTCCCGCCGGGGCGGCGGCGCGCCTGGTGGGGCGCGGGCGCGGTGGTCTTCTCGGTTCTGATGGCGCTCTCGCGTGCCTACCTCGCGGCCCACTGGCTGTCCGACGCGATCGCCGGGGTGTTGCTGGGGATGTCGTGCGCCCTGCTGGCCGCCCTGGTGGTCGGCGCCTTCCAGCGCCGCTGGCGCGGCCACCACCCAAGCCCTCCCGCCCATGGGCCGGCCCCGGACGTCACCCAGCCAGCAGACCGGCGATAACCAGGCACCCGCCTGTGCGGCGGCCCGACCCCCGGACACCTCGCCGCTGCCAGGCAGCCCGCCACACATGATCGTTTTGCCTTGTCCCGGATTTCGCCATGATCATGTCCGGTTCGTCCCCCGTTCTCCCGACTGAAATCAGTGATTGTCACCGTCCACCCGGCGGGCACGCCGGGGGGTGATGAGGCAGTCTTCTCACTGTGATCGAACTGCAGGTGCTCACGCCCGGCGACTGGCGGGCGTGGCGGCAGCTGAGGCTCGCCGCGCTGGCGGAGGCGCCGTACGCGTTCGGTTCCCGGCTGGCCGACTGGCAGGGCGAGGGCGACCGGGAGGAGCGATGGCGCGCCCGCCTGGGCATCCCCGGCTCCTTCAACGTCGTCGCCGTCCTGGACGGGGAGCCGGCCGGCCTGGCCAGCGGCGTGCCTGTCGGTGAGGGCGCGGCCGAGCTGATCTCGATGTGGGTCAGCCCCGGCCGCACGGGGCCACGGCGTCGGCGACCAGCTGGTGCAAGCGGTGGCGCAGTGGGCGAGGCGGGCGGGTTCGGGGGCGCTGCGGCTCGCCGTGGTGCCGGGCAACGAGAACGCCGTCGCGCTCTACCGGCGCAACGGCTTCCGCCTCACCGGGGAGCTCGGCGACCTGATGCCCGACGGGGTGGGCCGGGAGCACATCATGGCGAAGGACCTCTCCGCCGGCGCGTGACCGGTGCCGGGCCGCCGGCACAACCGGGACGTGCCGGAGAGCGTCATAAGGAGCGGCGCTTACCAGATGAAGGGGAATCCATGAGGGCATCCGCGATCACGGGCCGGCTGGCGCTGGCCGGGTCCTGCCTTACCTCGCTGGCCATCCTGGCCACCGGGTGCGGCTCGTCCACCCCCGCCGCCACGCCGACCAGGACGGTCACCGTCACGGCCACCGCGTCGGCGCCGGCCTCGCCCACGGTCACGCCGTCCCCTTCCGGGCCACAGCCGTGCGCGACCACGGACCTGAAGCTGACCGTGGGCGCGGCCAACGGCGCCGCGGGCACGATCTTCTACCCGCTCGACTTCACCAACACCTCCGGCTCGGCCTGCACGATGTTCGGCTACCCGGGCGTCGCTTTCGTCAGCTCACCGGGCGGCAGCCAGATCGGCGCACCGGCCAGCCGGCGCACCGCCACCGCACCGACGGTGATCACCGTGGCACCAGGCGCGATGGCGCACGCCACGCTGGCGGTCAGCGACGTGCTGATCGGGAACAACTGCAAGCACCAGCAGCAGGTGAACTGGGTGCAGGTCTACCCGCCCGACCAGTTCAGCGCGCTGTCCGCGCCGCTGAGCCGGCAGGGCTGCGCCGACAAGTCGCTGGTGACAATGGGCGTGACGACGGTTACCAGCGGGCCATGACCGGCCGCCGGTAACGACGGCGGCCCCGGCGGCACGCCGTCCGGGGGTGGCCG
The DNA here is from genome assembly GCA_035473755.1 of Streptosporangiaceae bacterium. Taxonomy (GTDB): domain Bacteria; phylum Actinomycetota; class Actinomycetes; order Streptosporangiales; family Streptosporangiaceae; genus UBA9676. Next base: position 2,466 of record DATINY010000297.1, read on the forward strand.
ACATTAACAACCCGGCTTGCGGGAACTGCTATGACAGCAGGTCCGGCGTCAGCGCTGGCCCGGGCAGAGGAGCGCGGCATGGCCGAGACTACGGCGGTGATTGCCCCCGCAGGCGCTGACCCGGGTGTCCTGGACGCGATCCAGCAGCGCGTGCTGTGGCTGGCCACCCGCATCATCGACGCCGCCAACCACGACCGCGACACCCGCGACGGCGTCAAGGTAGGCGGCCACCAGGCCTCGAGTGCCAGCCTGGTCACCGTCATGACCGCCCTGTACTTCGCGCACCTCGACGCCCCGGACAAGGTGAGCGTCAAGCCGCACGCGTCGCCGACCTTTCACGCCATCCAGTACCTGCTCGGCAACCTCGACCGGTCCTACCTGCCGACGCTGCGCGCCTTCGGCGGGCTGCAGTCCTACCCGAGCCGCACCAAGGATCCCGACATCGTCGATTTCTCCACCGGCTCGGTGGGGCTCGGCGCCGCGGCGCCGCTGTTCGCCGCGGCCACCCGCCGGTACGTGGACGCGCACTTCGGCGCCAGGCCGGGCAGCCGGTTCATCGCGCTGATCGGCGACGCCGAGCTGGACGAGGGCAACATCTGGGAGGCGGTCTCCGACCCGGCGACCGACGGCCTGGGCGACGTGATGTGGATCATCGACGTGAACCGGCAGTCGCTGGACCGGGTGGTGCCCGGGATCCGGATCGCGCAGTGGAAGCAGCAGTTCACCGGCGCCGGGTGGCATGTGGTCGAGGCCAAGTACGGCCACCGGCTGCAGGCAGCGTTCGCGCGCCCGGGCGGGGAGTCGCTCCGGGCGTGGATCGACCAGATGCCCAACGAGCATTACCAGTCGCTGTTCGGGTTGCCCGCGCCATCGGTGAGGCAGCGCTTTCTCGATGGCGCCCCCGACGAGGTCCGCGACTTCTGCGCCGGCATCGCCAGCGATGCCGAGCTCGCCGGCCTGGTCACCGACCTGGCCGGGCATGACTTCCGCTCGCTGCTGGCCGCCTTCGGCGAATGCGATGCCGAGAAGGACCGGCCCAGCGTGCTGTTCGCCTACACCGTCAAGGGCTGGGGCCTGCCCATCGCCGGGAACCCGCGCAACCACTCCGCGCTGCTCTCCACCGACCAGGTCGACCAGATGCGCGAACGGCTGGGCCTGACCCTGGCCACCGAATGGGACCGGCTCGACCCGATGACCGCGGCCGGGCAATGGGTGGCGGCCCGGCGCGAGCACCTGGCCCGTGCGCCGCGGCGCAGCTCACCGGCCCCGCCCGTGCCCGATTCCACCGACCTGCGCCCCGGCAGGCCGATCTCCACCCAGGAGGCGCTCGGCCGGATCCTCGTCGGCCTGTCCCGCGACGAGGGGGTCGCGCCCTATCTGGTCACCACCGCGCCCGACGTCGCCACCTCCACCAACCTGGCCGGCTTCATCAACCGCACCGGCGTCTTCAGCCCGGCCGTGCGCCGCTCGTGGAGCGAGGACGCCGCGCTGAAGTGGTCCGAGGGCCCGGAGGGCCAGCACATCGAGCTGGGCATCAGCGAGATGAACCTGTTCCTGCTGCTCGGGCAGTTGGGCCTGTCCTGGGACCTGTCCGACCAGCCGCTGCTCCCGGTCGGCACCGTATACGACCCGTTCGTGCTGCGAGGGCTGGACGCGTTCGTCTATTCGGTCTACTCGGGCGCGCGCTTCGTGGTGGCCGGCACCCCGTCCGGGGTCTCCCTCGCCCCGGAAGGGGGCGCGCACCAGTCGACGATCACCGCGTCCGTCGGCCTGGAGCTGCCGAACGTCACGTTCATCGAGCCGGCCTACGCGACGGCCCTGGACTGGCTGATCTGCGGCGCCCTGCAGGCGATCGCGGCCGCGAACGCCGCCCCGCCCGGGACAGCGGGCATCGAGGACGGCTCGTACTACTTCCGGCTCAGCACCCGGGGCATCGACCAGGCACCGTTCGCCCGCGCGCGGGAGCGGCTGGGCGACGCGGTGCTGCGCCGCCAGGTCCTGGCCGGCGCCTACCAGCTGGCCGACGCGAGCGAGGCCGCGGCCGGGGGCGCGCCGGAGGTCTGCCTGGCCGGCTCGGGCGCGGTCCTGCCCGAGGTGCTCGCCGCGGCCGCCGAGCTGGGCGACGAGGGCATCGCGGCGCACGTCGTCGACGTGACGTCCGCCGACCGGCTCTACCGGGCCTGGCAACGGACCCTGCGGCAGGGGGTCCGCACCGCGACCCCGCCGTCCATCCCCGGTGCGCTGCGGACCGTGTTCGGCGGCCGGGTCCCGGTGGTGACCGTGCACGACGCGGCGTCGCACACCATGAGCTGGCTCGGGTCGGCGCTGGGTGTGCCGGCCGTCAGCCTCGGCGTCGACACCTTCGGGCAGTCCGGCACCATCGGCGACCTCTACCGCGTGCACGACCTCGACGCGGGCTCCATCGTCAATGCTGCGCTGGCGGCGCTGTCACTGGACCATCGCTAGGCGGGGCCCCGGCCAGCATCATCGCCGTCGCCGGGCCGGAGCGGAACTGCCCGGCACCGGCTTGCCGCCAAGGTTCATGCTTTCGCCCAGTATCCTTTCAGCCTCTGCTGCCAGAGTCCGCGTGGTGGGGCCCGAGCTGTCACTGATAACGAGAACAACGACCGTCCATGTGCCCGGCACGCGCGCGTCCGGGCACCGCCGCGGCGATCTGCTGGCCGTCGCGATTCTCATCGCGCTGCCGATCATCATCTTCGGGATCCCGGCCGCGCTTGGGCACGCCGTTCTCCCGGGCGACGACCTGACGCAGAACTTCCCGCTGCGCGTCCTCGCCGGGCGCCAGATCCGCGGCGGCCAGCTGCCGCTGTTTGACCCGTACATCTGGGGCGGCGCGCCGCTGCTCGCCTCCTGGAACGCCGCCGCCGCGTACCCACTCACGTTCCTGTTCGCCGTCCTGCCCGGCACCGCTGCATGGACGCTCAACATGATCGTCACCTGGGCGGTGGCCGGGCTCGGCATGTTCTTCTTCCTGCGGGCCCTGCGCCTGGGCCGCCTGCCGGGCCTGCTCGGGGCGGTCACGTTCGCCTTCGCCGGGGCCATGCCGGCCCAGGTCGCCCACCTCGGGCTGGTGGCCGGCCTGAGCTGGGTGCCGCTGCAGCTGCTCAGCGTGCTCCGGCTTACCGAGACCCGGGGCGCCGCGTCCCGGCTCCGCTGGACCGCGGTCCTGGCCGGGACGTTCGGCCTCACGATCCTCGCCGGCGAGCCGCGCGCCATAGCGGACGCCGCCGTGATCGTCGTCATCTACGCGGCCTGGTGCTCGGCATCTGCCTCGGGGCCGTGCAGTGGCTGCCCGGCCTGGCCGCCATCGGCACGTCCCAGCGCGGGGCGAGCACGGTGGCCCTGTTCGACTCGGGCTCGCTCCCGCACCGGTGGCTGCTGCTGATGCTGGTGCCGGACCTGCTGGGCGGCTCCGGCTCCCTCGGCCAGCCGGCCTTCTTCGCGAACTACAACCTGGCCGAGGTGACGGGCTACGCCGGGATCCTCCCGCTCGTCGCGGCGGCCGCCCTGCTCGGCCGCCTCCGGCTGCGGCCGCGGCTCCCCGAGTGGGCCATCTGGCACGTCATGGCGCTCGTCGGGTTCGTGCTCGCGCTCGGGGGCAACACCCCCGCCGGGTCCCTGCTCGTCCACCTGCCGCTCTTCGGGGGGCTGCGGCTGCAGAGCCGCAACATTCTGGTGGCGGACCTGGCGCTCGCCGTCCTGTTCGCCTACTGGGCCGACCAGCCGCTCAGCGACAAATGCCGCCGGTTCCTCCGGGCACCCGGCGG
>DATINY010000298.1:0-4996 GCA_035473755.1 Streptosporangiaceae bacterium
GTGGCCAGCACCAGGGCGTCGAACGCGTGCTCCCCCCGGTCGGTCACGAGCACCCTCCCGTCCAGGCCGGTGGCCGCCTCGCCCAGCCGGAGGTCCAGCCCGAGCGCCGCGGGATCCGCCGCCAGGCTGGTGTCGTCGAGCTGGCCGGTCATGAACTTCTTGGTCAGCGGCGGGCGGTCGTAAGGCGGCCAGAGCTCGGCCCCCACCATGGTGATCGCGCCCGGGTAGCCCCGCCCGCGGAGCTCCTCGGCCGTGCGCAGCCCGGCCAGGCCCGCGCCAGCGATCACCACCCGTTCGACCCGCACGAGCACCTACGTTAGCGACGCCCCGCGGCGCGCGGGCGGCCCGGCGCGCTCGTCCGGTGGCGGCGGCCGGGGGCCCTGTCCCGGTCGTCACCTTCAGTGACCAGGCGAGTCCTTAACCATGTTCTCACCTTGAAATTCCTGGCCGCCCCTAGAATCGAGCCGATGGACACGACCCTCGCGAGCCCACCCATCGGGCAGTTGCTCGATGGGCGCTACCGGGTCGAATCCCTGATCGCCCGCGGCGGGATGGCCACGGTTTACCTGGGCACCGACACGCGGCTCGAGCGCACGGTCGCGCTCAAGATCATGCACGCCGAGCTCGCCGACGACGAGGACTTCGTCCGCCGGTTCGTCGGCGAGGCCCGGTCGGTCGCCCAGCTCTCCCACCCGAACGTCGTCACCGTGTACGACCAGGGGGCCGACGGCCACATCCTGTATCTGGCGATGGAGTACGTGCCCGGCCGGACGCTCCGTGACCTGCTGAACTCGCGTGGCCGGCTCAGCGCGCGTGAGGCACTGGACATCATGGCCGGGGTGCTGGGCGGGCTGGCTGCGGCCCACGACGCCGGGATCGCGCATCGCGACGTCAAGCCCGAGAACGTGCTGCTCGGCGACTCCGGTGCGGTCAAGGTCGCCGACTTCGGGCTGGCCCGGCTGCTGGTCCAGACGAGCCAGACCAAGACCGGGATGATCATCGGAACCGCCGCCTACCTGGCGCCCGAGCAGGTGGCCGGCGGGGTGGCCGACGCACGCACCGACGTGTACGCGGCCGGGGTGATGTTCTTCGAGCTGCTCACCGGCAGGCAGCCGCATACCGGCGATACCCCGCTGGCGGTGGCGTACAAGCACGTCAACGAGGTCGTCCCGCCGCCGTCCAGCGCCGTGCCGGGGCTTCCGCCCGCACTGGACGCGCTGGTGGCGCTCGCGACCAGCCGGGATCCCGAACTGCGCCCGGGTGACGCCGGGCAATTCCTGGATGCCGTTACCGGGGTCCGGCATGGCCTGCCGCCGGACGGTGCCCCGGCCCCGGCCGGCAGCGGCCTCCCCGTCTCACCGGCCAGCGACTTCCTCGACCCGCCCGTAGGTGGCTTCCCCGTCCCGGCGGGCAGTGGCTTCCCCGCCGCGCCGGCGACCGGCTTCCCCGGCCTGCCCGGGAGCGGCTTTCCGGCCGCGCCGACCACCGTTATGCCGGGAGGGCCGGACGGTGATCCGGCCGCCGAGGGCGGCAGCACGCCGCCGGTGCCGCCACCTCTCCCCTGGCCGGGCCCTCCAACCGGCCAGCCTGGTCACGACCTGATGCCGGGAGGGGCCCCGCCAGCACGGCAGTCTTTCGGGCTCTCCCACCCCGGCTCCGCATCGCAGTCGGTCACCCAGCAGTTCCAGCCGGAGCCCTACCGCCCGGGCGACCAGCACACGCTGATCGTCAGCGGCGGGGCCGACGACAGTCCCTACGGGCCGCCGCAGCGGCCCCAGCACGGCCCGCCCGAGCCCCGGCTGCAGCGGCTGCTGTTCAGCAGGCGGCTTGGTTACCTCGCCGCCGCGGTCGCTGTGGTCCTCGTGGTGGGGCTGGCGGCGTGGTGGCTGACATCGGGCCGGTTCACCAACGTCCCGAAGGTCACCGGCATGACCGTCGCGGCCGCCACGGCCAAGCTGAGCGGGGCCGGGTTCACCGTCACCACCGGCACCGCGCGGCTGGACAACCAGGTCGCCAAGGGCCGGGTGATCCGCTCAGTCCCGGCGCCCGGGCAGCGGGTGGGCAAGGGCAGCCATATCACGCTAATCCCGTCGGCGGGGCCGCATCGGCGGCAGATGCCGCAGGTGACCGGGCTGACCCTGCAGGCCGCGCAGGCAGCGCTCCGGCAGGCGGGGCTGACGCCCGGCCCGGTGACGAAGGAAACGTCCGGCACCATCGCGGCCGGCATCGTGGTCAGCACCGCCCCCGCCGCCGGGACCATGTGGCCGCAGCCACAGCCGGTCCGGCTGGTGGTCAGCGCGGGGCCGCCGATGCCCAACTTCGTCGGACAGCCCCAGGAGGCGGCCCAGGGATGGGCATCGGCCAACGGCGTATCGCTCAACGTGGTCACCGCGGCCAAGAGCGACGCGCCGACCGGGACGATCACCGACCAGTCGCAGCCCGCGGGCAGCGCGTTCACCAGGGGCCAGGTCATCACCATCACGATCTCGCCCGGCCCACCCATGGTGCCGGTCCCCAACGTCGACGGGATGTCGGTCGATCAGGCCACGCACACCCTGGAGAAACTCGGTTTCTCGGTCAACGTCAACCAGGTGGGGCCGGTGGATAACGTCTTCAACTACAGCCCCAACAACCAGGCGCCCAAGGGATCCACCATCACGATCTGGGTCGGGCTGTAAACCCGCTCCGTCATGACGGGCGGCTGCAGAGGCTGCAGGTCAGGCGTTTGCGCGGCCAGGCGTCCCGCGGGCCGCCGCGAGTCAGGCGTTCCGGCGGGCGGCCACGGGACAGGCGCTTCCGACGGGCGGCCGACGCCTCACGCAGCGCGGGCCAGCCGCGAGTCAGGCGTTCTCGGGGCCGGCCTCACTGACCGGCCCGGCCTCCGCTGCGGGTTCGGCCGGCGCCACCGGCGTAGCAGGCCCGCTGGCCGGTGCGCTAGATCCATCCGGTGCACTAGATCCGTCCGGCGTGGCGGATGCGGCCGGCGCAGCGGATCCAGCCGACGCGCTAGATGCAGCCGACGCGCTAGATGCAGCCGGTGCCGTGGATGCGGCCGACGCTGTGGATCGGGCCGGCGCGGCTGGTCCGGCCCCGCTCGCGGCGAGCGCCCCGCCCGCTGCCGTTGTGGCCGCCGGCTTCCTGTCCTGCTTGCGGAACGCGAGCGCAGCCGCTATGCACACCAGCGGGACCGCCGGGATCACGTACCGGTAGGTGTACTCATGCTCCGCCGTCGGCAGCACCATGATGATCACTGCCGAGACCCAGAGGAGGATCGCGGGCCACGATCTGCGGCTCGGGATGATGATCCCGACCAGCCCGGTCAGGACGACCAGGCCGAACACCGGGCCGGGCAGGAAGATGATGTGCTGGTACTCGTTCATGAGGACGGCGGGCACGTGCACCACCCGCGCCCCGAAATGGTAGCCCAGATACGGTGAGACCCCCTGGTCGCTGCCGGTATACGCCTTGATCGTCCCGATCGCATACCGGAGGTTGTACGCCGGGGTCAGGGTCTTCGAGCTCGGCGGGATCACGGGGAACCGCAGAGTGCTGTCGGTATGGGCGAACGGCGTGACGAACTCCGCGGCGATCGCCTGGGCGTACGCGACCGGCTGGGCCTTGATGGCCAGGACCGCGAACCGTAGCGCCCGCTCGTTGTTGGCCTCGGTGAAAGCGGCGGTGTCCGGGACGAACCCGCTGGTGGTGCCCTGCCACGCCCAAATCCGGTGGTTCCACAGGTAACGCTTGGGCTGGCGGCGTAGCACGGGATCGGCCTTGGCCAGCGGCCCAGGCTGGGCCGTCGGGCACAGCGCCTGCAGGTCCGGCGGCGGCTTGATGACCGAGCAGTTCGCGAACGACATCGTCCGCGACCACAGGAACAGCCCGTTGCTGTTGCTCAGGTTGAAGGTGCCGTGGGCGGCCGAGAACCAGCCCATATAGCCGAGAACGGGCAGCAGGCCGGCGGCCAGGGCGGCGCCCGCCCGGCGCCAGCCGACCCGCCTGATGAGCAGGTAGACCGGGATCAGCACGACCAGCGGCAGGACGGTGGGGCGGATGATGGTGGCGGCGCCCATCATCAGGCCCGCCGTCGCCGAGCGCGGCAGCGACGGCGAATCGCGGAACAGCAGCACCGCGAACGAGCCGACCATCAGCGCCATGGCCAGCATGTCGGCCATGATCAGGTGCTCGATCATGATCTGTTCCGGGTCGAACAGGACCGGCGCCGCGGCCAGGGTCGCACCCCAGGCGGGCAGGCGGTAGTGACGCAGCACCCCATAGACCATCGTGGCCACGCCCAGGCCCAGGAGATGCTGGATGGCGGCCACGAGGACGAGCGAATGGAACGGCAGCAACAGCCACAGGAACAGGGAGTAGCCGCTGGGGTTGACCACATTCGGCGACAGGTGGACGGCGCTCCACAGGTAGTCGAACGTGTCGAGCCGGAACAGCATCGCCGGCCGGAAGCCCAGCATCACCACCAACCGGGGCACCGCTGCGGCCACCAGGGCCAGCGAGAACAGCCAGTGGCGGCGGATCAGGCCGGTGAGGGATGCCAGCGGGCGCCAGCGGCGCGGTGCCCGCGGCTGGGGCGTTTCGGCGGCTGGCTGGCCCGGCCGGCCCTCGCCGGTGCCGTCAGGCCCCTGGCCGAAATCTTCCCTGACCGTCGTCACCCTGTAGTCTCCCTCGCCCCGCTCTGCCTGGACCCCGGTACATCAGCCGGCAACCCGCGGCCCGGCGCCATCGCTAATGACAATGCCGGGGCCGTCTTCCGGCACGCCCGGCCGCTGCCACGGTGGCACGGGGGACCAAGCCCCGGGGAAGAACGGGAACCGCTCCAGAACATGCCTGTGACATCCCTTGCTGGCTGCCGAACGCAGTAGGCCCTCATCCTGCGAGCCCCGCCACACAGGCGCCTGGCCCAGGACCGGACCACCAGCGAACCCGCCTGGCCGTCGCGTGATCTGTGCCGTGCAGAAGTACCGTACCTGGCCATCTC